>NZ_JAPEOX010000003.1 GCF_026340675.1 Streptomyces sp. NBC_01264
TCACCGCTTCTCCGCTCGTCTCGCGGAGCTCGGCGGTGATCCTCGGGGCTCCGTAAGTGCCGTCCGATTCCTTGTGCACGGCCCGTATCCGGACGGTGAGCCTCGCGTCGGCTGCCTGCCGGGCGGCCCGGCCCGTGGCTGTCCGGCGCCAGTAGTAGAAGCTCGAGCGGCTGACACCAAGGATGCTGCAGGGCGTTGTCAGGTTGAGTGGGGGTGTCGCTCGGTGGGATGATCATCTGTCTGGTCGGGGTTGCTGGAGGGGCTGCTCGTGGAGACGGTGTCGTACCGGGGTTTCCGCTTCCCGCCGGAGATCATCAGCCACTGCGTGTGGCTGTACCACCGCTTCGGTCTGAGTCTGCGTGAGGTCGAGGAGCTGATGCTCGAGCGGGGCGTCGAGGTGTCTTACGAGACGGTCCACCAGTGGACCCGCCGGTTCGGCCCCGCCTACGCCGGCGCGCTGCGCCGGCGCCGCCCGCAGCCGGGCGACAAATGGCACCTGGACGAGGTCTTCGTCAAGATCAACAAGGTGCAGAAGTACTTGTGGCGTGCCGTCGACCAGGACGGGAACGTCCTCGACATCCTGCTGCAGAACCGCCGCGACGAGGCCGCGGCCAGGCGTTTCCTCCGGAAACTGATGAAGAAGACCCGCTCGGTGCCCAGAGTGATCATCACCGACAAGCTCCGCTCCTACGGAGCCGCCCACCGCATGGTGATGCCCTCGGTGGACCACCGCTCCCACAAGGGATCCTGCTGGCCAAATGTGGGGGGCAGTCAGGCCGTGAGGGTGAGGTCAAGTCTCGCGAGGTGACTGGTGCGGGTGTGGTCGAGGGGTTGGTTGTTCCACCAGGCGTCGAGGCGGATGAGGTTGAGGGCGACGGCGGAGTAGACGTGTTCGAGGTGGGTCTTCGCGAGGCCGCGATAGCGGGCCCTGCGGTTACCGGTGACGGCTGTGGCCTGGCGGATGGTGCCCTCGACGCCGGCGCGCAGGGCGTATGTGGTCTGCCAGTCGGCGTCCTGCTGGGCGGCGTGGTTCGTGTTGATCAGTTCCTGCAGGTCCCGTGGGCGCAGGGTGAGCTGGCGGCCCTGGCGTGTGGCGTCGGTGCATGCCGCTCTGACCGGGCAGGGGCCGCAGTCGGCCTCGTCGAAGCGGACCGCGATCCCTTCGCGGCCGTGTTGCCGGGCCGGGCTCCAGAACCTGCTGGTGGCGCCCTGGGGGCAGGTGGCTTGCTCGGCGTCCCAGTCGATGGTGAAGGCTTCGCGCTGGTAACCGGCGTTCTCCCGGTCCTGGCGGGAGGTGCCCGCCAGGAGCGGTGCGACCAGGGTGATCCCGAAGGCGGCCCGGGCCCCGGCGAGGAGTTCCGCGCTTGCGTAGCCGGAGTCGAGGTAGTGCTCGGCGGGCAGCAGGCCCCGGTCGGCGAGGGCCCGGTGGACGGGCTCGACCAGCTTCACATCGGGCACGGTCGCGTCCGTGGTCGCGACATGTGTGATCACGTTCGGGATGTCCGGACGCGCCCGGCGTCCCGGCCGCGGGGTCCCTCCGCCGGGCCGGGGCCGCTGGCAGACCTCGCTGATGTGCAGTTTGTACCCGGTCCAGTGTAGGGCGTTCTTGGTGCCGTTGCGGGCGTCGAGGTCGTAGGGCGAGGCCAGGCGCAGTCTGCCGGGCGGGAGACCCTCCTTGTCCGCCTCCCGCCGCTTGACCACCTCCCGCCCGTCGCCGCCGGTGGTGACCAGGTAGTTCTGCACAGTGATCCGGCGCAGGACCTGGACCGCGGGCAGCTCGCGCAGCCACAGGGGCGAGTGAGGGTTGTGGACCGCCCGCAGCAGGGCCACCGCGTCACGGCCGTAGTCCAGTACGAGTTCGTCCCGCTTGGCTTTGGAGCTGGCGGGACGCCAGCTCTCGTCGATGCGCCGCCCGTAGCGGCGGTTCCACCCACGGACGTCCACGGCCTGCGCCACCCAGTGCGGGGCCGCGGCGGACAGCGCCTCCAGCGCGGCCCGCACCGACTCCCCGCACAGCTCGAGGCGGTTCAGGTCCCGCACCGCCGCCAGCACGTGGGTGGAGTCGGTCCGCTGCTTACCCCCAGCCTTGACCAGGCCCTTGCCCTTCAATGCCGCCAGCAGCAGATCCAGTACCCGCTCCTCCAGGCCGTGCTCGACCACCCGGGTGCGGAACTCCGAGAGCACCGAGGCATCGAAGCCGACGTCCTCCAACTCCAGGCCAAGGCAGTACTTCCACGACAGGTCGAACCGGACCCGGTGGGCGGCGGCGCGGTCGGTCAGGTTCTCCGCCATCTGCAGCACCGTCACCATCGCCAGCCGCCCCGGCGACCAGCCCCGCCGGCCCCGCAGACCGAACGCCCCGGCGAACTCGGCATCCGCGAACAGCCCGCCCAGCTCATCCCGCACCCGCATAGCCAACGGCGGCGCCCCACGACCAGCCACCGCCCGCGCGACCCGCACCGTCACCTCAGGGACCTCGGGCCACTGCTCCGGCAGCAACGACATGACTCCCACCCCACCAGCCGGGAACGACAGAACCGGCCACCACCATGCCAACCGCCCGCCCTCACCGCAGGACACGACATTTGGCCAGCAGGATCCACAAGGGACTCAACAACCGGGCCGAGAACTCACATCAGCCGACGAGGCAGCGGGAACGCGCGATGAAGGGGTTCCGTTCCGTCGGCGCAGCCCAACGGTTCCTGGCCGCGTTCAGCGGCATCTCACCCCACTTCAGACCCCGACGCCACCTCCTCACCGCCACCGGCTACCGCACCGAAATGATCACCCGCTTCGCCATCTGGGACCAGATCACCGCCACCGCAGGCCTGCCCGCGGCCACCTGAAACAGACACCACTACCACGGCCAGACACGTCCCGAACCAGAAGATGCCCCCGAGAATCACTCAACCTGACAACGCCTTGCTGAGCCCTCGGGTGCTGATTGTGTAGATCCGCTGCCAGAGCGTCGGCCCGTGCGCACGGTCAGCCGCGCGGAGGCCCGGCCGGGTCGTACGTGGGTCGGGGCCGGGTCGGTTAGGGCTGGCGCATGCAGAGGGTGCCCCAGTGCCAGCCGGCGCCGATGCCGCACAGGATGTAGGTGTCTCCGGGGCGTAGTCCGCCGGCTGAGGCGGTTTCGTGGAGGGCGGTGAACAGGCCGGCTGCCCCGGTGTTGCCGAGCCGGTCGAGGGTGATGGGCGCGCGGTCGGCCGGGATGTCCAGGCGGCGGAGCGTCTCGGTCAGGATGTTGATGTTCGCCTGGTGGAAGAAGTAGTGGTCGATCTCGGTGGGCAGCAGGCCCGCCCGGCGGGTCGCGCCGGTGATGCTTTGCGGAAGGCGCGTGGTTGCCGTGTCCCACACGGCGGGTCCGTCCATGGAGACGTACTGCTTTCCCAAGGCGAGGGTCTCGGCGGTGGTGGGCAGGCGCGAGCCGCCCCCGGGGATCTGGACGGCGTACGAGAGCTGCGAGCCGATGTCGTACGAGAGCAGTCCGGCCCCCGGAGTTTCGGCGCTCGTCAGGATGGCCGCGGCCGCGGCGTCCCCGAAGAAGACTCCCCCGGTGCGGTCGGTGGGGCGGATGACGCGGGAGGCGCAGTCCGCTCCGATGACCAGGACGGTGGTGATCGAGGGATTCTGCAGGAGGTGGGCCGCTTGCAGTACGGCGTGGATGCCTGACGCGCAGGCGGCCTGGGCGACGTCCATGGCCAGCGCTC
This sequence comes from Streptomyces sp. NBC_01264, assembly GCF_026340675.1. Classification (NCBI taxonomy): domain Bacteria; kingdom Bacillati; phylum Actinomycetota; class Actinomycetes; order Kitasatosporales; family Streptomycetaceae; genus Streptomyces; species Streptomyces sp. NBC_01264. The sequence continues at coordinate 3,714 of NZ_JAPEOX010000003.1, forward strand.
TGGTGGCGCCGAGCGCGTTCTTCACGATGACGGAGGTGGAGGGGAGTGGCTGGTCGGCGGTGTAGCTGGCGACGATGACCGCGTCCAGCTCCGAGGGGTCGAGCCGGGCGGCCTCCAGTGCGGGCCGGGCCGCGGCCACGCACATGTCGGAGGTGGCCAGTTCGGGTGCCAGCCGGCGGCGCTCCCGGATCCCGGTGCGGGTCGTGATCCACTCCTGGCTCGTCCGCAGGTTCCGGGTTAGCTCCTCGTTGGTCACGATCGCCGGGGGCAGGTGCAGGCCGGTGCCCGCGACGCCGAACGGGACCGGCAGGCCGTCACCGGTGTGCGTGTGGGCGGCCTGCTCGTACGTCATGGTCATGCGAGGGTGCTCCGGTCGGCAGAGGTGAGGGCTTCGAGGTCGGTGTAGAAGCGACCCGAGGGCCGGGGCAGACCGAGCAGGATGCGGCGGACGGCTTCCGCCGTCAGGGCCCCGCCGAGTGCGACACCCGAGGCGAGCTGCGGCCAACTGCTGAGCGTGGTGCCGATCTGGGGTACCGCGGCGGCCAGTTCCGGGCTGATGCGTGTGCGGTCGACCATCGTGAGGATCACCTCGACCGACTCCTCGAAGGTCAGGCCGATCAGGTCCGCGGAGGTGGTGGCGCCCAGGCGCCCGTGAAGGAGGGGCCGGTCGGGTTCGAGGTCGAAGCGTTCGACGTCCAGCAGGCCCCGGTCGTTCGCGTCCATCACAACCGCAATGCCCAGCGCGCGGGCGTGCTCGCGGGCGGCGAGCTTCACGTAGGGGGTGTCGCATTCTTCGACGAGGAGGTCGATGGGGCCCGCACCACCGGTGAAGAATTCCTCCATCGTCTCGTTGGTCAGTCCTCCGGGGTGGATCTCGATGTCTAGCCACGGGTCGATCTCCAGCATCTGCCGGGCCGCGATCACACACTTATTCAGGCCCAGGTGGTGCACTCCCGCACGCAGCCGGTTCAGGTTGGAGACACTGAGAGTGTCGAAGTCGGCGAGTTTGAAAGCGCCGCCGATGCCCTCCATCGCGAAGGTCAAGGCAGCGCTGCTGCCGACCGAAAGGCCGATGATGCCCACCCTGCATCCCAACAGGCGGCGCTGCTCAGGCCGTTCGATCCGGCCCCGGTTGCGGTCGGTGCGCACCAAGCGGAACTCCTCCCGGGGCAGCAGGTGGATTAGCCGTCCCGACCACGGGTACCAGACCCAGGTTCCGTAGTCGTGCGGCGCGGTGCCGCCGAGCTGCCCCGCGACCGCCCGCGCCACGGCCTGCAGTGAGGAGCGCAGCGCCGGTTCCCGGCTGGTGACCAGTTCCACCAGCTGTTCGTCGATGGTGTCCATGACCTCCCGGACCGCACCGGAGGCGAGGAGGGCCTCGCGGGCCCGCCTGTCGTCCGCGCGCGCCAGGTCGTACAGCACCGGCTGCCAGCAGGCCTCCGCCCCGGTGGCGGTGGCGGTGACCGTAGCGGTGGCCGCGGTGCTGTACGCGGGGGCACTCACCGCGGGGGCCTCGGAGGCCTTGGCCGCCGCCCGGCCCGGCTCGTCGAGTACGGCGTCCCGTACCGGGATGGTGGCGGCGGGGAAGGCGTCCTCCAGCTGCTCGACGAGGCCGCTGTACTCGCCGGCCGGGGTTGCGGCCTGGTACAGCATGATCAGTACGTCCTCGGTGTACCGCTCGACGTACCGGCGCGTTCCCGGTACGGCACGGAATCCGAACCGCTCGTGGAAACGGTCCTGCCCGTCGGCCGTTCCGGAGGTGCCGATCATCGCCTTGGCCCCCCAGGCAGCGTGCCGCGGCCATGGCGAAGGCGTTGAGGTGGATCCCCAGACCCAGCTTGCGGGCTTGGTGCTCGACGACGAGCCGGCTGTGCTCGAACGTTTCTCCTACGCCGAGGCCGTGCTCCCGCAGCACCTCCTCGTACCGGTCCGCCCCCAGATAGGCCCGGGTCTGGAACAGCTCGCCCGTCTCGGGCGTGGAGAGCCGTACGTAGCCCAGCGGCGGGCCGTCCGGCGTGCGGCGGCCGACGAAGTGCCAGGCTTCGAAATCGAGTTCCTGGTCATCGGCGTACGCGCCGTCGGCCGACCGGAAGCCGGGGCGACGGCCATGATCGAACAGAATCCTCGCCCGGAGTTCCCGGATCCGGCCGACCAGCCCGACCGCCTCCGGATCCCCGGGGCCGACGCGGAACGCGGAGACGTGCCAGGGCGTCTCCACGGCCCTGTAAACCTGCTGCACTGAGAACCGTCCTCCTCTTCGACTTTGACTCGCGGGTGACTCCGCCGTGCTGCTGCGCCCGGAGACCGGGTCAGAAGGGCCCGTACAGCCAGTTGCCGGGGGCCTCGGGGTCCTCGCTGGTGAAGAACTCCACGACGGCGGCGTCGATCTCGGCCGGGTCCAGGGTTCCGTCGCCGTCGCGGTCGAGCCTGCGGAACGACTCCTCCATCTGCTGCGCGGGCAGACCGCCGATCGCCTGGTTCAGCCGCTGGTATTCCTCAAGGTCGATGAGCCCGTTCCCGTCGGTGTCGCACAGGGAGAGCCAGGCACACGCCCCTTCGTGCAGGGTCTCCAGCAGGGTGACCGGGCTGACGCTCACCGAGCGCCGGATGCCCAGCTCGAAAGCCTCGACGTCAAGGCGGCCGGCGCCGGCAACGGTGGGCGCAAGGTGGTCCTGCCACAGCTCGTGGAGGGTGCTGCGCAGCGTGCCGATGCGGGCCGCCTGGCCGGGAAAGACCGCGTCCATCCGGTCGGCAACGGCGGTGAGGTCGTCCGCGCAGAGGAAGCCATCTCGGTCGGCGTCGAGCAGCGCGAACATGGAGCGCATCTTGCGGGTCAGTACCGGGATGACGGCGGTATCGGGCACGGAGTCCTCCTGCTCACGTCGGCGACCGATGATCACGGTCGTGCGCCCCATCCTTTGCGCGGGTGATCACCCGAAGCGTCATAGGCCACCCGAACGGACGCGGGGAACAGACATCCAGGAGTCAACGAAGCCGATCGACTCACCACCCATTCGAGGGCGATTCCCGACCGATCGCGCGCCCCCGGATACCGCAGTCCCCCGGCCCTGCGCACCCACCAGCCTCACCAACTCCGCTGTTCACCACGTGATTTCCGTACCACGGCGGGCAGCCGCAGGAGCCGCCGGATCCTTTCCGCACAGTGAACGGGCACGCGAACCGGCGCGCACATCACCGTGCGCGCCGGTTCGCGGGGAATCCAGGCAGTCCTGGCCGTTCAGAGGGCGCCGAATCGTCACTTCGCCCGCGCGCCCCTCCACTGCCACCCCCCAATCGGAGGCCACACCTCCCAAGAGGCCAACTTCTCGGCCAGTACCCGCTCCGGAAGGACCCGAGTCTGGCCGCCAGGCACTTGCCTGCATGGCTCTGTCACGTTGTCGGGGCAGGGTGAGATGATCTTCGGGTTGTCCGTCTGGTGAGGGGCTGGGGTTCGTGTCGTCTGTGGTGCCGTCGTACAAGAACCACCGGTACCCGGTCGAGATCATCGCGCACTGTGTGTGGCTGTACTTCCGCTTCCCGCTCTCCTTCCGTGAGGTGGAGGAGATGATGCTCGAGCGGGGCGTGATCGTCTTTTACGAGACCGTCCGCCGCTGGTGTCTGAAGTTCGGTCAGGCCTACGCCAACGCTCTGCGCCGGCGCCGCCCGCAGCCCGGCGACAAGTGGCACCTCGACGAGGTCTTCATCAAGATCAACGGGGCGTGGAAGTACTTGTGGCGGGCCGTCGACCAGAACGGGAACGTCCTGGACATCCTGGTCCAGAACCGTCGTGACAAGGCTGCGGCCAGGCGTTTCTTCCGCCGGCTCCTGACCACGACCAGGCGAGTGCCCCGGGTGGTCGTCACCGACAAGCTGCGCTCCTACGGGGCCGCGCACCGTGAGGTGATGCCCTCGGTCGAGCACCGTTCGCACAAGGGCTTGAACAACCGGGCGGAGAACTCCCACCAGCCCACCCGTCAGCGTGAACGAGCGATGAAAGGCTTCCGCAGCGTCGGCGGGGCGCAACGCTTCCTCTCCGCGTTCACCGGGATCTCACCCGACTTCCGCCCCCACCGCCACCTCATGACCGCCAGACGCCACCGCTTCGAGATGACCATCCGCTTCGCCGTCTGGAACCAGATCACCGGCACCACCGGCATGCCCGCCACAGCCTGAGCAGCGGGCCGCCGACGGCCCCCGCACGGCCTGACGCGCAATCAAACGATCACACCACCAACAACGTGACAGCACCTCTCGGCCGGGTAGCGGTGATTCTTGTACGACGGCACCACAGACGACACGAGCCCCACCCCACCCCGGAAGACCCCAACCCGAAGATCATCCCAGACGCCCGGACAACGTGACAGCACCCATCCATGGGCGAGCCTATGCGCGACGAGCGTGGCCGAGCGGGGTGGGGCTACGAAGAACGGCAGGTCAGCCCGCACTCACCACCACAGGACGATGTACCCGGCGCCGCCCGTGCTGCCGGCGTCGCCTCCCTGGTCTCCGCCGCTCCCGCCGTCGCCGCCGGTGGCCCGGCCCGGTGGTAGGGCGATGATGCCTTGCGGGGCGGGTTCGCCGCCTTGTCCGCCGGGGCCTCCCGAAATCTCGGTGCCCGACTGGCCGTCTCCGCCGGTGGGGCCGGTGCGGGTCACCCCGTCGCCTTGGCACATCGCCGTGCCGCCGGTGCCCCCGTCACCCGGGATGGGGGGAGTTCCTGGTGCGCCCGGCTGCCCGCCCTCAGCGTCCACGAGGGCGGTGGCATCGGGCGCAGTCAGCGTCGTGTCCCCGCCCTCGTCACCGCCATCGCCCGACTCTCCGGCAGCGCCGGCTCCGCCGCCGCTGCCGCCGCCCCCCACGCCGACCGTGTAGGTGCTGCCCGGGCTGACCGACACGACGCACCAGGCCAGACCGCCGGCGCCGCCCCCGCCCGCGCCGGCCCCCGGCCTGATGTCGCCCATGGTGACAGCGCCCGCCCCGCCGCCGCCCCCGCCACCGGCCCCCCATGCCTGGACATGGACGGAGGTGACGCCCGCGGGCGGGACGAACGTACCGTCAGCGAGGAACGCACGCAGTCCGTGGTGACCGGCGGGCCCCGGCGGGCCGGCGGGCCCCATCGGACCGATGGGCCCGGGAGGCCCGGGAGGCCCGGGAGGCCCGGGAGGCCCGGCGGGGCCGGTCGGCCCCTTCTTGCACGGGTGGTGGGCAGACGTCCCGGCCGGTCCGAAGGCACCTTCTCGATCAGGCCGGTTCTTGCCCTTCTCACATGTGTCACCGACAGAAGCACCCACCGCGGTCACGCCCGCCGGGGCCGCCACGACGCGTGCCGTGGCAAGCGCCGGGTCGGCCAGACATGAAAGGACGAGCACCGTGGACGCCATCGCGCCTCCGGCAACCCACCTCCCCCGCCTGGACGGCGGGCCGTGCACGGGGCTGCACCCGGACTCGACACTCATCTGGGGACTTCCTTCTCTTCAGGGGTTCTAAGGCACTCCAGTCAGAGCGAGCTTGCCCCAGGACGGGGGGCACGCGACGGCACCGCCCCTGGACGCGCTCGTGATATCAACGCATTGGCGCATCGGACGAGCCAGCGGCCGTTGGCGTCGTCGGCCGGTACGAACCCACCCGCCCTCACTTTCGACCGCGGGCGATTCTTGCCCGGCGAGACCGCTGATCAGCTGCCGTGAATCCCAGGTGCACGGTAGTGGCGGACAGCGTCGGGTTGTAGGCGCAAGCCCTCGTGCAGGAGGTGCTCGTCGCAGTCGGTCCGGGCAGCCGTCCACTCGACCTCGTCACGGCTCGTCGCGAAGAACAGATGCAGCTCATGTGAGGTGATCAGCAGCTCGAACCGCGGATACGCGGTCCTCTCAATCGAGGTCGCCCGAGTACCTCTTCGACTCGCGGGGCGGTCGTTTTCGGTCAGGCGCGAGGTGACGCGCTCGACCTGGCCGCGCAGCGCGCCGTTGCTGGTGATGGTCCGGGTGAGCGGGGACCGGTCTTGAGCCGGCTTTGACGAGGGCGTCGATGACGTCGATCGCCCGGTACTGCCGGCTGTTCAGGTCCGTGGTGGTGATGGGTGATCTCGGCGAATGCGATGGGCTAATCCTCCTCGTCGGCGTTGAAGTGTTGGACGCGCAGGATCAGCACGACGTCGTCGCGGTAGTCCTCCTGGTACCAGACGATGACGGGCCCCTCGGCGTGGGTCTTCACGCCGGACGCGGACTCGCGGATGTCGTAGGGGTGGCCGATGCGCCGTACCCCGACCGCGTCCGCGATCCGCTGGGCGACCGTCTCGACCTCGGATCGCTGCGGCCCGCTCAGTCCGCCGGCGACGTGCTCGGCGTCAGGGAGGTACTCCCAAATCCAGTCGCTCACGCGGCGGCGGCCTCCGCCTCGGCAAGGATGCGGCCGAGTTCGGCGGAAGCCGCCCGGCGTTCCGCACGGTCCTCGGAGTCGGCGGTGATGCGCTCGCACTCCCGGAAGCGGGCGGCGAGCTCGGGCCACCGCTCGACGGCCACCCACACCCACCAGTGCTCGGTGAAGGCGCGGGCGGGCATGAGGCTGTACTCGTCGCGGGTCTGGGCGGTGGCCGAGGTCCAGTGCTCGTCGAAGCGGTCGAGCGCCGTCTGGTCGAGCCGTGCGACGGCGGCGCGGAGCGCTGCGGGCGTCTTCGCCGGCATGTCGATCAGAGGGCCGGTGGGGTTGTGGGGTGCGGTGCTCATGCGGCCGCGCTCCCCTCGGCGGGCTGCTCGATGAGGGTGGCGCGGTAGGCGGCGGCCAGGTTGGAGATGTGCTGCGGGGTGACGTCCAGAACGCGGGCGACGGCGGAGTTCCCGCCGCGTCCGTGGGTGACGGCGATGCGCCCCGCGGCTTCCGCGAGGGCTTCCCGGGCCTCGGTGATGGCGGTCTGCAGGCGGGCCAGCTCGCGCTGTTCGGCGGCGGTGAGCTCGGCCTGCCGGGCTCGGGTGCGGGGTGTGTCGCTCATGGGGGGAGTGTGCACCCTAAAGCGACTTAATTGCAATCTCTATTGCCATTAGGGGATCAGTTGCCAGATCAGTTCTTGCAACACGTTCGACGTTCCGGGTGCGGGTCGCCGAGTTCACCTCGTCGGCCACCGTCGCGCAACTCGGCGGGCTCGCTCCTTGCCGGTGCGTCGCCGTCCTTGGGGTCTGCGATTGAATAAGAGCAAGATCCTCCCATCGTTCCCTCCCATCGTTCCCTCCCATCGTTCCCTCACATTGCCGGCACCGGTGGTTCCCGCCCTGCCCGGGGCCCGCCACCGCTCCGGCCCGTCCGGCTCCTCCGCCCGCGCGGCCATCGCTGCCTTCCTCTCCTCCCTCCCCGGCGAGTCCACCCGCTCCCTGCGCCGCACCTACCTCCAGGAGTACACCGCCCACCTCGCCACCACCCACGACTGCCGCGAAGCAGACCTCACCCTCGCCGACCTCCTCGACCCCGCCCACGCCACCGCCTGGCTCGACGCCGCCGCCCGCGGCGAAACCCGCAGGCGCAACAGCCTGCGCGGACCCGCCGCCCCCGCCTCCGCCAACTCCATGGCCGCCCGCACCAGCACCCTCAACACCTTCTCCGCACACGCCGGCCACCCCCTCACCCTCACCGTCCCCAAACCCGAATTCGCCCCCCGCCTCAGCCCCACCGAAGCCCACCGCACCCTCAAACTCCTCACCGCCCACCAACCCGACGGCATCCTCACCTCCACCTGGGAACGCACCGTCGCCCTCATCGCCCTCGCCGTCACCACCGGCCACGGACTCGCCCACCTCCAGCCCATGACCCTCGACGACCTCCAGCTCGACCGCCCCCTCCCCCGCGCCCGCACCGCCGGAGCCTGGTACCCCCTCGACACCGTCAGCCGCCACGCCGTCGCCCGCTGGCACGACACCCACCACGCCCTCACCGCCGGCCACCGCAAAACCCTCCACGGCGGCGACGTCCACCAACTCTGGGTCACCACCGCCCCCGGCCGCCCCCGCGGCAACCGCCCCGCACCCCCCGCCGGCCTCCCCGCCGCCCGCCGCCCGCCGCACGCTCGAAGCCGCCCACCGCCGCCTGGTCACCCTCGCCCTCGGCACACCCCTCCTCCTCGAACAGTTCTGCCCCGCAGACACCAACGACGCCTGAACACACACGAGGGCGAGGAACCCGCCGCAGCAGGCCGGACCCCAGCCACGGCCGATCCACTGGTGTAGCCCACCCGGCGTGGCCACGGCGGTCGCGGGCGCCCGGGGCGGGTGGAGGCGGCTGAAGGTCCCAGCCTCATCCTCGAGAACGACCGGGGCCTCGATCCGATCCTCGTCGCGGCGAAGCTACGGCGAGCGGCCGACTGCCGGCCCTGCAAGCGCAGACGGCAGCTACTCGCTCTTGATACCGGCCAGGGCGTTGAGCCGGCTTGCGCGGCGGGCGGGCGCTGCTGCGGCGCCGAGGCCGACCAGGGCGGCTGCGGCGAAAAACAGTGCCAGCTTTCCCCACGGGATGACGAGTTCCATGGCGGCTGCCTGGGTGATGGCCCAGCCGAGGAACACTCCCATGCCGACGCCGAGTACCGATCCGAGGACGGATATGACCAGGGCTTCGATCCGGATGGTCTGTCTGACTCCGGTGCGGTCCATGCCGAGGGCGCGGAGCAGGCCGATCTCGCGGCGGCGTTCGAAGACGGAGATGGTCAGGGTGTTGACCACTCCGACGACCGCGATGACGAGGGTCATCACGAACATCCCGGTCAGGATTTCGATGATCGGACCGGAGGTGCCGCCGTTGCCCTTGCCGTCGATGTCGTGCTGGAGCGAGGCGGCGAAGACGGCCATGCCGCTGACCATCGTGACGCCGATGCTGACCGCGGAAGCGGTAGCGCCGGTACGCCGCGGGTTCTGTACCGCGTTGCCGCAGGCCAGTGGGCCGGTCACCGGGAGGAAGCGTTCCAGCGGCTTGCGGGCGAGGCCGATGACTGGGCGGGAGAGGAACGGAGTCAGGACGATCATGCCGAGCAGCATGAGGACGGCTCCGCCGGTGATCACCCGGCCCCCTGCCGCATTGCCGATACCTGCCCCGACGGTGACGATGCCCGCTCCGACGGCGGCGAGCACTGCGCCGAGGATGTTGCGGATGGCGAGGCTCTTGGGTGTCGGTGGGGTGTGGATGCTGCTCATGGCGGCGACGGGGGCGATTTTGGCGGCGCGACGGGCCGGCAGCCACGCGGCCAGGACGGTGACGAGGATGCCGATGCCAAGGGACAGCAGCACGGTGACGGGTGTGACGATCAGAGGTCCGGCCGGCATGTCGGCGCCTGCGGCGCTGATGCCCGCCCTGATGAGCACGGACAGGCCGATGCCCAGAGGCACACCGCACAGGGAGGCTGCCGTGCCCACGAGGAGGGCTTCGGCCAGGACCGAGCCCTTGACCTGGCGGCGGGTGGCGCCGACCGCGCGGAACAGGGCGAGTTCGCGGGTGCGCTGACCGACCAGCATGGTGAAGGTGTTGGCGATGATGAACGTACTGACGAACAGGGCCAAACCCGCGCAGGCCAGCAGGATGTTCGTCAGCGGTTTGATGTTCTCCTCGGCCTGCGCCGTCTTCCCGGCCACTACGGAGGAACCCGTCTGCACCGTGGCGGCGCTGTCCTGGGCGATGAGCGGTTGGACCTGGGCCAAGAGCTGCTGGTCGGAGACGTCGGGCGTTGCCGTGAGGCTGATCTGGGAGTAGCGGCCCGGGCTCAGAAGGAGGCGCTGTGCGGCGTCGGTGCTGAAGAGCAGTGCCGGTCCCGTGGTGCGGCCGGCGGCGGGTGCGTAGAGGCCGACCAGTTTCTGGGGTCCGGCCTGGCCGGCCCCGACCGTGACCGGCACGGTGTCGCCGAGGCGGTACCCGGCCGCGGTGGCGGCCGTGCGGGTCATGGCCGTCTCACCTGACCGGGCGGGAGGGCGTCCCTCCACCATGCGATAGGCGGGGTCGCTGCCGTCCTTCCCCGGACTGTAGTTGCCGGCGACCGAGTACAGATGCTGGCCGTTCTTGCCGTCAACGGCGACGTGACCGGATACGGAAGCCCGGGCAGAGGCGACTCCCGGCAGGGTTTCGGTACGGCGCAGGAGTGCCCGGCCGAGACCGGCGTCGGCGCCGGCCGGCCGGTTGGTGCTGATCACCACCGAGGCGTCGCCGGCACTCTTGTCCACCGCGGCGCGTTCGGCGTTCACGGCGGTGTCGCCGAAGACGAGCACGCCCGAGACGAACGCGACGCCGAGGAGAACGGACAGGGCTGTCAACGTCAGGCGGGCTCGCTGGGCGAGCACGGTGCGCAGGGCGGTGCGGAACATGCGGAAGTCCTTGATGTCGGTGCGTGCGGCCTGGGTTGTCAGGCGGGCTGGTCGGTGCCGAAGCGCTTCATGCGCGCCAGGACGGCATCGGCCGTGGGCTGGTGGAGTTCGTCGACGATGCGGCCGTCGGCGAGGAAGACCACCCGGCCCGCGTAGGACGCGGCGACGGGGTCATGCGTGACCATGACGACCGTCTGGCCCAGTTCCCGTACCGAGGCGGCGAGGAAGGAGAGGACGTCACTGCCGGAGCGGGAGTCGAGGTTGCCGGTGGGCTCGTCCGCGAAGACGATCTCCGGTCGCGAGGCCAGAGCGCGAGCGCACGCCACGCGCTGCTGCTGTCCGCCGGAGAGCTGGGAGGGGCGGTGCTGGAGCCGGTCGGCCAGGCCCACGCTCGCCACCACCGTGTCCAGCCAGTCCTGATCGGCTGTGCGGCCGGCGAGCTGCAGCGGCAGGAGGATGTTCTCCAGAGCCGTCAGGGTCGGCAGCAGGTTGAACGCCTGGAAGATGAACCCCAGCTTCTCCCGGCGTATCCGCGTCAGATGCCGGTCATCGAGACCGCCCAGCTCCGTCTCACCGATCCGCACCGAACCGGACGAGAAGTCGTCCAGCCCCGCCATGCAGTGCATGAGCGTGGACTTCCCGGATCCGGAAGGCCCCATGATCGCGGTGAACTCACCCCGCCCGAACTGCACGCTCACGTCATCCAATGCCGCGACCCGGGTCTCCCCCTCGCCGTAGACCTTGCACAGCCCGACCGCAGCAGCCACCGAGCGGCCCACTGCACCCCGGGTCGATGGGGTGGCGGCAGGGGAAGAGGCGGCGTGGCGCATGAAGGTCTCCGGACGGTGCTGGACGGCAGAAAGGTGGTGTCCAAGGCTCCACGCGCCCGACCGGACACGGCATCCCCTGATCGGCCCACGCGGCAGTGGGTTCCCCTCGTGCCATCGCTGGTCCGTCGCGGAGAATGCCGGATTTAATGCGGCGGGTTCTCCGGCCGCCCCTCGCGAGGGTGCACGCATTTGCTGCGGCAGTCCCGAGAGGGTGGGACGCACACGACTATCGAACAAGTGACCGAACTCGGGAGCAGGGGTGCGCTCCGTCTGCCGCGCGCCCGAGTCGTGCCGCTGTCCGCCCCGCCCGCTTCGTTCACCACCGACGGCCTTCACATACCCCCGCCCGCCTACGACCCCGCGCTCGAGCCAACCGCAGATCGCAGGCCCCGTGAGACATTCTTGAACGCTACGGGCATCTGTGAGCGTTCGGTCAAGCCGTGGCCACTCGCGAAGACCGTGAAGGAGCTGGATGCCGGTGGCGATCGACGTCGAGCGGGTCCGTCAGGAGACGGCGGGAGTCGCGCGGGTGGTCCATCTCAACAACGCGGGGGCTGCTCTCGCGCCCCGCCCGGTAGTCGATGCCGTGATCGGGCATCTGCGTCTGGAAGAGCAGATCGGCGGGTACGAGGCCGCGGCCTCGCAGGCCGAGCGGATCGAGCACACCTACGACGCGCTGGCCCGCCTGATCGGCTCCGGACGGGATGACATCGCGGTGGTGGAGAACGCCACCCGCGCCTGGGACATGGCGTTCTACTCCCTGCCCTGGGCCGAAGGCGACCGCATCCTGACCGCCCGCGCCGAGTACGCCAGCAACGCCATCGCCTTCCTGCAGACCGCCCGCCGCCACGGCGTGCGCGTCGACGTCGTACCCGATGACGCTGACGGTCAGCTCGATGTCGACGCACTGCGCGCGATGATCGATGAACGGGTCAAGCTCATCGCGATCACGCACGTGCCGACCCAGGGCGGCCTGGTCAACCCGGCCGCCGAGATCGGAAAGGTGGCCCGCCAGGCCGGCCTCGTCTACCTGCTGGACGCCTGCCAGTCCGTCGGCCAGATGCCCGTCGACGTCGGTGAGATCGGCTGCGACCTGCTCACCGCGACCGGCCGCAAGTTCCTGCGGGCCCCGCGCGGTACCGGCTTCCTGTACTGCTCGCCGCGGATCCGCGAACAGCTGGAGCCGCCGTTCCTGGACCTGCACGCGGCCACCTGGACATCGGCCGACAGGTAACAGGTCCGAGCCGATGCACGCCGGTTCGAGAACTGGGAGACCTACTACGCCGGCAAGATCGGTCTCGGCACCGCCGTGGACTACGCCCTCGACCTCGGCATGGAGGCGATCGAGGAACGGGTGACCCACCTGGCCACCATATTGCGCGCGCGCCTGCGGGCGCTGCCCGGAGTGCGGGTCCACGACCGAGGCTCGCACCAGTGCGGCATCGTGACCTTCACCGTCGAGGGCCACGACAGCCAGGTCATCGCGCGGTCCTCCGGACGCGCGGGATCAACGTCTCGGTCTCCATCGCCGACTACGCACGCTGGGACTTCGAACCCCGCTCCCTCACCTCGGTCGTCCGTGCCTCCGTGCACTACTACAACACGGACAACGAAATCGACCGGCTGATCCACGCTCTGCCACCCCTAGCATCCACCGGCCACGAAGCCACCCGGTCCTGAGGAACCGCACCCCAAGCTGGCGCGGGACGTGTGCCACGGCAAGCGCGGCACCATTCACCAGGCGTACCGGGACGGGATGGAGGACCAGCTCGGCGCGCTCGGCCTGGTCCTCCACGCCATCGTGCTCACGACGAAGTACATCGACGCCGCGGTTGCCCAGCTCCGCGCCGAGGGCCACAAGATCCCGGACGAGGACATCGCCCGGCTCTCCCCGCTCAAGCACGCGATCCTCAACGTGCTCGGCCGCTACAGCTTCACCGCCTCGCCCCCGGCCACCGGCGCCCTGCGTCCGCTGCGCGATCCGCGGCCGGGTTGGGGCTTGACGAGGACGATCAGGAGTAGAGGGGCCCTCTCGGTTTGGACCCCTCGGATGCGCACGGCTACGGTCCTGCTCGGATTCGCCGGCTGCCTTGTCACCGGCGCGGCGTTCGCTCCCTCGGCTTTCGCTGCTTCTGTGCCGAGTGCGGCGCCGATTGCCCAGGAGCAGGCGTACGCACAGCGAATCGTGAACGTCCAGTTCCCCGGACAGCCGCGCGAGGCCCATGCCTTCGACCATGTCATCCAGCAGGAGAGCACCTGGAATCCGAGGGCTGTGAACGACACGAACCCCGAAGCACAGGGCCTGGGCCAGCTCGAGCAGGGTCCTCGCGCTGGCGCCGACTACCAGGCACAGCTCAACGCTGCACTGCACTACATGCTCCAGCGCTACGGCACCCCTGACGCCGCCTGGGCACACGAGACCACCTCGGGCTGGTACTGAGCCGCCACAAAAACTGTGCCGTAGCCGATCAAGGGACCGGAATCCGCAGGTCGGGCGTAGAGCTGTGATCCTCTGTACCGCCGGCTTCGATGAGCAGGGCGGCACCGGGCCGTCGTAGGCGCCCGCACGGCCCGGACCTTGTAGGGGCGACCCGCCGACAGTGGCCCGTATCCGGTCTGAGGCTGTCGCAAGGGGGAGACTTACAGCCGCGCCCAGGCCGGGCAGCGGCCCCTGCGGCGAGGGGCGCCTGTTCGCTCGTCCTGTTGTACGGCGGCGCGCCGGAGGCGCCTGAAGAGGAGCGTGCCCATGCGTGCACGGTCAGCGTCGGCCGCGCGGAGGGGGTCCTTCGCGGCGGTTTCGGTGGCGCTGTTCTGCATCCAGGTCGATTTCTTCGCCCTCAACCTGGCCATCCCAGGGATCGCGGACGAGTTCGCCATCACGGAATCGGCTGCCCAGTGGACCCTTTCCGCGTACATGATCGCGCTGGGCTGCTTCTTCATCATCGGCGGGAGGCTGGGGGACGTTTTCGGACGGCGCGGCACCCTGCTCGCGGGGACGGCGCTGTTCGCAGCCGGCTCTGTCTGGTGTGGGCTGGTGCCGGACCTGTGGCCGTTGGTGGCGGCGCGGGTCGTGCAGGGTGTCGGTGCGGCTCTCGTCTTCCCGGTCTCTGTCGCGGTCGTCAGCAACACCTTCCCAGACGAGACCCGGGCCCGTGCTCTGGGCGCTGTGTTCGGAATCGCCAACATCGGGACAGCTCTGGGACCCTTCATCGGCGGGGGTTTCACCGAGGGACCCGGCTGGCGCTGGATCTTCTGGCTGCTGGCGCCGCTCGCCGCAGTGGCGTTCCTCATCGCCGCCCTGTACGTCCCCGACTCGCGTGACGTCTCCGCGCCCCGCCAGCTCGACCTGCTCGGCTGCGGCACAATCGTCTGCGCGGTCGCGGCACTCACCCTGGCAGTGGAACGCGGCAGCGCCTGGGGCTGGGCCAGCCCCCGCACCCTCACGCTGTTCGCGGTCTCGGCGCTGTCGGGCTGGCTCTTCCTGCTGAGGGAGCGCCACGCCCGGCATCCGCTCGTCGACCTGCACCTGTTCCGCAATACCCCCTACGTCCTGGTGACCGTGATGGGCTCGGTCTCCAACATGTGCTTCGCCGTCACGGTCTTCCTCAGCACGCTTTATCTGCAGGGTGTGCGCGGGCTGTCACCACTGAGCGCGGGCATCGTTTTCCTGGCTCCGGCGCTGCTCACGGCTCTGAGCGGTCCGCTGGGCGCCCGGCTCGGCCAGCACATGCGGCCAACGACGGTGATGGCGATGGCGGGCGCGCTCGCCGGCACGGGCATGATCACGCTCAGTTACACCACGGCCTGGTGGCTGTACGTGCCGGTGTTCGCGTGGTGCGGCCTCGGGCTGGGTCTCGGCTACACCTACTCCAGCGTCGCGACGCAGCAGGTCGTACCGGCCGCCCGGGCGGGCGAGGCGTCCGGGGTGCTCCTGACATTCATGATCACGCTGGGGGCGATCGGGCTCGCCGCGGTGGCGGCCGCCCTCACGGCAATGACCCCGCAGCGGGGGCCGGACGAGGTGTACGAGGCGGTGCTGCGCATCGGCGGGGCGGCCAGCCTGGCGGTGTCGGGTGCTGGCCTGGCCGTACGTCGTCGGCGTGAGGGACCCGGAAATCCGGCGCAGGCCAGGAGGTGAGTGCCTTGATTCCCCTACAGATGTCAAGCTGCGGTTGGGGTGGGGGCCGTGGGGCTGCTGGCTGTCGGGTGCTGTCACGTTGTCGGTGGCGGGGTGGGATGATCTTCGATGTCCCCAACGGGAACTCCTCTTCCCCGGCTCTTCACAATCCAATGATCAGGTTGTCCACGGCCAAGGGCCAGGCCCCGCCCTCCACGCAGCACGCCAGGCCCTGTCCCAAGCCACGCTGTCCGCCTACGGGCCTTGTCACGTTGTCGGTGGTGCGGCTGACTGAGGGTGCGTCAGGGCATACGGGGCCCGGTCTGGCCCTCGGTTCAGGCCATGGTGGGCGTGCCGGTGGCACCGGCGATCCGGAAACACGTCACCGCCGCCGTCGGCATACCCGCCACCGCGTGAACCACAGGCAACCCCAGCCCCGGCATGCCCTGACGCACCCTCAGTCACCCACGCCCCCGATAACGTGACAGCACCTGTGTCGGGGCCAGGCCGGGTCGTGGTTCAGACGGAGGCAAGCAAGCCGGCGCTGCCGATGATGCGGCTCCAGATGGTGAAGCGGATGCTCATTCCGGGGCGGTGGCGGCGGCGGTCATGTGGTGGCGCCCGGGCGATGATGACCATCGCCACCCGTGACATTTCCCGGTCAGAGCCCCCTCTTAACGAGTTCAAGGAGTGTCGATCGTGCGGCGCATGCTGATTGTCCTGACTGCCTCCGGTGCCGCCATGCTGATCGGCTTGGACATCACCGCCGTCACAGTGGCGCTGCCCGCCATTGGCAGCGACTTGGGTGTGGGGGTGAACGGCCTGCAGTGGGTAATGGCCTCCTACGCGCTGGTCATGGCCGTGCTGCTCCTGCTGGCCGGAGCCGCCGGGGACCGGCTGGGCTACCGGAGATCGTTCTTCATCGGCATGGCCGTCTTCACGGTGGCCTCCGTGCTGTGCTGTCTCGCACCCAATGCCGAACTGCTGATCGTCTTTCGCGTTCTACAGGCTGTCGGGGCCGCAGGAATCCTGCCGATCGGTATGTCCATCGTTGCCCATACTTTCGAAAACGAGGCGCAGCGCAGTCGCGCAGTAGGAGTATTCAGTAGCCTGTACGGCCTGGGTCTCGCGCTCGGTCCGCTCTTCGGTGGCCTGCTCGTGGCGGCCGTGGGCTGGCGCGGAATCTTCTGGATCAATCTTCCCGCAGGCGCCCTCGTCATGGTCCTCACAGCTGCATGCGTGCCCGACCTCCACGTCGGCAGGCCACGCTCCTTGGATGTCTTCGGTCAGCTCCTGGTGATCGCACTGCTCGGACCGCTCATCTTCGCGATCATCGAGGCTCCGCAGCTCGGATGGGGCTCCGTGCCCATCCTCTTGTGTCTTGCTGTGTCGGCGGCTTCGTTGGCTGCGTTCGTGACGTGGGAGCGGCGACAGGTCGAGCCGATGGTGGACCTCCGACTGTTCGGCAGCGCTCCGTTCACCTGTGCCGCGGGCATCGGTTGCGCCATCTACGGAGCGTTCGCAGGGGTTCTGTTCGTGTCCACGCTGTACTTGGACGACATCAAGGGATTCTCTGCTCTCCGTGCCGGGATCTGGATGCTGCCGATGGCAGGGATGGTGGTGTTGTGCGCACCACTGTCAGGATGGCTGACCGGCCGCTACGGGGCCCGGCCCTCGCTGGTGACGGCCGGATGGGCAACCATGCTGGGCGGCCTGGACTTCGCCCTCGCGCACGCCGAAACCCATCCCGCCCTGCTCCTCATCGGTTTCGTCCTCTTCGGAGTAGCCATGGGCATGGCCAACCCGCCCACGACCCTCATCGCGATTGCCGGCATGCCGAAGGAGCGGGCCGGTCTCGCCTCGGCCATCCAAGTGACCTCCCGACGTGTCGGCTTCGCGCTGGGGACCGCGGTAGTCGGCGCTGTTCTCGCTTCCGGCTGGCACCGGTCCGACTCGGCGGCACATTTCACCACGGCTTCCAGGGCTGCATGGTGGATCATTACCGGGTGCGGAATCGCCGCCATCGCACTGGCCATTGTCGGGACGGGCAGTTGGGCGGCGGCCACGGCGGCCCGAGCCGCTGCGCACATGAGCAGGCGGTGAGCACCGCCACACCGGCAACAACTGGTCAGTCTGTTACCGCAATTGTCTGACTGTTTTTACCGGGGTGAAGTAGAGCCGCGGTTCCGGTCTGTTTGGGAGCCGGTTGTTCTCCGGTGAGTTCTTGGACTCAACCGGTCGTTGCAACACAGGCCTGTTGGAGCAACAGTACTTGCTCGTTGAGTGCCTCGGCTGGGGTCTTCCAGCCGAGTGTCTTGCGTGGTCTGGTGTTCAGTGCGT
The DNA here is from genome assembly GCF_026340675.1 of Streptomyces sp. NBC_01264. Lineage (NCBI taxonomy): Bacteria > Bacillati > Actinomycetota > Actinomycetes > Kitasatosporales > Streptomycetaceae > Streptomyces > Streptomyces sp. NBC_01264. The sequence goes on from NZ_JAPEOX010000003.1 coordinate 21,326, forward strand.
GGGCGACAGCTTCGATGTCCTCGGCGGACCAGCGTGAAAGGTCGGTGCCTTTCGGGAAGTACTGACGCAGGAGCCCGTTCGTGTTCTCGTTTGTGCCTCGCTGCCATGGGCTGTGTGGATCGGCGAAGAACACAGGGATACCGGTCTCGATGCGGAACTGCGTGTGTGCCGACATCTCTTTGCCGCGGTCCCATGTCACAGAGCGCCTCAGCTGCTCGGGCAGCGTCGACATCGTGTTGGCGAGTGCGTTCTTCATGGAGATCGCTCCGTAACCGGCCAGGGCGGGGCCGTTCTTCGTTCGGGGGATTGTCCCGAACCCTTCCTCGCGGGGCAGGTGGACCAGCATCGTGAACCGGGTCGACCGCTCGACTACGGTGCCGATCGCGGAACGCTCCAGCCCGATGATCAGGTCCCCTTCCCAGTGGCCGGGAACAGCACGGTCCTCGACCTCGGCGGGCCTCTCGCTGATCAACGCTTCCGGCGTCACGTGCGCCCAGGTCTTCCGGCGTGAACGCGCCCGCGGCGCACGCAGAGCGCGACCGGTTCGAAGACACAGAATGAGCTCGCGTTTCAGCGCTCCGCGGCCCTGAATGTAGAGGGCCTGGTAGATCGCCTCGTGGCTGATGCGCATGGACTCATCATCCGGGAATTCCAGCTTGATCCGGTTCGCGATCTGCTCCGGACTCCAAGCCTGGACCCATGCCCGATCCGCGCGATGCGGCTTGTTCCGTCCCGTCCAGTTGCCTGTTGCAGGACCTGCGATAGCCCTGCCGCATGGCGTGCTGATCTGACCGGACAGTCGCTCCTGGACGTAGGCGTGCAACCGCGGGTTGGCAACGAGCTTTGCCGCTTTCGGGCGGCGTGCAGCCATGTCGGCTTTCCACTGGGCAACGGACGCCCGATAGTCACGCCTGCCGGCTCTCGTGGCCGCGTTGCGCCTCAGTTCCCGGGAAATCGTTCCAGGATCACGACCGACATCTCGAGCGATCTCGCGCACTCCTTTGCCCTGGGCTTTGAGAAGCGCGATTTCTTCCCGCTCGCGAAACGACAGGTATCTGCCCGAAGGCGGCTTCGGATCGAACGGTCGCATGCCGCCACACTGGCGGTACCAGCGCGTCGCGACCGCCGGCGCCACGCCGACGACGGCCGCGGCCTCCTCGGCAAGAAGGCCCTTGGCGATCTCCGTCCAGAACGCCGCCTCGACATGACGCTGGTACTTCGGATGCCCCGGAGACCTCAACTTCGGACGCACCGCCCTGTCCGCTGCCTGCTGACGACGAACCACCCCACACCTCCACGATCACGAGGTGTTGCGACGACCAGTTGAATCCGCCTTGCGACCCGGCATCCGTGTGGTGGATCAACTCGCCTCGAACGTAGGAGTGTTGGTCGCGGTCGCGCTGCCACAGGGCCATCTCCAGAGCGTCCATGACGAGCTGGGTCTCCTTCGATGTGGAGGCGGACCAGCCGACGATGCGGCGGGAGAAGGTATCCACGACGAAGGCGACGTAGACCGTGCCGGCCCAGGTCGCGACGTGGGTGAAGTCAGCGACCCAAGTGCGGTTAGGGGCATCGGCGACGAAGTCGCGCTCAAGACGGTCGGGGGCCCTCGACGCGGCCGGGTACGGGATCGTCGTGATGACCTTCTTGCCGCGGACGGCGCCGGCGATACCGCTCTCGCGCATCAGGCGTTCGACGGTGCAGCGGGCCACGGTGTGTCCCTGCCGGTTCAGCTCCCGCCAGACTTTCCGGGCTCCGTAGACGCGGTAGTTGTTCTCGAACACCTCGTGGATCAGGGGCCTGAGTTCGGAGTCCCGCACCGTTCGCGGTGAGGGTGAATCCAGTCGTTTCTTGTGGGCGTAGTAGGTGGAAGGGGCGATCTTGCAGTCGTGCTCGGTGAGCGTTGCGCAGATCGGCTCGACGCCGCCGAAGCGGTCCCGGTGCTCGTCGATGAACGCTACGAACGAAGATGTGGCCGGTCGAGCTCGGCCGCGAAGAAACTCGCCGCGGCCTTCAGGATGTCGTTCGCTCGTTTCAGCTCGGCGATCTCCTTCTTCATCGCCTTGACCTGCGCGGATTCCTCGCTGGTCACGCCGGGGCGGGCGCCGGAGTCGATCTGAATCTGACGGACCCACTTGCGCAGTGTCTCGGTCGAGCCGATGCCGAGCTTCCCGGCCACGGCCTTGATCGCGGCCGACTCGTTCGGGTAGTCACTGCGGACCTCGGCGACCATACGGACCGCTCGTTTACGCAGCTCAAGGGGATAGGAGGAGGGGCATGCCATGACTCGATCCTTCCATGGAATCGAGTCTCTATCGAACACGGAACGGTTCACGGCGCTGAGCCTGCTGATCCCTGACGCCGCCGGCCTCTACCGGATCAACGCCCGTTACTTTTTCACGCTGAACCCTCGGATGCGCGCCCTCGTCGCCAATGCCTTCACCGACCCACCCGTCACCCCGGACGCACGAGCGAACGGCCCCCGGAAGATCGGGAACGTCGCCGCTCGACGCAGGCGGACCATCAGGCCTGTGTAGTCGGAACGTGCGGAAGCCCCTGACGGCCGTCAGGGGCTTCCGCACGTTCGAGTCGGGCCCTCCCCCTGTCACTTGGTAGCCGCACCGCCTGTGATGGGCCCTCACGCGGCCCTGAGAGGCATGATGTTGTCCAGGTTGGGTCCGTCAACGGTAGGGCGGGGGCGCGCGCCGGGTGCTCGCCGCTGAATCCACTCCGACTTGGTAGACGACGACGGCCTTGACCAGAAGCAACGCCTGGTCAGTGCCTCATTGAGATCCCTGGCTGAAGGGTTCGTGGGTCGGGATGCTGAGGTCATGGCTGGTGGCGAGGTGGCCTGTAGGTATTTCCGGGAGTGTGGGTGCCGCTGTCCTTCGCCTCGATTTCACTCTCAGCTCCCTTCTCCGTGGGGGAAGCGGCTGATGGGCTACGAGCCAGCACCGCGTCTGCAGGCACTGCAGGCACTGCAGGCAGAGCAATGCTCGGAACCTGTGGATCGGCCTGGGGCGGGGTGCCTCGTGGGATGCGGAGGGCGTACCTTCCCGGGTGATCGACTCATGGTCACCGAATGGGCCCGCGTTCGAGCGCGGGTCGGGAAGGCACGCCCGTGCTCAGCGTAGTCAACGAAGACGGCACCACCGAGTCTGGTATCTCTCTGATCGACGAGATCGTCCGGGAGGGCGCCCGGCGGATGCTCGCGGCAGCCCTGGAGGCCGAGGTCGAGCAGTACATAGCCGAGCTCGCTGGCCAGCACGACGAGCGGGGCCGGAGGCTGGTGGTCCGCAACGGCCGTCACCGGCCCCGGTCGGTGACCACGGCCGCGGGACCGGTCGAGGTGGCCGCGCCGCGTGTGAACGACAAACGAGTCGACGCTGGGACCGGCGAGCGGGAACGGTTCTCCTCGAAGATCCTCGCGCCGTGGTGCCGGAAGTCCCCGAAGGTCAGCGAGGTCCTGCCCCTGCTCTACCTCCACGGCCTGTCCTCGGGTGACTTCGTGCCCGCACTCGAGCAGTTCCTCGGCGGCACGGCCGGCCTGTCACCGGCGACGGTGACCCGGCTGACGAAGCAGTGGACAGCAGATCATGCCGTCTTCCAGCGCCGTGACCTGGCGGAAACCGATTACGTCTATGTGTGGGCCGACGGCATCCACCCCAAGATCCGTCTGTCCCAGACCCATTCGTGCCTGCTGGTCTTGATGGGCGTCCGCGTCGACGGCACCAAGGAGCTGATCGCGATCGCCGAGGGGCTGAGGGAGTCCACCGAGTCCTGGGCGGATCTGCTGCGGGACTGCCGCCGGCGCGGCATGCGCGACCCGGTCCTGGTCACCGGCGACGGGGCAATGGGGCTGTGGCGGGCCCTGGCGGAGGTGTTCCCCGCCGCCCGCCATCAGAGGTGCTGGGTTCACAAAACCCGCAATGTCATGAACGCGCTGCCGAAATCCGCGCAGCCCGGCGCGAGGAAAGCCCTCCAGGAAATCTACAACGCAGAGGACCGCACCCACGCCCAGAAGGCGGTCACCGCGTTCGAGAAGACGTACGGGGCGAAGTGGCCGAAGGCGGTGAAGAAGATCACCGGCGAGGTCGACGAGCTGCTGGCGTTCTACGACTTCCCCGCCGAGCACTGGATCCACCTGCGGACCACGAACCCCATCGAATCAACGTTCTCCACAGTCAAGCTCCGGACCAAGGTCACCCGCGGCGCCGGCAGCCCCACCGCCGCCCTCGCCATGGTCTTCAAGCTCGTGGAATCCGCCCAGGCCCGCTGGCGCGCGGTCACCGCACCCCACCTCGTCGCCCTCGTCCGAGCCGGCAACCGCTTCGAGAACGGTCACCTCGTCGATCAGGACGAGACCCTCGCGGCATGAACCACCTCAGCTGATCCACAACTCTTGACTATTGCTCCTGCAGGCACTGCAGGCACTGCAGGCACTGCAGGCACTGCAGGCACTGCAGGCACTGCAGGCACTGCAGGCACTGCAGGCACTGCAGGCACTGCAGGCACTGCAGGCACTGCAGGCACTGCAGGCACTGCAGGCACTGCAGGCACTGCAGGCACTGCAGGCACTGCAGGCACTGCAGGCACTGCAATTACTATCTTGTCTGTTCCGTCTACTGAGCAATCCATTGTGATCGACGGCTTGCATGATGCCGTTGCGGAGGATTGGGCAAAGTCAAATTCTACCGCTACGCTATTGGACTGCCCGGCGGCAAATACGCCTATGGTGACTTTTGAGTTAGGGAGAGACGAAATCGTAATGTCCTGTGTCGCACCCGGAGCGATCGTCAATGACGGTACAGAACCCCGTAGATCAAGGCTCGGACCATCCGAGCCATCGCCATTTTTGATTGCAAATTTGTGCGAGATCGTATCACCTCCCAGCCGGGCATTTCCGGAAATGGCTGACCTTGCATTGACCCCCGCCTCACTGGGCACCGCAGCCCACGCCGGCACACCCACGCCGACCCACATGGAAGCCGCCAATATGACAGCACATCCAGCATGTTTATAAAACATGAGAACCGTACCTCCAGATATCAAGATTCTCAGGACAGTCTCCTCCCAAATCCCATATCGCAACCTTAAGGGAATCATTGACTGAGCCTCTTTCCGTGGCCATTAGCCTTTCCCAACCCGCCTCGACAGATTTCCGGGGCTTGACAATGCGGTGAAAGCCCTGGTAGACGAGTCGGGGGTTGCATCAATTGTCCTGTCGGCACTGTCACCTTGTCCGGCGGTCTTGGATGATCTTCGGGTTGTCGGTGTCCGGGAGGGGTGGGGTTCGTGCCGTCTGTGGTGCCGTCGTACAAGAATCACCGGTACCCGGTGGAGATCATTTCGCACTGTGTGTGGCTGTACTTCCGCTTCCCCCTCTCCTTCCGCGAGGTCGAGGAGATGATGCTCGAGCGAGGCATCATCGTCTCCTATGAGACGGTCCGCCGCTGGTGTCGGAAGTTCGGCCAGACCTACGCGAACGCGCTGCGCCGACGGCGCCCGCAGCCCGGCGATAGATGGCACCTCGACGAGGTCTTCATCAAGATCAACGGGGTGCACAAGTACTTGTGGCGGGCCGTCGACGCCCACGGCAACGTCCTCGACATCCTCGTCCAGAACCGGCGTGACAAGGCCGCGGCCAGGCATTTCTTCCGCCGGCTCCTCACCACGATTGGGCGGGTGCCCCGGGTGATCGTCACCGACAAGCTGAAGTCATACGGGGCCGCGCACCGCGAGGTGATGCCGTCGGTGGAGCACCGCTCCCACAAGGGGTTGAACAACCGGGCCGAGAACTCCCACCAGCCCAGGGCTTGATCAAGTTCCGTGGGTGTCCGGATCGTGGGTGATGCCCAGGATGCCGAGTGCTCGTTGCGGTTCGTGGCGGATGGCTCGGGTGGTCTTGGCGATGTTGGCGGCGCCGAGGGTTTTCAGGGCGCCGATGGCGAGGTTGCGGAGAGTTGCCATCGCGCGGGGTGCGGTTCGGGTGTGGACGGTGGAGGCGTCCTCGGCGAAAGTGACGTCCCTGGTGTGGTGCGAGGAGTTCTCGATGCCCCAGTGCCCGCGGATTGCGGCGGCCAGGTCGGCTGGGGTGGCTTGGTGGGCGTCGAGGCTGGTGACGGCGTAGACGCTCTCCCGGGTCTCGCGCTGGCCGGTCTGCTTGCGGCGCCGGTGGATGCGGATGGCCAGGCGGGCGTGGGGAAAAGCGATCCCGCCGAGTTGGTCGGGGACGGCGCAGGTCTTGACCGAGCGGGACTCGCGCCTGCCGTGCCCGGTGGCGGAGGCGGTGTGCTGGATGGAGATGTCCCGCCACGGCAGGGATGCGAGCTGGCGGTGAGCCGTCGGCTGGTTGGTCTTGATCACGGCGATGTAGTGGGCCTTCTTGGTCTCGACCAGCCAGGTGATGTTCGCTCGGACCGAGTGGAGGGCGTCGAAGGTGACGACGGTGCCGGCCAGGTCCAGCGGTGTCAGAAGCGGTTGGAAGTGTGTGGTCTCGTTCGTCTTCGCGCCGACCTCCACCTGGGCGATGGTGACGACGGTGCCGTGTGTGACCGCGGAGAGCAGGTGTCGGCGCTTCGCGGTGAGACGGGCTGATCCCTTGAGTGCTTTGCCGTCGACAGCGATCACACGCAGCCGCTCCGACGCCGAGGGTGGTGTCCGGGTGGGCTCGGTGGCAGCACGGTGCCGGTCGGCCAGGTAGGCGCCCACCGCCCGGTCCAGCACATCGCCGTCGACAGCCCCCAGCACGCGACCGATCGTGGCCGGCGACGGGGCGCGCCGCCATCCGAGCAGGTGACGGCGGATACCGATCACTGTCAGGAGTGTGTCCGAGGCGCGCTGGCCCCACTCGGCGAGCTCGTCGATGCTCCTGGCTCCCGAGACGACCGCGCAGGCACACACCAGCAGGACCGCGGTCAGTGAGTACCAGCGGCCCCGCAGTGAGCGCGGATCGGGCACTGCATCGAAGTAGGGGCGCAGATCAGCGACCCGGTCAGCGTCCAGCGGACCCAGCCTCACAAGCACAGCCGGGACGGGAGAAGATATGGCAGCAGGCACGGGCCACCTCATGATCAACGGGCGTAGACACCCAAATGATCACGAAGCCCGCGCCTGCTCCTCTAACCACCCCAACCCGCCACAACACCGACCGGCTCGCACGACCCCGGAACTTGCAACCGCCCTGCCACCAGCCCACCCGGCAGCGCGAACGCGCGATGAAGGCTTCCGCAGCGTCGGCGGGGCGCAGCGGTTCGTGTCCGCGTTCACCGGGATCTCGCCCCACTTCCGAACCGGACGCCACCTCATCACCGCCCGCCGCCACCGCCTCGAAATGACCGTCCGCTTCACCATCTGGAACCAGATCACCGGCGCCGCCGACATGCCCGCCGCGGCCTGAACAACCAGCCGCCGACGGCTTCCTCACGCCCCCAGAGATCACACCACCGACAACGTGACAACGCCTCCCGAACAACGGGGGAACCTCAGAACTGCCCTGGGGCCGAGAGGGAGTGTGGTTCAGGATTCGAGGTCAAGGCCGCCTCGTAGCCTTCACCTTTACGGCAGACGGGCCAATTCCGATGCGCCAAGCCATGGCGTTCCGGGGGGTGGCGCGTACGGTGCGGTAGGCCAGGTGCATGGTGAATCAGGAATCTCGTGCTGTGAATCGACCGAAGACCGGACTGACGCGACGAAGCCTCCTGCAGGCCTCCGCCCTTGCCGGGTTTGCTCCACTACTGGCAGCAAGCCCGGCGCACTCCAAGGCCTCCCAGGGAACGCTTCTGCTATGCGACCAGCGCTCGCAATCGGTCATTCTCGTCGAGTCGCAGACGCTGTTGAGCACTCGAGGACGCTCGCTGAACCTGTCCAAGCTTTGGGGATGGACTCCTTCGTCCGATCGGGGACTTGCCGACCTCTCCCCGGCACGGAGCTGGGTGAACGTCAGTGACGCAAAGCAAGCAGTGACGAGCAGGGGGGCATTCCTTCTCGCCAGTGCATCGGGGGGTATGGCGGTTGCCATCGACCGGACACGGGGCAGCACGTACTGGGCTCAGGCACTTCCGCGTGCCGACAACGTCCACAGTCTTGAGATGCTCCCGGACGGCAACATCGCTGTCTCCGCCAGCACCGCCGGCTACATCCGCCTCTACGCCGCCTCACAAGGAGTCCGGGCGAACCGCTACGTGCAGCACAGGCTGGCCGGCGCCCACGCAGTCTCGTGGAGTGAAAGCCGAAGCCTACTCTGGGCCCTTGGCGCCAGCGAACTCCACGGCCTGGAACTCACCGGAACCGCCTCCAGGCCCGCCCTTACGCTGCGATACCGCTACACGCTACCCGCGACGGGGGGACACGACCTGGCCCCGGTGCCCGGCAGCCCAGGCGATCGTTGGCTCAGCACGAGCAGGAACGTCTACCGTTTCTCGAGTGCTGCCGGCACGTTCGTCAGGGCTACCCAGCCGCCCGGTCTCGACAGCTCCGGTGTCAAGAGCATCAGCCAGCACCCGGTCACCGGCCAGATCATCACAGTCAGGCCCGACGGACAAACTAGTTGTGAATGGTGCAGTTCCCAGGTCCGCTTCATCAACCCGAACCGCTACGATTCCCTGCCCTCAACGAGCATTTACAAGGCCCGATGGTGGGTCTGACCTGCGTCGATGCATTGTTCCATCAGGCCGCACCCCGTGAGGTATGACAGACGGCGGCGGACTCTACACAACGGGGTGCTGTCAAGTTGATGGGTGGGCCTTGGGCCTGGGATGATCGCGGGGTTTGTTGATCGTCGGGGAGGGCATGCTGTGGAGTCCGTCGAGACCACGCCGTCGTACAAGGGCTTCCGGTTCCCGGTGGAGATCATCTCCGAGGCGGTGTGGCTGTACCACCGTTTCCCGCTCAGCTACCGCGAGGTCGAGGAACTGCTGCTGGCCCGAGGAATCATCGTCTCTCACGAGACGATCCGGATGTGGTGCGAGAAGTTCGGGCCCCAGTACGCGGCCGCCCTGCGCCGCCGCCGTCGGCCGCAGGCCGGCGACAAGTGGCACTTGGACGAGGTCTTCGTCAAGATCAACGGGGTCCGGCACTACCTGTGGCGGGCCGTGGATCAGGACGGCAACGTCCTGGACATCGTGCTCCAGTCGAGGCGCAACGCGAAGGCAGCCAAGCGGTTCCTGGCCAAGTTGATGAAGAAGCAGCGCCGGGTACCCAGCGTGCTGGTCACCGACAAGCTGAAGAGCTACGGCACCGCCCACCGCGTGCTGATGCCCTCGGTCGAGCATCGCTCGCACAAGGGACTAAACAATCGGGCCGAGAACAGCCGCCAGCCCACCCGCCAGCGCGAACGCGCGATGAAGGGCTTCCGTGATGCGGGCCGGACCCAACGATTCCTGTCCGCATTCAGCCGGATCTCACCCCACTTCCGGCCCCGCCGCCACCTGCTCACCGCCACCGGCTACCGCACCGAAATGATCATCCGCTTCGCCATATGGGACCAGATCGCCGGGGTCACCGTCATGCCCACCACGGCCTGACCCAGCGCGACCACTCTGCCCCACCATGCCCTGACGCACCATCAGCCAGCCAGCCCACGAACAACTTGACAGCACCCCTCGACGAGGTCTTCATCAAGATCAACGGCGAGTGGAAGTGCCGTCGATGCGGACGGCAACGTCCTCGACATCATGGTCCAGAACCGGCGTGACAAGCCGGCGGCCAGGCGTTTCTTCCGCCGGCTCCTCACCACCACCGGGCAGGTGCCCCGCGTGGTCGTCACCGACAAGCTCCGCTCCTACGGGGCAGCGCACCGCGAGGTGATGCCGTCGGTGGAGCACCACTCCCACAAGGGATTGAACAACCGGGCAGAGAACTCCCACCAGCCCACCAGGCAGCGCGAACGCGCGATGAAAGGATTCCGCAGCGTCGGCGGGGCGCAACGCTTCCTGTCCGAGTTCACCGGAATCTCACCCCACTTCCGCCCCCACCGCCATCTGATGACTGCCGACCGGTACCGCTTCGAAATGAGGGTCCGCTTCACCATCTGGAACCACATCACCAGCGCCACCGACCTGTCCATGACGGCCTGAACAGTGGCCAGACCGGGTCCCGTCCTGCCCCGACACGCCATCAAACGATCACGCCGCCGACAAGGTGACAGCACCGCTCGACCTCATCACGCCCACCAAATGAGAACGCTCGAGCCCTGCCACCGGCCTGCCCGCCGCGGCCTGAACCACAGCCCCATCCCGGCCCCGGCACACCTGAACCACCATCAAACGATCATGGTGCTGACAATGTGACAACGCCTACTGGACAGACCCTCGGCTCGCGGTGAACGAGCCAGCGTCACCCTTAGCGGGCTGGCCGTTGGGCACCGTGTCGGTGATGGTGCTCACTCCTCGCAGTTCCGCTACGAGGTGCTCGCCAGCCTTGCACACTGGCTGAGTGACGGCGAACAAGGTGCTGTAGGTCGTGCCGTCGGGTCCAATCGTCTGCGTGGCGAAGTTGACCGTGCCCGCGCCTCGGCCGCTTCCCGCCGGCTCGAAGAACCAGCTACCCGCCTCCAGAGACGTATAGCCGTCCATGGGTGTGACTTCCAGTGCTCTGACGGAGAATTGCGGCAGGAGGATGTCAGGCTGGAATCGAACGGATTTCACGCCAGTCAGAAGGTTACTGACGGGGGATGAGATGTGAAAGGCCGAGCTGTTGCTCCCTCTGAGAGGATTCACGAAGTCCTCAAAGGAGCTTCCGCATGCCTGCCGGTTTCCGGCGTCAGCAATTGCAGGGTAAGCTCCGGAAAGGGTGAGAGCTGCGGTCGCCAAGGCCGCGCACACAGTAGTCAGTGCTCGCATTGTGGGTACCTTTCGCTGATCAGCGGACTGTTCATGAAGAGCAATTCGTGACGAAGGGATCACCCGTCGACTTCGACTGGCCCCTCAGGGGCGCCAAGGCATGTTGATCCACGCCTTTGAGTGCGAGAGCAACGGGCCTGCTTCTGCACACGGGTAGGTCTCGAGGAGTGCGATTCACTTCTCGATCACGCTGGCGCCCCATCGGACCCTAGAGGGTCGCGAAAGAAATTCGGATACGACTCGCTCCAGACCCAATAAATTTGCCCTGCCCAGCACTCGGCCCGGCCCCGGCCGCGGCTCACACGGGGAAGGTTCCGGTGCCGCCCGGGAGCGCGAAGCAGTCGGTGTACATCGCGGACACGTTCAACGACCGGGTCCTGGCCCTGGACTCTGACGGCGGCCGCCAGCGCGCCGATGTCCCGAGGCCCGCCAGGACGACCCCGGCGAAGGCCACGCCCAACGACCGGATCCACCGCCCCGGACGGGCCGATGGACGGGGAACTGGGGTGCTCGCCATGGCCGCCTACCTCTTCATCCGGATGCTCTACCTGACGGGGCTTCCCGGGAAGACTTCCTGCAGGAGCGTCATTTTCGCCGTCGGAGCCCTCCGGGAAACCGAGACGGCACACGTCAGGCCCACAGCGGTGCGCAGCACGCGTTTGGGCGCAACGGTCCCTTGACCCGGATTCTGGACACGTCTATGAAGCCTGGGGCCGGTGCTGTCACGTTGTCGGTCTCAGCGGGAAGTTCGGCTCCACCGAGGACCTCGACCACGAGCTCCGCACTTGATGCGATCCGGGGCGCTCGCCGAAGGATCCACTGACGCGTCCATGCCATACACGTCCACGTGACAACGCCCCTCGAAATGACCGTCCGCTTCACGATCTGGGACCACCCCGGACCGGAGTCGCGGTCGGCGTCGGCGGGCCTGCCGCTGCGCGGACGCCGGCCCGTGTGTGCGGCTGACACAGGGCCGGCGTCGGCGGGGCGCCGGGAGGGAACTACTGCTGGCCCTCACTGCGGGGGCTGGTCCGGGGCGTACCCGGGGGTGCAGTGGGCCTGGCGGCGGGCCTGCCGGTGCGATGTCCGCGAGGGTGTGCGGCTCGCGGGACACAGTTGAGGATATCCCTGAACACGCTGCCGGATGCTGAAGGACACCGGCCTGGTGTGCTGTGAGAGCGACGCGCCCCTGTCTGGGCCAATGGGCGTGTCCGGACCGGCTCCCGGGTTCTCATCGTCCTGTACGGATTCCCTCCCGCGATTTGGAGCTCAGATGCGCATCCGCACCGCCTTCGCCGCCCTCGTGCTGGCTGCCGCCGGCACTCTCGCAGCCGGCACCGCCGCCGCTGCCGATGCCACAGCCGAAGGCATCGCCTACGGTTCTCCCGGCTTCCTGTCGGGCAACCTGATCCAGGTACCCATCGATATCCAGGCCAACTTCTGCGGCAACTCCCTCAACCTTCTCGCGGCTGGCAACCCGGCCGCCTTCAATGTCTGCGTCAACGACTAGAAGGCTGACGCAGACACCAGGTGCCGGGGGGGCCTGTAAAAGAAACGGTGCAACTCCGATCATGGAGGATTGCACCTGTGACCAGCGAGAACATAGCGATACCGTCCGAGGCAGAGACTGCGCCGGCGGACGTGGATGACGGCACTGTCACGTTGTCGGTGGCGGTCTGGGATGATCTTCGGGTAGTGCGTCTGGGGAGGGGTCCGAGCATGTCGTCCGAGGTGCCGTCGTACGCGAATCACCGCTACCCGGCCGAGGGGTGCTGTCAAGTTGTTCGTGGGCTGGCTGGCTGATGGTGCGTCAGGGCATGGTGGGGCAGAGTGGTCGCGCTGGGTCAGGCCGTGGTGGGCATGACGGTGACCCCGGCGATCTGGTCCCATATGGCGAAGCGGATGATCATTTCGGTGCGGTAGCCGGTGGCGGTGAGCAGGTGGCGGCGGGGCCGGAAGTGGGGTGAGATCCGGCTGAATGCGGACAGGAATCGTTGGGTCCGGCCCGCATCACGGAAGCCCTTCATCGCGCGTTCGCGCTGGCGGGTGGGCTGGCGGCTGTTCTCGGCCCGATTGTTTAGTCCCTTGTGCGAGCGATGCTCGACCGAGGGCATCAGCACGCGGTGGGCGGTGCCGTAGCTCTTCAGCTTGTCGGTGACCAGCACGCTGGGTACCCGGCGCTGCTTCTTCATCAACTTGGCCAGGAACCGCTTGGCTGCCTTCGCGTTGCGCCTCGACTGGAGCACGATGTCCAGGACGTTGCCGTCCTGATCCACGGCCCGCCACAGGTAGTGCCGGACCCCGTTGATCTTGACGAAGACCTCGTCCAAGTGCCACTTGTCGCCGGCCTGCGGCCGACGGCGGCGGCGCAGGGCGGCCGCGTACTGGGGCCCGAACTTCTCGCACCACATCCGGATCGTCTCGTGAGAGACGATGATTCCTCGGGCCAGCAGCAGTTCCTCGACCTCGCGGTAGCTGAGCGGGAAACGGTGGTACAGCCACACCGCCTCGGAGATGATCTCCACCGGGAACCGGAAGCCCTTGTACGACGGCGTGGTCTCGACGGACTCCACAGCATGCCCTCCCCGACGATCAACAAACCCCGCGATCATCCCAGGCCCAAGGCCCACCCATCAACTTGACAGCACGCGAACGCCGACACCACGCCGCTAGACTCACCCTCGCCGCGTGATCAATAACCGCGTGTTCACCTTCTTGGGGGAAGGCCCGAAGTCGTACGGGGCGGCGCACCGTGAGGTGATGCCCTCGGTGGAGCACCGTGCGCACAAGGGGATCAACAGCCAGGCAGAAAACTCACACCAGCCCACCCGCCAGCGAGAACGCGCGATGAAAGGCTTCCGCAGCCCCGGCTCCGCGCAGCGGTTCCTGTCCGCGTGCACCGGGATCTCACCCCACTTCCGGCCCCACCGCCATCTGATGACCACCGGCCGGTACCGCTTCGAGATGAACGTCCGCTTCACGATCTGGAACCAGATCACCGGCGCCGTCGGCATGCCCGCCACAGCCTGAGTGGCGGGCCGCCGACGGCCCCCGCACGGCCTGATCCACCATCAAACGATCATGCAGCCGACAACGTGACAACGCCCCTCGGACTCGCCTGACCTGCACCGCAACATGATCAACACGACTGTGAATTAGCCCTGATCAAGGCCCCAGAAAAGGTCCTCGGCAGCCTGGTCCTGGGAGAAAAGCCAGACCTCGGTGATGCGGTCCTCCTCGATGCGCATCAGGTCGACGCCGGACATTCCGAGCGGCGCACGGTCCGGGCGGTCCGCGGTGAAGTCGACCGTGGCCGCGACCAGCGGGCCGTTGACCATCACCTCGCGCACGACGAGCCGAAACGTTCCGTGGCTGCGGCCCATGAACTCGCCGAACAGTGCGAGGACCGCGTCCCGGCCTCGGTGAATGCCCGACAGCGCTCCTGCGCCGGGCTGGTGCCAGACGATGTCGTCGGCGAGCAGGCCGCCGAGCCGCTCCATGTCACCGCCCACGAGGCTCTCGTAGTAGGCCTGGAAGACCGTTGCCGGGTCCGTGCTGGTCATTGTGGATCCCTTTTCTTCGCTGCTTGACCGGTCACACCGCGTGTCCGGGACGTGCTCAGGCTGGCGGTCGGTGGCGGACTCCGATACCTCCCCTCGACTCGTCTACAGGGGGAGTCCGTCGACCCGACCCGGGCATCGGGCACTGATGCCCCTATGGGTGTCAAGGTGCGGGTGTCGCGGTGGTGGGTGCCGTCGTGGTGGGGGTGAGGAGTCGGTAGATCTCTCGTGCGATGTAGCGTTTGAGGCATCGGATGATCTCCCGCTTGGTCTTGCCTTCTGCTGTGCGTCGTTGCAGGTAGTGCTGGGTGCGTGGGTCCCAGCGGAGGCGGGTGAGCACGGCGCGGTAGAGGGCGGCGTTGGCTTGGCGGTCGCCGCCGCGGTTGAGCCGGCGGCGTTGGGTCTTGCCGGAGGACTGCTCGACGGGGCTGACTCCGCACAGGGCGGCGAACGCGGCCTCGCTGGTGAGGCGCTCGGGGTTGTCTCCGGCGGTGATGAGCAGGGCGGCGGCGCTGTCCGGGCCGATTCCACGCACGTCGAGCAGGCCGGGACGGCTGGCCTTCACGGCCCGGGCTACCTGTTTGACCAGGTCGTCTATCTCCTCGGTCAGATGCTGGATGCGGCGGGCGAGCAGCCGCAGGGTGTGGCGGGCGGCGCCCGCAGGTCCGTCGTGGAGCGCGTCGTCGAGCTGGGCGCAGTGTTTGATCAGGTGGGGGTTGGCCAGCTGGGCGAGGTCCTCGCGCAGAGTAGGGTCGGCGCAGATCAGGACGCTTTTGAGTTGGTTGATGGCCTGGGTGCGGGCCTTGATCGCGGATCCTTTCGCGAGCTTGAACAGCCGTAGTGTCTCGGCGGGGCCGTCGCCGGTCTTCGGACTCTCGGTGGCGCGTCCGGACAATACGGCGCGGGCGGCGGCCTCGGCATCGACCGCGTGGGTCTTGCCGTGGCGGCGCCGGGCGGCCTTGTCGGGCTGGTTGACCTCGGTCACCTCGATGTCCTCGGCGTTCAGGTGGCGGGCCAGTGCCTTGCCACAGGAGCAGGTGCATTCCACCCCGGCCCGTCGAAGCGTGCCGAAGGAGCGTGCCCAGGTGGTGAGTTGGCGGAAGCCCGCGGCCGTGGCACGGAAGTCGCGGCGGTCCAGCGTGGCGCCGAGGACCGTGATCACGGCCGCGGCGTGGACGTCCTTGTGCGTGTCCACGCCGAGCAGTACCTGTTCGGCGGGTCGGTCGGGGGCATTGTCACGTTGTCGGTGGCGGTCTGGGATGATCTTGGGGTTGTCCGTCTGGGGAGGCAGTGCATCGTGTCGTCTGTGGTGCCGTCGTACGCGAATCACCGCTACCCGGCCGAGATCATCGCGCACTGTGTGTGGCTGTACTTCCGCTTCCCGCTCTCCTTCCGCGAGGTCAAGGAGATGATGCTCGAGCGCGGCGTGACCGTCTCCCACGAGAGCATCCGCCGGTGGTGCCTGAAGTTCGGCCAGACCTACGCCACCGCCCTGCGCCGACGGCGCCCCAAGCCCGGTGACAAGTGGCATCTCGACGAGGTCTTCGTCAAGATCGGCGGGGTGCGGAAATACCTGTGGCGGGCCGTCGACGCCGACGGAAACGTACTCGACATCCTCGTCCAGAATCGCCGTGACAAAGCTGCGGCCAGGCGTTTCTTCCGGAGACTCCTCACCACCACCGGGCAGGTGCCGCGGGTGGTCGTCACCGACAAGCTCGCCTCCTACGGGGCCGCGCACCGTGAGGTGATGCCCTCGGTCGAGCACCGCGCGCACAAGGGCATCTCAACAACCGGGCGGAGAACTCCCACCAGCCCACGAGGCAACAGGAACGCGCGATGAAAGGGTTCCGCAGCCCCGCCGGAGCGCAACGCTTCCTGTCCGCGTTCACCGGAATCTCACCCCACTTCCGGCCCCACCGCCACCTGATGACCGCCTGCCGCTACCGCTTCGAAATGACCGTCCGCTTCACCATCTGGAACCACATCACCGGGTCCGCCGGCATGCCCGCCATGGCCTGATCAGCGGGCCACGGAAGCCTCGGCACGCCCTGACCCACCATCAAACGATCACACCACCGACTACGTGACAGCACCGCTTCGAGGGTGGACTGGATGATCAGGCGGGCGCCGAGCCGGGCGGCATCCTCGTCGGCTCGTATCTCGTAGCGGATGCGGAGTCGTTTGAACTGGTGGAGCCAGGCGAAGGTTCGCTCGACGACCCAGCGGGTCTTGCCTAGGCCGGAGCCGTGGAGTGTGCCCTGGCGGGCAATTTGGGGCGTGATTCCTCGTGCTCGGATCAGACGCCGGTACTTGTCGAAGTCGTAGCCGCGGTCCGCGAAGAGCCGACGGGGCCGGTGACGAGGCCGTCCTCGGAGCCCGCGGATGCGGGGTATCGCGTCGAGCAGAGGCATAAGCTGGGTGACGTCGTGTCTGTTTCCGCTGGTCAGGGAGACGACGAGTGGGGTTCCGTGGCGGTCGACGATGAGGTGGTGCTTGCTCCCCGGGCGGGCGCGGTCGACTGGCGAAGGTCCGGTGTGAGCCCCCCTTTGAGGGCTCTGACGTGCGAGGCGTCGATCGCGGCGTCATCCATGTCCAGCAGCCCGGCGGCCCGCAGCTCGGCCAGGAGGACTTCGTGGAGGCGGGGCCACACGCCTGCCTCGGTCCAGTCCCGAAGCCGGCGCCAGGCCGTCACACCACTGCAGCCGAACCGCTCGGCGGGAACGTCCCGCCAGCTCACGCCCTTGCACAGCACGTAAACGATGGCCCTCAACGCCGCACGATCGTCTACCGGCAGCCGCCCGTGAGGTTCCCCCGGGATGCGGAGAGTGTTGACATCGGGTCAGATGGGACTCATGAGAGGACCAGTGGCCATGGCTGCACCCCGGAAATACTCGCTCGAGTTGCGTGAGCGTGCGGTACGGATGTATCGCACCGCGGAGCCGAAGCCCCAGATCAAGAAGCTGGCTGTCGACTTCGGCGTGCATCCCGAGGCCCTGCGCGGGTGGATCCGCCAGGCGGAGGCGGATGCCGGCGAACGCGATGACCGGCTCACCACCGACGAACGCGCCGAGCTCGCGGCCCTGCGCAAGGAGAATGTCCAGCTCAAGCGGGCCAACGACGTACTGCGGACGGCCTCGGCGTTTTTCGCGGCGCAACTCGACCCGACCCGGCCCAGGTGACGGCGCTCGTTGACGAGCACCCGTGCCTGGGAGTCGAGTGCGTACTTCGGGAACTGCACATCCCCTCCTCCACCTACTACCGCTGGCGCCGTGCAGAGGCCGAGCCGTGCGAGCGAAGGCGCCGTGACGTCGAGCTGACCGAGCGGATCAAAGAGATCCACGCGGATTCCGGCGGCAACTACGGCTCGCCGCGGGTACACGCCGTCCTCAAGCGTGAGGGTGTCCACGTGGGCCGCAAGCGGGTCGAGCGCCTGATGCGCGAGGCCGACATCGCGGGGGTCAGCCCACGGCGCAAGGGCTTCACGCGCCGGGACCCGAAGGCCACCCTGGCCCCGGACCTGGTCAACAGGGACTTCACCGCACCGGCTCCGAACCGGTTGTGGGTCACCGACCTCACCATGATCTCCACCGGTGAGGGGCCTCTGTGGCTCTCGGCGATCCGCGACGCCTTCTCCCGCCGGGTGGTCGCCTGGGAGACTTCCGCCCGCGCGGACGCCGACCTGGTGCTGACCACCCTGGAGTACGCCCTCGCGTCCCGCGAGGTCGAGCCCGGCCAGCTGATTCATCACGCGGACCACGGCTGTCAATACACGTCTATCAAGCTCACAACCCGGCTAATGAGAGCTGGAGTTGAAGCGTCCATGGGCTCGATCGGCGACTCATACGATAACGCTCTCGCGGAGAACCTCTGGATGCTCATCAAAACCGAGGGCCTCCGTGGCCGGACCTTCACCACCCGGGCTGAGGCGAACCTCGCGCTCTTCGAGTACATCGATGGCTTCTACAACTCCCGTCGCATCCAGGAACGGCTCGGCTTCCTCAGCCCGATCGAGTACGAAGAGAAGCACTACGCCAACCAGGCGACGGCCGAACCAGCGAACCTGAACACCCGTCAAC
This sequence comes from Streptomyces sp. NBC_01264, assembly GCF_026340675.1. Taxonomy (NCBI): domain Bacteria; kingdom Bacillati; phylum Actinomycetota; class Actinomycetes; order Kitasatosporales; family Streptomycetaceae; genus Streptomyces; species Streptomyces sp. NBC_01264. The sequence continues at coordinate 39,803 of NZ_JAPEOX010000003.1, forward strand.
CCCTCCTGACCAGCTAATCAGCAACTCCCGAACAACGGGGGAACCTCACCCGGGATACCGAAACCGCCTGGCCGGCCGCTCCGGCAACAATGGGGCCACACGTTCCCACAGGTCATCAGGCACGAGATCAGCAGACACACACCAAATCCTGCCGACACCACACCCAACTGCCAAGCCACTGAACGAATCTCATTCTGAAACGATCAGTTACACCACTTTCTGGGCGCGACCGACCATTGCACCCACCCCGACAACGTGACAGCGCCTGAATTGGCCCTGCCTTATACCTGAACGCCCGACTGCTGCAGAACATTGCGCCGTACTGCGGCAACGCGCTCCTGAACGGTCATCATGTATGGCGCGAGATTCACCATGATGTCCTTTCCGGTGGCATTGTGGCAGCCTTGAGAAACGAGCAGTTTCCGCACATACTCAGGGAAAGACACACCATCGACGAATATGCGGATCAGGTCCTCTTCGGCACCGACAATCCGCGCATAAGGAGCAGTAGTGCGCTCACCGACGAGGGCAACGTCACGAGCCTGGGTCGAGTCCAGAAGGAAAGCAGCTTGGTAAACTGTCGTAGCTGCAGCAATAAGTGGCTGGTAAACCTGCAGATTTTGCAGAGTCGACCCAATATATGCACTCAGTTCGACTGCAGCCTGGGGAATTTAAAAGACCTCGACATCCGCAGCCGAAAGCACTCTCATTAGATACTGCTCAACGTAATTGTCATCAGCATACCCATCCGTGATACTTTGCAGGATTGCCGCAATTCCGGACTGCGGGAAGGCCGAGTCCCAATCGTTGCCGTTAGTTCCGTACGCTTCCAATTTACACTCCCAACGAGGCCTCGGACCTATTCTCATCATGGGCCCGAGTTATTACATTTAAATCATCACCGCGCTACTGCAGCGCGACGTGAAGGGTCTGACGGGCAGTCTTTAGAGCTCAACACCGTTGCGCTTGAGTCGCAAGAATTCAGAAGGCGCTGATGCGGAATTGTCACGTTGTCGGTGGCGGTCTGGGATGATCTTTGGGTTGTCCGTCTGGGGGAGGGGATCCGTTCGTGTCGTCTGGGGTGCCGTCGTACAAGAATCACCGCTACCCGGTGGAGATCATTTCGCACTGTGTGTGGCTGTACTTCCGCTTCCCGCTCTCCTTCCGTGAGGTCGAGGAGATGATGCTCGAGCGGGGTGTGATCGTCTCGTACGAGACCATCCGCCGGTGGTGCCTGAAGTTCGGCCAGGCCTACGCCAACGCGCTGCGCCGCAGGCGCCCACAGCCCGGCGATAAATGGCATCTCGACGAGGTCTTCGTCAAGATCAACGGGGCGTCGAAGTACTTGTGACGGGCCGTCGACCAGGACGGCAACGTCCTGGACATCCTGGTCCAGAATCGCCGTGACAAGGCTGCGGCCAGGCGTTTCTTCCGCCGGCTCCTCACCACCACCGGGCAGGTGCCCAAGGTGATCGTCACCGACAAGCTGAAGTCGTACGCGGCCGCGCACCGGGAAGTGATGCCCTCGGTGGAGCACCGCTCCCATAAGGGTTTGGACAACCGGGCCGAGAACTCCGACCAGCCCACCCGGCAGCGCGAACGCGCGATGAAAGGATTCCGCAGCGTCCGCGGGGCGCAGCGGTTCTTGTCCGCGTTCATCGGGATCTCACCCCACTTCCGAACCGGACGCCACCTCATCACCGCCCGCCGCCGCCTCGAAATGACCGTCCGCTTCACCATCTGGAACCACATCACCGGGTCCGCCGGCATGCCCGCCATGGCCTGAGCAGCGGGCCACGGAAGCCTCGGCACGCCCTGACCCACCATCAAACGATCACACCGCCGACAATGTGACAGCACCGTCCCGTCCAGATCCCGCGTGATCCGGTCAAGGCGCACCACGGGCGTCGCCCCGATGGCTTCCACGGCGGACGGCAAGACATCGTTCATGGTCAGTCCTTTGCTGATCGCTGCATCTCCCCCGCGACCCGCCCCGTTGGACATTATCGCCCGCGCTCGAGATGTCAGGTTCGGCCATCGACAGTCCGAGCAAGGTCGACGGACCCGCAACGGTCTTCGCACTTACGAGGGATCGGGTTCTCAATCAGTCACTGAGCTTGTCGTTTATCCAGTTCGGCGGGGTTTGGTCCCGATTTTGTGGTGTGCTGGTCGGGTGTAGGGCTCGCCGGTGGCGAGGACGCGTCCGACGTCGTAGCGGGTGGCGGGACGCTGGTTCTTCGAGCCGGGAGGTCGGCCGGGGCCCGGGCGGGTCGGTTTTGGTGCACGGGCTGGTGTGCCGGTCCGCGCGTGCAGGTTCCTGAACCCTCTGCGGACGCGGGCCGGTGTCAGCCTGTTCGGTTCCGCTGGCTTCTCCCACGGCCGGCGGAGGTCGGCGGCCAGCGGGCGGGCAAGGCGGAGCTGGGCATGTGCGGCCAGGATGATCCAGGTCCAGCGGTCTGCCGCGTCCGAGCTGCGGAGCCGGGGCTTGGTCCAGCCGAGGGTCTGTTTGAACAGGCGGAAGGTGTGCTCGAGGTCGAATCGTCGGAGGAAGGACTGCCAGCAGCGGTCGACGTCCGCGGTGGTGGCGCCGGTGCCCGACCACCACAGCCAGACCGGCTTGTTGACCCCGCCGCTGGGCAGTTTCTCCACGGTCAGGCGGATGACGGTCCCCTCGATCACGGGCAGTTCAGCCCCGTGGGCGAGCCAGGCGGCCCGCCGGGTCAGCCTGGGGTGCAGCCGGTCCCACGCCCGCGCGGTCGCATTCCCGTAGAGGCGGGTGTCCGTGGCCGTCACGACATGCTCAGAGCCCCAGGTCTCGGGCTGGCCGAAGACGAACTCGCCGCCGTGCCTCGGTGGGCGTCCGCCGGCGGGATGCTGCCTGTGGAACTCCTCGCGGGTGGGAGCCGGCCGGCACATCACCCGGTCCGAACGCATCCGTCCCAGGATCTCGACGGGCAGGCCGGCCAGCAGGTGAGCGATGCGCGGAGCGTCGTATCCGGCGTCCAGCACGACCAGGATGTTCGGGTCGCCTGGCTTCCACTGGCCCGCTGCAACGAGTCGCTCGAGGACCTCGCGAATCTGGAACGTGGTCACCGCTGCCACGTCAGCGCCGGGCCGGAGACGGACCGCATCGAGCACTGCCGTCCACGAGGTGCGGCCGCTCTCCAGCGCGGCCACTACCGAGTACGGCCAGCCGGGCACCATCTGGTGTTTGCCCACGCCACGGCCGAAAGTGTGGCAGAAGGCCCGGTCAGCGCAGGGGCGGTTTCCATCGGTGGTCGCGACTCCTGAAAGGAGCCGGTCCTATGCAGAGGCATCCGCCGAACCGTTTGCCGCTGTCTGTGCCGAAGAGGTACTTCGAACTGCGTAGAGGTGGGCTGAAAGGGGCTGCCGCTGCCCGCCAGGTGGGCGTATCCACCAGCGCTGGCTCGCTGTGGTTCATCAAGGCTGGACGCATGCTCCTGCCCGATGTGCCCATCGACGACCGCTACCTCACCCAAAACGACCGCATCGCGATCGCAGAAGGACTGCTCGCCGGCCGTACTCCCGGGCAGATCAGCCAGGAGATCGGCAAGCACCGCTCCACTGAAGTTCCCCCCTGAACCTGGACAGCGGGTGGTTACGCTGCGGGGGTGAGGTCGTGGGTCGCCAGCGCTCTGGTTTCGAGTGGGGTGACGTAGCCATACACGGGGTGCTTGCGCAGCCGCGTGCGGTTGTATTCGACCTCGATGAAGCGGAAGACGTCGGCGCGGGCCGCCTCGTGGGACTCCCAGACGGTGGTCCCGATCTCCGCTTTCAGCAATCCGAAAAAGCTTTCGGCTGCGGCGTTATCGTAACATGAGCCCGTTCTGCCCATGCTCTGTCTCAGGTTCAACTCCCATATGAGCGTGCGGTATTCGCCTGATGTGTATTCAGATCCGCGGTCCGAGTGGGCGATGCAGCCCGGCTTGAGGGCGCCGCGGCCGGCGGCCATTTTCAGGGCGCCGGTGACGAGCTCGGCGCGGTGGTGGTCGGCCATCGCGTACCCGATCACCTCGCGAGTGGCCAGGTCGATGACGGTCGCCAGATACCACCAGCCGGCGAGCGTCGGCAGGTACGTGATGTCCGAGACCAGCTTCGTGCCCGGCTCAGCCGCGGTGAAGTCGCGTCCGACCAGGTCCGGGGAGGGTGCCGCCCTGCGGTCTGCCTTGGTGAGGTTTCGGCGCTTGCGGCGGGTAATCCCGCGGATGTCGTGCTCGCGCATCAGCCGCTCGACCTTCTTCCGGTTGACCCTCCGGCCCTTTCGGCGCAGGGCCGCGGTGATCCTCGGGGCGCCGTAGGCACGACGGGATTCCTCGTGGACCTGCCGGATCTCGGCCACCAGCTCGTCCTCCTCGCGCGCTGTGACGGCGGCGGCCGGACGGGCGGCGAGGTAGGCGTAGTAGCCGGAGCGGGAGATCTCCAGGGCCCGGCACAACAGCGAGACACTGTAGCCGTCAGGGCGTTCGGGGCCGGCCTTCTCCGCGTCGACGAACGCGTAGCGCGTGGCTGCGTCTACTTCGTCTTGCGGTTCGCGAAGAAGGCGGTCGCTTTTCCCAGTACCTCGATGGTCTGTTCCATCTCGCGGACCTTGCGGCGCAGGCGCGCCAGCTCCTCGCGCTCGGCCGTGGTCAGCGCGCCCGCCGGCCCCTGGCCGCGGTCGGTCTTGTCCTGGTTGACCCAGTTACGCAGTCCCTCGGGGCTCACGCCAATCTCCCGGGCGACCTCGGTGACCGTCTTGCCCGACGAGTGCACCAGGGCCACCGCGTCGCGCTTGAACTCGGCCGTGTACCGCTTGCTCGTGTTGCTCTTCTTGCTCACTACCTGGGACTGCTTCCTCCGGGACTGTCCGTCCCAGTATCAGGCTGTCCAGCTCAGAGGGGGAACTTCACCGCAGCAGATCACCCGTCACCTCGCCCGCACCCATCCTGGCCAGACCGACATGAACGCCTGCCCGGAGACCATCTACCGCGCCCTCTACCTCGGACTCCTGGACAAGCGCACCGCCCGGCTGAGGACCCGGCGCTCCCGCCGCAAGAAGCAGCGCCGCGGCATACCGTCCAAGAACGCCATCCCGAACATGCGGCCGGTCCACACCCGCCCCCGCGAGGCAGAGGCCAGACAACGAGCAGGGCACTGGGAGGGCGACCTCATCGTCGGAAAGGCACAGGCCTCCGCGATCGGCACCCTGGTCGACCGTGCCACCCGCTACGTCCGGCTCATCCACCTGCCCCAAGGCTGGAAAGCTCCGCAGGTCCGCGACGCGCTCGTCGCCCAGACCGCCGCCTGGCCCGCCTCGCTGCGGCGCACGCTCACCTGGGACCAGGGCCGAGAGCTCTACCACCATGAGGAAATAGAGGACCTCACCGGATTCCGGATCTACTTCTGCGACCCCCACTCGCCCTGGCAGCGAGGCACCAACGAGAACACAAACGGACTGCTCCGCGAGTACTTCCCGAAAGGCACGAACCTCTACCACTACACCGCCCGCGACCTCGCGCAAGTCGAACGTGAGCTCAACGAGCGCCCCCGTCTGGTCCTCGGAGACCGAACACCGGCCGAGGCCATGAGACGCTGGTCAAGAGAACTCGCCTACTGCTGAGTCGCAACGATCAGTGGAAACCGCCAGGTATTGGCGTCCGGCCTCAGCCACGGCGAGACGTCCACCGCCAGGACCAGCCTGCCGTCCGCCGCCCTCGGCAGTGGCATCCCGGCCAGGGCCCGGCGCAGCCGGGCGACATCGATCCGGCCCTGGTTGAGACCGCCGTACAAACCACCGTGACCACGGCGGTGTTCAGGCGCGAGCGCGAGATCTACGAGCGTCCGCACCGGTCCGTCCGTGCACAGCAACGCGTCGCACAACTCGAACAAGGCATCGCCCCGCACGGTCAGACACGCGTACAACTCCGACCGGAAGTGTGACACTTCCGCGAACGCGTCCCGCAGGACGTCCTGCTCCATCAGACTCATGACCACGGCCTTCGCGCTGATCCGCTCTGTGACGGAGCCCAGGATCAAGCGAAGGCCGCCTTCGCGTCCGCTGAACTGCGAAAACGCCGACCAAGTGCGAGTCGCGTTCGACATCGGACCATAAACGACAAGCTGAGGGGAAGCGGAAGTACAGCCACACACAGTGCGAAATGATCTCGGCCGGGTAGCGGTGATTCGTGTACGACGGCACCACAGACGACACGAACCCCAACCCTCCCGGACACGGACAACCCGAAGATCATCCCAGACCGCCGGACAAGGTGACAGTGCCCTCGCGGAAGGCGGCGAGGGTGGCGTCGGCGTCATGGCCGCCCTCGGCCGAGGGAAGAGTCGCACGGGCGGTCCCCGGGTCTTGCTCTACGCTTCCAGTGGACTCATCATGTGGGTCCAATGGACGCATAGTGGAGTGAGGCGCGGCGTGGGCCAGGCGACGAACACCCAAGGGCACCACCGGACGGACACGGAGACGAGCCCGGCGGCAGGGTCTGTACAAGGGACCGCGAGCGGGGACGGGCTGCGCGGCAGTGTGTTCGTGCCGCGTCAGGAGAACCTCGAACTGTCCTTGCCGCCCGTCTTCACCGACCCGGCGGCGGAGCGCGAGCACCGCAAGCAGAGGCTCGCCGGCGCCTGCCGCGTCTTCGGCCGGCTCGGCTTCTCCGAAGGGGTGACGGGACACATCACCGTGCGGGACCCCGAGTACCCGGACATGTTCTGGGTCAACCCGTTCGGCATGTCCTTCCGGCACATCCGAGTCTCCGATCTGATCCTCGTCGACCACGAGGGACAGGTACGCCATGGCAGGCGCCCGGTTAACCGGGCCGGATTCGTCATCCATTCGGCCGTCCACGCCGCCCGCCCCGACGTGGTCGCCGCCTGCCACGCCCACGCCCTCCACGGGAAGGCATTCTCCAGTCTGGGACGCCTACTGGACCCCATCACCCAGGACGCGTGCGCCCTGTACGAGCAGCACATCGTCCACCGCGACGGCGCCGGCGCTGTGGTGGTCGAGGAAGAGGCCGGCCGGGAGCTGGCGGCGGGGCTGGGGCCGCACAAGGCGGTCATCCACCAGAACCACGGCATCTTCACCGTCGGCGAATCGGTCGACGAGGCGGCCTGGTGGTTCATCTCCATGGAGCGCAGCGCCCAGGCGCAGCTGCTGGCTGAGGCGGCGGGCACGCCGCATCTGATCGACCCCGAGGCGGCCCGGCACACCCGGGACCAGACGGGGTTCCCCCTCGCCGGGTGGTTCTCCTTCCAGCCCCTCTGGGACGAGATCGTCCGCGCGGAACCCGACTTCTTCGAGTAGGCACCGCTCATGACTCCGTCCCCCGAAACCGCCGACGGCGGCCCCGAGACCGACGCCAAGGTCGAAGCCGAAGCCTCCGAGCCCGGATCTCCCGCCTGGTGGCAGGCCCGCTACGCCGCAAGGGACCGGCGCCGGCCCCGCCAGGGCGGGCTGACACTCGACCGGATCACCGCGGCCGCGCTCGAACTGGCCGACCGCGAGGGTCTGGAGGCACTCACGATGCGCCGGCTCGGCGAGCACCTCGAGGTCCGCCACACCTCCCTCTACCGGCACGTCGCGAGCCGTGAGGAGCTGCTGATCGCGACGGTCGACCAGATGCTTGGCGAGATCAGGCTGCCCGGTCCCGGCGGGGACTGGCGGGCCGGACTGGAAGACGGAGCCCGGGAGTTCCGCCGGGTCCTCGCGGCGCACCCGGCGGTCGTACCCCTGCTGACCACTGGTCAGTTGCTGGGGCCCAACGCCCTGCGGGCCCGCGAGCACGCCCTCGCCCACCTCCTCGCGCACGGGTGGGCCCCGCAGTCCGCCGTCCAGGTCTACTTCACGGTCACGCACTTCGTGATCGGCGCCGCCGTGCTCGACTCCGGCGGCGCGGCCCGCACGGCTGGCCAGCGTGCCGCGATGGCCGATCTGTTCGCTTCCCTCTCGCCCCGCACCCACCCAGTCGTCCACCAGCACGCCGAGCTACTCAACTCCCTTGACTCAGAGGCCGAGTTCGAGTTCGGGCTGCGGGCACTGCTGTTTGGACTGGGCCGACTGAACTCCGAGGAGGCACCGCGATGACCGGCGAACGCGTCCTGCCGCCGCTGCGCGGCTGGGCTGAGGGCGGCGGCTTGCTGCGGATCGATACCCACTCGGTCTTCGTACGGCAGGACGGGCCCGAGGGCGGCGCGCCAGTCACCCTCGTGCACGGATTCCCCACCTCTTCCCACGACTGGGCCGCCGTCGTCCCGGCGCTGGCGGCGGCCGGGTTGCGGGTCACCACGCTGGACCTGCTCGGCTTCGGGGAGAGCGACAAGCCCCGGCGCCACCGCTATTCGGTGCTTTACCAGGCTTCGCTGGTCGAGGAGGTCTGGCGGCGGTGCGCAATCGGTAGCACCGCGCTGGTCGCGCACGACTACGGGGTGAGCGTCGGCCAGGAGCTGCTGGCCCGTGACCCGGCCCGGATCACGCGCATGGCCTGGCTCAACGGGGGCCTCTACCCCGATCTGCACCGGCCCGTACCGGTACAGCGCCTGCTGCACGGACCGCTGGGGCCGCTGCTGGCTCTCTTCACCACGGAGCGGCAGTTCGCCGCGACCCTGCGCTCCGTACTGGGGCGGTCGGTTCACGAGGAGGACGTCCACGATCTGTGGGCGGCCGCCTCCCGCGACGGCGGTCACCACCTCGCCCCGCGCCTGCTGCGCTACATCGACGAGCGCCGCATGCACGCCGCGCGCTGGACCGCGGCACTGGAGGGCTACGCCGGGCCCGCCCTGTTCGTGTGGGGGCCGGCCGACCCGATCAGCGGGGGACACGTACTCACCCGGATCCGGGAGCGCATTCCGCAGGCCCGTGTCGTGGAGCTCGCCGGGCCACGTGCCGTCGGGCACTACCCGCAGCTGGAGGATCCCGAGGCGGTCGCCACAGCCCTCACCGGGTTCCTGGCGCCCTGAGCTTGACGTTTAACCTGGCAGGTCACCCGACTTGCTGATCTGCGGTTCTTCCCCGGACAGCGGGGGCGGCCGTTCTCCACCCTTCGAGATGTCGAGTCACGAAGCACGAGAGAACGGCCGCTGCTCAAGAGTTTCCCTGCCGCCCCGTCCTCAATCGAGGTGTTGGACATCTTGTCAGCGACGGGAACGCTCGGGTCCACGGGAGAGTGATGTCGCTGAGTTTCGAGAACACCTCGGTGCTTGCTTCGGGACCATGGTTGTGCTCTGAACGGCGAGGGGGCCCGGGTGCTGCCGAAGGGTGCTGTCACGTTGTCGGTGGTGTGAGCTCTGGGGGCTGTCACGTTGTCGGGGTGGGGTGGGGTGATCTTCGGGTTGCCTGTTCGGGGAGGGGACCGTCGTGTCGTCTGCGGTGCCGTCGTACGCGAATCACCGCTACCCGGTGGAGATCATTTCGCACTGCGTGTGGCTGTACTTCCGTTTCCCGCTCAGCTTCCGCGAGGTCGAGGAGCTCATGCTGGAGCGGGGCGTGTTCGTCTCCTACAAGACTGTGCGCCGCTGGTGCCTGAAATTCGGCCAGGCCTATGCCAACGCGCTGCGCCGACGACGCCCGCAACCCGGCGACAAATGGCATCTCGACGAGGTCTTCGTCAAGATCAACGGGGTGCAGAAGTACTTGTGGCGGGCCGTCGACCAGGACGGCAACGTCCTCGACATCCTGGTCCAAAACCGGCGTGACAAGGCCGCGGCCAGGCGCTTCTTCCGCCGGCTCCTGACCACCACCAGGCGGGTGCCCCGGGTGATCGTCACCGACAAGCTCCGTTCCTACGGGGCTGCGCACCGTGAGGTGATGCCCTCAGTGGAACACCGCTCGCACAAGGGCTTGAACAACCCGGCCGAGAACTCCCACCAGCCCACCCGGCAACGGGCACGCGCGATGAAGGGCTTCCGCACGGTCGGCGCAGCGCAACGGTTCCTGTCCGCGTTCACCGGAATCTCACCCCACTTCCGCCCCCACCGCCACCTCATGACCGCCAGCTGCCACCGCTTCGAAATGAGCCTCCGCTTCACCATCTGGAACCACATCACCGGCAGCACCGGCCTGCCCGCCACGGCCTGAACCACAGCCCCCACCGGACCTCGCACACCCTGACGCACCATCAAACGATCATGGGCGTGACAAGGTGACAATGCCCGCGGTACCCGTCACCCACCTCCTGCACGAGATCAAGGAACTCGGTTGCACCGGAAGCGCGAACCTCCTGGCCCGCTACATCACCCAGGGCCGCGTCGAAGCCGACCACGCCACCCTCTCCCCGCGCCGCGTCACCCGACTCCTGATCACCAACCCCACCCACCTGCGAGAAGAACAACGGATACTGCGGGACCAGCTCACCGCGGCCTGCCCGGAAATGACCGCCCTCGCCGCCGCCGTGCGTGACTTCACCACGATGCTCACCCCGGCACCCGACAACACCGCGGCGCTGACCGGCTGGATCACCCGAGTCCGGGCAGAGAACCTGCCCTTCCTCCACTCCTACGCCACCGGACTCCAACGCGACCGCGCAGCCGTCGACGCCGCTGTGACCCTGCCCTGGCACAACGGCCGCACCGAAGGCGTCAACAACAAGATCAAGCTGATCAAGCGCCAGACCTACGGCCGCGCCGGACACCGCCTCCTACGACAACGCATCCTGCTCAGCTGACCTCAGCCCCTACAACGATCAACGCCTACGAAAATCTTGTAAGAGCCAAATCGCTGACACGCCCCCGCCGACAACGTGACAACGCCGTGTGGGGTTGTCGGTCTCGAGTCCGGTCTGTGGGGTCGTTCTACACTCCCGCGGGTGAGACTCGCGACGTTTAATATCCTGCATGGTCGGCCGGTCAGCGCTGGTCAGCCGGTTTGGCCTGGTGTTTCCGCGCGTGGGCTGCTCGCCGACGCTGTCGAATCTCTGGGCGTCGATGTCCTGGTGCTACAGGAAGTCGATCGGTTCCAGGAGCGTTCTGGCCGAGTTGACCAGGCAGCTGCTGCGGCGGCGGGCATGGGCGCGGGCGACTGGCGGTATGCGTCAGCATTGCATGGCGTCCCGGTACCAGGCCGGGGGTGGGCACTCGACCCGGAAGTCCCTGGTCTACGCGTGTATGGCCCGGGGGATGCTGCGGCTCGGGGCGGCGGCTCTTCGCATGGCCTTGCCTTGCTCTGCCGGCTCCCGGTACGTAGATGGTATGCGCGGCAGCTGGCGCCGGTGAGCGTGCGGATGCCGCTGCGTGTGGCGGGGCGGCCCGGTCTGGCCTGGGCGCAGGATCGGCCGCGCGCCGCACTGGCCGCTGTGGTGGAGGGGGAATACGGCCTGTTCACGGTGGTGGCGGTGCATCTGTCCTTTGTTCCCGGCTGGAACGCGGTCCAGCTTGCAGGGATCCGCCGCTGGGTATCTGTCCTGCCGGGACCGCACATCGTGGCGGGCGACTTCAACATGGTGGGACCGCTTCCCCGGCTGGTGCTAGCCGCGACCACGCGGATGGACCATCCGACCCGCCGCGGGACGAGCGGCTGCAGCGCCTGGCGGGACCTGGGTGGCGAGCCCACCTATCCGTCCCATCGTCCGCGGGTGCGGTTCGACCGTATTCTGACGGCCGGGATTTCCTCGGGTGCGGTGCGCGGTATGAGCTCACCGTCCATGCCGTTCTCGGACCACAAGCCGCTCGTGACCGAGCTGGCCTGGTGATCTGGCCAGCTCGGGTGCTGCTCCAGCGGAACGAGGACGCGATTTTGATGCAGCTCCTTTCGAGGGACAGGCTGAGCTGGGCATTTGTCGGTTCGGCTCGACTGCCGGTCGTGGAGATCCTTTCGGAAGGCCTTGTCACGTTGCCGGCTGCATGATCGTGTGATGGTGTGTCAGGTTGTGGTGGGGCCGGGGCGGGGCTGTGGTTCAGGCCGTGGCGGGCATGCCGGCGGCTCCGGTGATGTGGTTCCAGATGGTGAAACGGACGGTCATCTCGAAGCGGTACCGGCCGGCGGTCATCAGGTGGCGGTGGGGCCGGAAGTGGGGTGAGACCCGGTGAACGCGGCCAGGAACCGCTGCGCGCCTCCGACGCTGCAGAACCCCTTCATCGCGCGTTCCTGCTGGCGCGTGGGCTGGTGGGAGTTCTCCGCCCGGTTGTTCAACCCCTTGTGCGCACGGTGCTCCACCGAGGGCATCACCTCCCGGTGCGCCGCCTCGTACGACTTCAGCTTGTCCGTGACGGCCACCCGGGGTACCTGCCCGGTCGTGGTGAGGAACCGGCGGAAGAAACGCCCGGCCGCAGCCTTGTCACGCCGGCTCTGCACCAGGATGTCCAGGACGTTGCCGTCCTGGTCGACGGCCCGCCACAGGTACTTCTGCACCCCGCTGATTTTGACGAACACCTCGTCGAGATGCCATTTGTCACCGGACTTGGGGCGCCTGCGGCGCAGTGCGTTGGCGTAGGTCTGCCCGAACTTCAGGCACCACCGGCGGATGCTCTCGTGGGACACCACGACGCCGCGCTCGAGCATCATCTCCTCCACCTCGCGGTAACTGAGCGGGAAGCGGAAGTACAGCCACACACAGTGCGAAATGATCTCCACCGGGTAGCGACGGTTCGCGTACGACGGCACCACGGACCACACGATCGCCACCTCCCCAGCGGATAACCCGAAGATCATCCCAGACCGCCACCGACAACGTGACAGCACCCGCCGCCGGCATGCCCTCCACGTCCTGAGCAACCAGCCGCCGACGGCTTCCTCACACCCCCAGAGATCACACCACCGACAACGTGACAGCACCCCCGTGACAGTGCCATCGATCGGCTTATCCGATCAGATAAGCCGATCGGTTGATTGTGTGGGCGGGGCTGGGCCAGGACAGTTGCGGCCAAGGTGTCCGGTACCACAACTCAGTCTAAATGGAGACCAGTTGAGGTCTGTTACTGGACTTTCCGGCCGTACTGGGTGCCCCGCAGGGCTACGGACCAGCCTGTATGGGCCCCTGAAAACCCGTTCACTTGCCAGGCCAGGCGGCAGGTCTGGCCGTGGGCGTGACGTATGAGATGGGCCGGCATCCCGGCCTTCCGGGTCGATGACTCGGCGGTGCGCGATATCACCGTCACCCGGGCTCTGTGAACACCGACGTCGGCGACAGCGGCAGTGCTGTCGCCCTACTTTCCAGGAGACTTCGTTGAGAATCCGCAAAGCGACGCTGGCGGCTATCGCCGGTACTGTCCTGTTCGCGACCGTCGGCACGGCCCTGCCTGCTGCGGCAGCCCAGACTCCTCAGTACTGTGCGCTGGTACGGTCCAGCAGCACCTGTGTGGACACTTTCAGGGCCCTTGTGGCCCGGGTGAGCGGCGTCAAGGATGCCCCGCTCACCCCGCCTGCAAGGGGGTCGCGGGCAATGAACGGCCTCCTCGCGCGGATTGATGACTCGTCCGGTGTCGTGTCGGGACTCTTCTTCACCGGCGACGACTGGGCCACCAGCGACGTCCTCGCGGTCATGGAGGGCGGCTGCTCCTCTCCGTCTGGGGGAAACTGGGGTTTTCCTAAGGTCAAGGACTTGAGCACCGTGTTCAGCGGAAAATTCGACAATAGGGTCAAATCTGGCATCGGGTTCAACAACTGTCAGATGACGTTCTTCCAACACCCCGTCTTCCAAGGAGCCTCGGCCACCGCCGAGAACGCGGGCCAGGAACTCGACGTCACTTCCATCCGGGGATTCTACAAGCCGAAGACAATAGCCGAGGGAGTGAAGGCATGCGGTGACGGGACAGCCACATGCACGTTCACCGCTCAGGGCAAGACGCTCGGGAAAGGCCCGGCAACGCTGATAGCCGAGGTCAACAACTGCTCATCGGTCGAACAGCAGCAGAGCATGACCTGGGCCAACACCCAGGAGACCAGCCTGAGCGCGGGTGGCGAAGCCGGTGCCACCGTGAGCGTGGAAGCCGGCCTCGGGGATGCTTTCAAGCTGGGCGCCTCTCTCAGCTTGAAAGCGACATGGGGCAAGACCCTCACTGACTCGGAGACCTATTCCTCAAGCTACTGGCTCAGAATCGCTCCGGGTAAGAAGGGAATGCTCTGGCTTAGCCCGCCCGTAGAGGTGTACAGCGGCACAGCCAGCGTGCAGTTCCGTGACAGCGGATACATCATGGCCGTCCCCTACACCATCACCCAGCCGATCCCCACGCCGGAAGGTCAGGGGGCAACTTTCTCGGACCGTATCCTGACACCTGCCGAACTCGCCTCGCCCATCGAGTGCCCCAGAGGATCCCAGGGACTGCAAGGCGAACTCAACCGCACAAAATAGGGTGCTGTCACGTTGTCGGTGGTGTGATCGTTTGATGGCGCGTCAGGGTGTGCCGAGGTCTTCCGTGGCCCGCTGCTCAGGCCGTGGCGGGCATGTCGGCGGACCCGGTGATGTGGTTCCAGATGGTGAAGCGGACGGTCATCTCGAAGGGTACCGGCCGGCGCTCATCAGCTCGCCTTCGGCGTCGGCCTGGGCGAGCAGGGCGGTGAAGACCTTCTCCCAGGTGCCGTCGGCGGCCCACTTCCGCAGCCGGTTGTGGGCGCCCTTCCACGACCCGAAGTGCTCGGGCAGGTCCATCCACGGCGTGCCCGTGCGGTACTTGAACGCGATCGCGTCGATCACCTGCCGGTGATCACGCCACCGCCCACCCCGCCTCGGCGCCCGATCCGGCAACAACGGCTCAATGCGCGCCCACTGGGCATCAGTCAACGGCACACATCAACCAACGATCCGATGATCCGAAGGAAACGGCCTAGCCGCGCCGGGGCTCGCGGATCACTTTGCCGTCCTTCACGAAGAGCCTCACCCGCTGCTCGTTGAAGTCCATCGTCACCATGCTGCCCTCGGGCACCACATGGACCGTAATCTCCGGGAACTCCGACCCGATGTGCCGGCGGGCCTCCTCCACCGGCTTTCCCGTCAGCTCCGGCCACGCGCTCTTCGCCTCCATCAGCCCCTCCGAGATGGTGATCGCTTCCGGTCCCGCCCGACGCTACAGGCCACCCTCACAAGCCGCTGTCGATACCCGTCACGGCCGGCGGGCCGAGTGGGGCATCGGACTCCGAGAGGCCTGCCTCCTTCAGCGCCGCCGAGACGATCCGCATCGCGTCGAGCTCCGCCTCGTACTTGTCCGGAGCCTCCACCTCGAGCCGGATGGAGAAAGTGCGGTCGTCATTCAGGGTCAGGAGGCGCAGCCCCTCGTTCTCACTGACCTCCGTGTGCCGCGATGCCAACTTCCGCTCCACGACAGGACGCGCGGAATCAGCGACGTCCGACACGAACGTACCCGGGACCGTGATGACGAAGCTGGTCACGGCAACTCCTCACATAGGACGAAACTCCAGTGCCACCCGGCTGCCCCCGATTCTTCCCCATGAACTCGTACCGACGGCGTCGTGGACCGGGCTGCGGGTACGCCGGGTGGCACAACAAACCGCGCATGTGGTTTCATTTGAGTGTGGCTCGCCGTGCGGCTTTCCGCTCGGCAGGGCCTTGCCTTCGGCCCGCCACGACCGGAAACCCGAGCCACGGTTCGCAGGGAGTCATGGACATGCACGCGCACGAGGCACCCGCCGAGGTGCCCCTCGACCTGTTCGACTCCTTACCGAGGAACGACCATCGGTTGAAGGCCGCGGAGTACGTGACCGGGCTGCTCTCCGCGCGCGGGCGCAAGACCCTGCGCAACGTGGCGGAACAGTTGGGCGGGCAGGAGGCGCGCAAGCAGAGCGTCCACCACTTCATCAGCGAGTCCTCCTGGGAGTGGGAACCCGTGCGCCGCGACCTTGCCCGCCATGCGGACGAACTCCTGCGCCCCCGGGGCTGGGTGGTGCGCCCCAGCGTCGTGCCCAAGGCGGGCGGGCACTCGGTCGGTGTGGCGGAGCACTTCGTGCCGCAGCTCGGACGGACCGTCACCGGGCAGCAGTCCTTCGGAGCCTGGCTGGCCTCACCGGCCGCGGGCGTACCGGTGAACTGGCAGCTCACCCTGTCGACCGAGTGGCTGGAGGCCCTCTCCTGGCGGCGGCGTGGCCAGGTCCCGGCGGAGACCCGGGCGCTGAGCCCGGAGGAGAACGCGGGCGACGTCGCCCTGCGCGCCTCGCGCTCCCTGTCCAGGACTCCCCTTCCGGTGGTGCTCGACGCGCCCGGTCTCGATCCGCTGCGCATGGGGCGGCGCTTCGAGCGGGCCGGGATCCCGCTTGTCCAGCGCGTCGAGCAGCGCATACGGCTGCGGGTGGACCCCCTGGTGCTGCCCGGCCACGGCGGTCGGCCCGTCACCGCGTCATGGCTCATCGGCGCGATGCGCCGGCTCTGGCGGCCGCACAGCCGGCTCTCGGCGAGCGGCAGGAACCTGTCGATGGCCGTTCCGGTCACGCTGCCCGAGGCGCTCGACGGCGGCCAGGAGGCGGGCGGACACCGGCTCCTGGTGGCCCAGTGGCCCGCGTCCGACGTGGCCGCGGCCCGGTTGTGGCTGGCGGACGGCCGGATGCGCCATGCCGACGTGCTGCGGCTGACCGGGCTCGCCGAGGTCGTGGACCGCGACGACGGCCTGGTGGCCACGCGGGTGGGGCTACGGGACTTCACCGGCCGGTCGTTCCAGGGCTGGCACCGTCACATCACGCTGGCCTCGGTGGCCCATCTCGCCTGCGTACGGGCGGCCCTGGGGTCCGCCGCACCGCGCCGGGCGGCCACGGGGCCCCGGCTGCTCAGGGCCGGCTGATCCGGCCGCGCCGGCGGGCGGCCGGCCGCCCCGCTTCCCCCTTCACACCGCGGTGCAGCCGAGCCACCTGCCCCGCACCGCACCGCACCACCCGAGACGTTCGCCTTGAAGGAGAGTGCGTCATGCGATTCAACCTCATTGGACCGTTTCAGATCATCGCCGACAACGGTGAGGTCCGACCGGTGGGAACCCCCAAGGTCTCCCAGGTCCTGGCCGTGCTCCTCACCCATGCCAACGATCTCGTGACGCCGGACACCTTCATCCAGGAGCTGTGGCAGCACAGCCCGCCGCGCTCGGCGCTGAACACGGTGCAGACCTACGTGCACCACGCGCGCAGGCTGCTCACGGAGGACGCCCGGGCGGACGCCGAGCACTCCCTGCTGACCACGCGGTTCGGCGGGTACACCATGCAGGTCGACGACTCGGCGATCGACATCAGGGTCTTCGAACGGCTGGTCGCCCGGGGTAAGGACGAGCTCAAGGCGGGCCGGTACGAGGCCGCGGCCGACGCCTTCGGCGCGTCCCTCGACCTGTGGCGCGGTCCGGTGCTCTCCAACGTGCCGACGGGCGACGTCCTCGCCGGCCGGATCGTCCATCTGGAGGAACTGCGGATCAGGGCGCTGGAGTTGCGGATCGAGGCCATGCAGATGCTCGGACGGCTGCGCGAGCTCGTCCCCGAGCTGCGCACGCTCGTGCACAACTACCCGCTCAACGAGTGGTTCCACGGCCAGTTGATCGCCGCCCTGCACCAGGCGGGACGCCGCGCCGAGGCGCTGGACGCCTATCGGAAGGTCCGGCGCATCCTGCGGGAGGAGCTGGGGCTCGAGCCCTCGCCCGACATCCAGTGGCTGCACGAGAGCGTGCTCAGCCCGGCCCGGGTCCCGGCTGCCCCCGCCCTCGTGCCGGGCGGGGGTGTGGTCGTACCCCTGTGGGAGTCGGCGCGCACGGGCTGAGCACGGGGGTGAGCACGAGCGTGGGCGCCGGTCGGCCCCGGGAGGGGACCGGGCGGGCTCAGCCCGCGCCGACGACCGCGGACTCGGCGCGCCAGGCCGGAAGGTCGTCGTGGAGGTGCGCGGCCCTGGCGGCCGAGATCTCGAGGCGGGGCAGGACGGTGGGGGTCGCGATCGCGGGCAGCAGGAGCTCGAGGAGCAGAGCGACCTCGTCGGCCAGGCCGTAGGTGCCGGGAAGTCCCTCGGTCACCACCCGGACGCCGGTCCAGGTGCTCACGATCATGCGGGCGGTGTCCGCCTCGTTGACGTGGGGAAGGACCTCTCCCCGTTCCTTGGCGTCCCTGAGGAATCCGACGAGCAGCTCGACCCAGTCCGGCCAGGCGGTGCCGAACTGCCCGCGCGACTGGGGGTCGACCGCGATCCGCAGGGCCGCGCTGAGCATCGGCTCACGAGGCAGCCGGTAGGCCAGCAGCAGCAGGGTGTCGACCATCTCCTGGAGCTTGAGCTCCTGCGGGCGGACGCCGTCCGTGGTCACGGCGGCGGCGAGTACGGCGCGCGCCAGATCCCCCTTGGAGGGGAAGTGGAAGTACAGGGCTCCCTTGGTCACATCCGCCCGCTCCAGGATCTCGGCGATGGTCGTCGACTCGTAGCCGCGCTCGTCGAACGTCTCGGCAGCGGCCTCCAGGATGCACCGCCGGGTACGGATAGCACGTTCCTGCTGCGCCACAGGCCACCTCTCAGTACTTGTCTTCTAAAAACTGTTCCTTGAAAAGGACCGCTCAGCCGGTATCTTATCTCGTGCCGGAACCCGGCGCCTCAATCCAGGCCTGACCCAGGGGGGATCATGCCCAAAGCCTTACTCTCCGATCGCAGACGGCACACGAAGGCCGTCCATCGGATCGGTGCGTCCGTCCAGAACGTCCCCCAGGAGTACGTGCATCTGCACGACGCGGAGGCCGTCCTGCTCACGAAGTGGTCCTCGCTGGGGTCGGACCGCTACGCCCTGAGCGCGCACTGGCCCGAGACCGGGGTCTACGGCGGCTCCGTCCCACTGCTCCTCACCCAGACGGTCCGTCAGGGTGCACTGCTCATAGGGCACTCCGAGTTAGAGGTCCCGCTGTCCCATCAGACGCTCATGGAGCTGATGGACTTCAGCGTTTCCAGCGATTTTTACGATCCGAATAACAAACCGGGCAACCTGTTCATTTTAGTGACGGTCAAACGCAACAGGCCGCGCTCCCTGCGCGTCGAGCAGTCGATCCTGTCCGAGGGACGGCTGGTCGCGGAGGCACGGCTCGACTACAGCTGGATAGCCTCGGCCGCCTACCGCCGGCTGCGCGGCGAGCACACCGAGGTCGCGTGGGAAGAGGTGACCTCCCCCGCTCCGGTACCCGCGCACACGGTCGGGCGCACCCACGAGCGCGAGGTCGTCCTCGCTCCGAGCGACGTGCCGAACCGCTGGCAGCTGCGCACGGACGTGTCGAACCTCGCATTGTACGACCACCGGGTCGACCACGTGCCCGGCCTCGCGCTGATCGAGGCCGCCTACCAGGCCGCGCACGCGGTCACCGCACCGGACTGCCACCCCATCCGGGTGATGAGCACCTTCAACCGCTACGTCGAGTTCGACTCCCCGTGCTGGATCGACGCGATCGTCGTCCCGGCTCCGGACAAGGGCGTCATGCACGTCGAGATCACCGGGGTGCAGAACGGCGAGCGCGCCTTCTCCGTCTCCATGGACTGCGCACGGTAGCGAAGCCGGCGTGGGGGGGGTACGGTCCGCGGGCAGGCGTCGGCCCCCGTTCCGTACCCGCCCGACCGCGCTCAGTGGTTGAGGTAGCCGCCGTCCACCGGCATGACGACACCGGTGACGTACGAGGACCTGTCGCTGAGCAGCCAGGCCGCGGCCTCGGCCACCTCCTCGGGTGCGGCGGTGCGCTTCTGGGAGGTGGCCGCCTCGACCGTCTCCTCCAGACCGGGGTTGCGCGCGAACCAGCCGAGCGTGATCTCGCTGCGGGTCGGACCGGGCGCCACCGCGTTCACGCGGATGCCCCGCAGCGCGTACTCGTCGGCGGCGGCGCGGGTGAGGCCGGCCACCGCGTGCTTGGACGCCACGTACGGGGCCGCGGCGGAGATCGCCACCAGGCCGCCCACGCTGCTGTTGTTGACGATGGCGCCGCCGCCGGCGAGCATCGCGCCGATCTCGGCGCGCAGGCAGTTCCACAGCCCCCGCACGTTGGTGTCGAAGATGCTGTCGTAGACCTCGTCCTCCATCTCGTGGAGGGGGGTCCGGTCCCCGCCGATGCCCGCGTTGTTGAAGGCCCCGTCGAGCCCGCCGAAACGTTCCGTCGCATGCGCGACCGCCCGCCGTACGTCGTCGGCGCGGGTCACGTCGCAGACCATCGACGAGGCCCGGAACCCCTTGTCGTTCAGCTCCGCCGTGAGGGCGGTCAGCCGCTCCTCCCGGCGCGCGGCCAGGACCACCGACGCGCCTTCCCTGGCGAAGACGGACGCGGCCGCCGCCCCTATGCCACTGCTCGCCCCCGTGATCAGGACGACCTTGCCCTGAAGTAACCCACCCTTATCCACATCCACCATGGCGCCGATGCTGCCACGTTCCGCCGAGAAAGGTAAAGGATGTCTCAAGTCGAAGGTCCGGGCCTGGTCACGCCGTTGGAACCGGGCCCGGACCTCAGGGTCACGCGTGCGCCGGCACCCGTCCCGGCGCGGGCGGGAAGTGGCCGACCTCCACGAAGAACTCGACGTACCGGGCGAAGAGTCCGGCGGTGAGCGGCGGGCAGTCGACGCCGGTCCCCGCGAGGGCCGCGAGGGTGTCGGAGGTGTCGATCGGCGGATAGAAGCCGTCGGTGTCGGAGGTCATCATCTCGAAGGCGTGGAGCAGGGGACGGAGCGCGTTGTCGCCGCTCGCACCGACCGTCTCGCTCCAGCTGTGCCAGTCCTGCTCGGCCAGCGCGTACCCGTGCTCCCGGAGGTACTCCACGCACTGGGCGAGGCTGAGGGAGCTCCGGTTGAACAGGTGGAAGGTGCGGCCGACGGTGTCCCGCTGCCGGGCGAGGGTGGTGATGGCGGCGCTGACGTAGTCGACCGGCAGCAGGTGGAACCGGCCGCCGGTGCCGGTGGGCACCGCCGCGGACTGGAGGATGCCCTTGAGGCTGAGCCAGACGAAGTCGCGGGTCTGGCAGGCCCCGCTGCGTGTGTCGCCGGAGATCACGTCGACCCGGTAGACGGAGACGGGCAGTCCCCGCTCGCGGGCGATGCCGATGAGCTGCTCGGCGACCCACTTGCTCTGGAGGTAGCCACTGGGCAGGGCCTCGGCGGGGCCGGTCGGGTCGGTCACCTTGAGCGGGACGCCCTCCTCCCGTACGCCGTCGAAGACGCCGACGGTGGACACGTAGTGGACGGGCACGGTGCGGTGACGGGCCGCCAGGCGCAGCACCTCCTGCGTGCCGCGGACGTTGGCGTCGCGCAGCGTGGTGTACGGATGCAGCCAGTGGACCCGGGCGCCGTTGTGGTAGACGGCGTCCACGGTCCGGGCCAGGGCGTCGAAGCGCTCCTCCGTGAGACCGAGCCGCTCCTCGGCCAGGTCGCCGAGGACGAGGGACAGCCGGCTCCCGTCGACCTCGTCCCACAGTCGGTACCACTCCATGTTGGTCCGCAGCCGGTCCAGGGCCTCGTCCTGGTCGGCGCCGCGGACGAGGCAGTGGATCGTCGCCGTGGTCGTCCGCATCAGGTCGCGCAGCAGGAAGGCGCCGAGGAAGCCGGTGGCTCCGGTGAGCAGGATCTCCCGCGGTTCCCCGGCCGGCGCCGCGACCCGGGCTGCCGGGCGGATGTCCTCGGCGAGGCGCACCTCGGCGGCGAAGTCCACGGCGGGGAGGGCCGGGACGGCGTCCGGACCGGGCCCGCCGGGGAGCTGTCCGGAGACGAAGGCCGCGAGGGCGGCGGGGGTGGGGTGGTCGAAGACGAGCGTCGCGGGCAGCTTGGAGCCCGCCAGGGCGCTCAGCCGGTTGCGGAGCTCGACGGAGGTCAGCGAGTCGAAGCCCAGCTTGGTCAGCGGTTGTCCGGCCTGGATTCCGGAGGTGTCGGCATGGCCGAGAACGGCCGCGATCACTCCGAGCGCCGCGTCCAGGACGGCCTGTTCCCGCTCGGGCCCGCCGAGTCCGGCGACCAGGTCGGCCAGCGAGCCGTTCGTGGCCGCGCCCTCCTCGGAGGCGGCCCGTCGGAGGGGGGCGGGGGCGAGCCCGGTGAGCACCACCGGGATGCGGCCGGGCTGTTCGCGCAGGACGGCGATGTCCAACGGGGTCGTGACGACGGCCGGACGGCCGAGGGCCATCGCCCGGTCGAGCAGGGCGGGCCCCTGGTCCTGGGGGACGGGGCGGAAGCCGCTCCGGGCGATCCGGCCGAGGTCGGTCTCGCTGAGGTGGCCGCTCATGCCGCCGGACTGCTCCCAGAGCCCCCAGGCGACCGAGGTGGCGGGCAGGCCGTGCACGTGCCGGTGCTGGGCGAGGGCGTCCAGGAACTGGTTGGCGGCGGCGTAGTTGGACTGGCCGGGTCCGCCGACGACGGCCGCGATGGAGGAGAAGAGGACGAAGGCGGTGAGCTCCTTGTACTGGGTGAGCCGGTGCAGGTTCCAGGCGGCGTCGGCCTTGGGCCGCAGTACGGCGTGCAGCCGCTCGGGGGTGAGGGTGCTGACGAGGCCGTCGTCGAGGATGCCGGCGGCGTGCACGACACCGGTGAGCGGGAGGTCGGCGGGGACCGTGTCGAGGAGATCCGCGAGGGCGACGGGGTCGGCCGTGTCGCAGGCCGTGATGGTGACCCGGGCGCCGAGGGCGGTGAGTTCGGCCGACAGCTCCTTCGCGCCGGCGGCGGCGGGGCCGCTGCGGCTGGTGAGCAGGAGGTGGCGCACTCCGTGCACGGTCGCGAGGTGGCGGGCGAAGAGGGCTCCGAGACTGCCGGTGCCGCCGGTGATCAGGACCGTGCCGTCGGGGTTCCAGGCCGGGGTGGCGCCGGGAGCGGGTGCGACGGCGCGGGCGAGGCGGGGGACGTACGCCTGTCCGCCGCGCAGGGCGGCCTGGGGTTCGCCGGAGGCGGCGAGACCCGCGATCAGTGCGTCGCTCACGAGATCGGCGCCGGGGGCGAGGCCGGGGGCGGCGTCGGGGGCTGCGTCGATGAGGACGATGCGGCCGGGGGCTTCCGACTGGGCCGAGCGGAGCAGGCCCCAGACCGCTGCGCCCGCCAGGTCGGTGACGTCCTCCCCGTCCTCCGTGGCCACCGCACCCGAGGTCACCACGACGAGCCGGGTCTCCTCGAGACGCTCGTCCGCCAGCCACTCCCGCACCAGAGCCAGGGCCTTCTTCGTCGCGGCGTGGACCGAGCCGGGCAGCGAGCCCGTCGGTTGCGGCTCGGCGCGGAGCAGGACGAGGGGAACGGACCGGCCCGCGGCGATGGCGGCGGCCACCTCGGCGGGGCTCGTGAACTCGCCCTCCTCGCCGAGCGTGGCCGGGCGGGTCTCCCCCGCCTCCACGCTCAGGGGCGTCCAGGCCAGGTGGAACAGCGCGTCGTCGTGCCGGTCGACGGCCGTCGCGAACTCGCCGTCGTCGACACGGCGCACCGCCGTCTCGGCGACGAGGGCGACGGGCTGCCCGGCCGGATCGGCGAGTTCGACGCGCGCGGTGCCGGGGCCCCACTGGGCGATCCGGGCCCGGAGCGAGGTGGCGCCGGTCGCGTAGAGCCGTACGCCGCGCCAGTGGGCGGCGTACGGAGTGCCGTCCTGCACGGCGGGGAGCAGGGGCCGCAGGGCCGCGTCGAGGAGCGCGGGGTGCAGGGCGAAGCCCTGGGCGCCGGCCGCCCCTTCGGGCAGGGCGACCTCGGCGAAGAGCTCGTCGCCGCGGCGCCAGGCGGCCGTGAGGCCCTGGTACGCCGGCCCGTACGAGAGGCCCGCGTCGGCGAGCCGGGCGTACAGCTCTTCGAGGGCGATCTCCTCGGCGTCGGCCGGGGGCCACACGACCGGCTCGAACGCGGGGCCTTCGGCGGTGACGCTCAGCGTGCCGTGGGCGTGCGCGGTCCACGGCGCGTCGGGGTCGTCGGGGCGGCCGTGCACGGTGACCGGACGGCGACCGGTGGCGTCGGGAGCCCCGACACCGACCTGGAGCTGGTGCGTGCCGCCCGCGGACAGGACGAAGGGGGTGTCCAGGGCGAGTTCGTCGAGGACGGTCGCCCCGAACTCGTCGCCGGCCCGGATCACGAGCTCGACGAGGGCCGCGGCCGGCAGCACCACGGAACCGGAGACGGTGTGGTCGGCGAGCCACGGATGGGCGCGGGGGGAGAACGTGCTGGTGAACACGGCCTGCTCGGCGCCCGCGAGGACGACGGCGGCGCCGAGGAGCGGGTGGCCGGTCGGCCGCATGCCGAGCCCGGCGGCGTCGGCGGCGGCGGCCGTCGACTCGACCCAGTAGCGCTGGCGCTGGAAGGCGTACGTCGGCAGGGGGACCCTGCGTGCACCGGTGCCGGAGAAGAACCCCTCCCAGTCGACGGGGACGCCGAGCTGGTGGAGTCGGCCGAGCGTGGTGACGGCCGTGACGGCTTCGGGGCGGTCGCGGCGCATCAGGGCGACGGTGGAGGGGAGGAGATCGGCGGCGAGGGCGGAGAGGGTGCTGTCGGGGCCGAGCTCCAGGGTGGTGGTGACGCCCTGGGCGGCGAGCGTGCTCACGGCGTCGGCGAAGCGGACCGTGCCGCGGACCTGGTCGGCCCAGTACTCGGCCGACCGCAGATCGGTTCCGGCAGCCACCTTTCCCGTCACCGTCGAGACCACCGCGATACGGGGGGCCGCGTAGGTCAGTTCGGAGGCGACGGCCTTGAACTCGTCGAGCATCGGATCCATCAACGGCGAGTGGAACGCGTGGCTCACCGTCAGCCGGCGTGTCTTGCGGCCCAGCTCCTCGAGCTTCCCCGCGACCGCGAGGACCGCTGCCTCTTCACCGGAGATCACGACCGACCGGGGGCCGTTCACGGCCGCGATCGCGACCTGGCCGTCCAGCAGGGGAAGGATCTCGTCCTCCGAGGCCTGGACGGCCACCATCGCGCCGCCCTTCGGCAACGCCTGCATCAGCCCCGCACGCGCCACCACCAGACGCACCGCATCTTCGAGGGAGAACACCCCCGCCACATGGGCGGCGGCGATCTCACCGATCGAATGCCCTGCGACGAAGTCGGGCCGCATGCCCCACGACTCCACCAGACGGAACAGAGCGACCTCCACCGCGAACAACGCCGGCTGAGTCCACCCCGTCTCGTCCAGACCCTCACCCGAGACGATCACCTCTTGGAGGGAGCCGCCAAGAGCCGCATCACAGTGCTTCGACACCTCATCGAAAGCCGTAGCGAACACCGGGAAAGACGCGTACAACTCCTGCGCCATCCCCACCCGCTGCGCGCCCTGACCAGTGAAAAGAAAGCCGACCCGGCCGCCGGAACGCTCACCTCGCACGAGACCCGGAGACGTGCCGCCCTCGGCCAGCGCCCGGACCCCCTCAAGGAGTTCAGCACGGTCCCGGCCCGTCACCACCGCACGGTGGTCGAGCGATGCCCGACCCGTCGCCAACGAGAAACCGACGTCCAACGGGGAAAGGGCTGCCTCGTCGGCTGCCTCGCCGACATGGTCGTACAGGCGGCGGGCCTGCTGCCGTAGGGCTTCCTCCGTCTTGCCCGACAGCAGCCAGGGCACGGCGGGAAGCGCTGCCGCGGGCGCGGTCTTCTCGGCGGTCTCCTCCGCGGACTCCTTGGCCGCCGGCGGCTCCTCGATGATCACATGCGCGTTCGTCCCGCTGACGCCGAAGGCGGAGACGGCGGCCCTGCGGGCGCGTTCGGTGGCCGGCCAGGCGCGGGCCTCGGTCAGCAGCTGTACCGCGCCCGAGTCCCAGTCCGCCATCGGCGTGGGGCTCTCCACGTGCAGGGTGCGGGGCAGCACACCGTGTTCCATCGCCTGGATCATCTTGATGACGCCGCCGACGCCGGCCGCGGCGACGGTGTGCCCGATGTTCGACTTGAGGGAGCCCAGGTAGAGCGGGCGGCCCTCCGGGCGGCCCTGACCGTAGGTGGCGAGGATCGCCTGCGCCTCGATCGGGTCGCCGAGGCGCGTCCCGGTGCCGTGCGCCTCGACCGCATCCACGTCGGAGGTGGTCAGGCCCGCGGCGGCCAGCGCCTGACGGATGACCCGCTCCTGCGCCGGACCGTTGGGAGCGGTCAGGCCATTGGATGCGCCGTCCTGGTTGACGGCCGTGCCGCGGATGACGGCGAGGACCTGGTGGCCGTTGCGGCGCGCGTCGGACAGTTTCTCCACGAGGAGCATGCCGACGCCCTCCGACCACGAGGTGCCGTCGGCGTCGGCGGAGAAGGACTTGATGCGGCCGTCGGGGGCCAGGCCGCTCTGCCGGGAGAAGTCGACGAACCCGCCGGGGGTCGCGGTCACGGTGACGCCGCCGGCGAGCGCGAGGTCGGACTCGCCGGAGCGCAGCGACTGGACCGCGAGGTGGAGGGCGACCAGGGAGGAGGAGCAGGCGGTGTCGACGGAGACGGCCGGGCCCTCCAGGCCGAGGCTGTAGGCGATCCGGCCGGAGGCGACGCTGCTGAGCTTGCTGGTGAGCAGGTAGCCCTCGAACTCCTCCGGTCCTTCCAGACCCAGGTAGCTCTGCTCGATGATGCCCGCGAAGACGCCGGTGCGGCTCCCGCGCAGGGTGTCGGGGTCGATCCCGGCCTGCTCGAGCGCCTCCCACGAGGTCTCCAGGAGGAGGCGCTGCTGCGGGTCCATGGCGAGGGCCTCGCGGGGGGAGATCCCGAAGAAGCCGGCGTCGAAGAGGCCCGCGTCGTGCAGGAAGCCCGCCTGGCGGGTGTAGGAGGTGCCGGGGCGGCCCGGGTCGGGGTCGTAGAGGCGCTCCAGGTCCCAGCCGCGGTCGGCGGGGAAGTCGGTGATGGCGTCGGTGCCGGAGTCGACCAGCTGCCACAGGTCCTCGGGGGAGGCCACTCCGCCGGGGAAGCGGCAGGCCATGCCGACGACGGCGATCGGCTCGGACTCGGCGGCCTCGAGCGAGGCGATCTTCCGGTTCGCCTTCTGCAGGTCGACCGTGACCCGCTTCAGGTACTCGACCAGCTTCTCTTCGTTCGACGGGTTGGACATCGGGTTCGTGCTCTCCTCGGGCGAAGGCTGAGTGGCAGGGGCCGGTCCGGTGGGGGCGCCACCGGACCGGCTCTGGGCTCGGTCCGCCACCGGGGCGGACCGGGCATCTAGCTGGTGGAGCTGCCGAGTTCGTTGTCGATGAAGCTGAGGAGCTCGTCGACCGAGGCCAACTCGATGGCGTCGGACGCGCTGCCGGCGCCCTCCGCGGTCGTCTCGTCGGTCCCCTCGATGCGGGACAGCAGTGCCCGCAGGCGGGCGGAGACGGCGGACCGGTCCTGGCCGTTCTCGGAGACGGCGGCCAGCTTCCGTTCCACCTGGTCCAGTTCGTCGAACAGCTCCTGGCGGGCGTCCGGCGCCTTCGGGAGGAGGCGTTCTCGCAGGTACGTGACGAGGGCCGCCGGGGTGGGGTGGTCGAACACGAGGGTGGCGGGGAGCTTGGCACCGGTGGCGGTGGCGATCCGGTTGCGCAGGTCGACCGCGGTGAGGGAGTCGAAGCCCAGGTCCTGGAAGGCGCGGCCCGGGGCGATGGACTGTGCGTCGGTACGGCCGAGGACCGCGGCCACGTCGGAACGTACGAGCGTCAGGAGCAGTTGCTCCTGCTCCGCCTCGCTCAGTCCGGCCAGCCGCGCGCCGAGGTCGGCCGCCGCGTCGGCGGCGTGATCGGCGGGCCCGGACCGGGCGACACGGCGGCCCGTCACGGCCGCGAGCTCGCTCAGGAGGGCGGGGATCCGGGCCTGGGCCCGTACGGCGGACACGCCCACCGGCGTCGCGACGAGCGCGGCCCGGACGTCGGCGGTGGACCGGTCGAACAGGGAGAGGCCCTCGACCCGGGCGATCGGCCGGAAGCCGTCGCGGGCGAAGCGGTTGAGGTCGCTCTCGGCCAGGTGGGCGTTGATGCCGCCCGCCTGCCACAGACCCCAGGCGATGGAGGTCGCGGGCAGGCCCTGGGCGCTGCGGTGCGCGGCGAGTGCGTCGAGGAAGGCGTTGGCCGCCGCGTAGTTGGCCTGGCCGGGGCCTCCGAGGACGCCGACGGTGGAGGAGAACATCACGAACGCCTCCAGATCCAGGTCCCGGGTCAGCTCGTGCAGGTGCCAGGCCGCGTCCGCCTTGGGCCGCAGCACGCCGGCGAGCCTGTCGTCGGTGAGGGCGGGGATCAGCCCGTTGTCGAGTACGCCGGCGGTGTGCACGACGGCGGTCAGCGGGTGCTCCGCGGGGATGCCCGCGAGCACCTGGGCCAGCGCGTCCCGGTCGCCGGCGTCGCAGGCGGCGACGGTGACGTGGGCGCCGATGCCCCGCAGGTCGTCCAGGAGCTCCGGCACGCCGTCGGCCTGTTCCCCGGTGCGGGAGAGCAGCAGGAGCCGGGCGGCGCCGTGCTCGGCGACGAGGTGCCGGGCGATGACGGCTCCGAGTGCGCCGGTGCCGCCGGTGACGAGGACGGTGCCCCGGTCCCAGGCGGGGGCCCGGCCGGCGGGTGCGTCGGTGACGTGGACGCGTCGCAGGCGGGGCAGGAACGTGTGGCCGCCGCGCAGGGCGGCCTGCGGTTCGCCGGCGGCGACGAGGGCGGACAGGGCGCGGGTGCCGGTGTCGGTGCCGGGCGCGGTGTCCGTGCCCGTGCCCGTGCCCGTGCCCGTGCCCGTGTCCGTGTCCGTGTCCGTGTCGATGAGGACGATCCGGTCGGGGGCTTCCGACTGGGCCGAGCGGAGCAGGCCCCAGACCGCGGCGCCCGCCAGGTCGGTGACGTCCTCCCCGTCCTCGGTGGCCACCGCGCCCGAGGTGACCACGACGAGCCGGGTCTCCTCGAGACGCTCGTCCGCCAGCCACTCCCGCACCAGGGCCAGGGCTTCGCGCGTGGCCGTGTGCGTGGCGGCGGCCTGGTCGGCGTCGGGTTCCGCGGGGGTCCACGGCAGCATGACGGCGTCGATCCGGGTGCCGGCGGCGAGGGCCTCGGCCACGGCCCCCGGGTGCGGGTACGCGTTCTCGCCGGTGCCGTTCGGGTCCAGGACGGCCCACGCGAGCGGTTCGGCGGGCTCCTGCGGCGTGGCGGGCGTCCAGTCGACGTGGAAGAGCGATTCGCGTCCCGTGCTGTCACCGCCCACGGCGGACCTGAACTGCTCGTTGGGTATGTCGCGGAAGACGATGGACTTCACGGAGAAGACCAGGTCTCCGGCCGCGTCGGCCAGCTGGAGCGAGAAGGAGTCCTCGTCGGTCTCCGTGACCCGCGCCTTGACGGCGGTCGCTCCGGTGGCGTGGAGCCGTACCCCGTACCAGTCGGCGGGGACCGGGACCGTACCGGCGGCCGGGTTGTCCGGGCGGACGGGCAGGGCCGCTTGCAGCAGGACCGGGTGCAGCCCGTACCGGCCGGCGTCGGCCTGGAGGCCGTCGGGGAGGTGGATCTCGACGGTCCGGCCCGTCGCGCTCTCGTCCCAGGTGAGGGACGCCGCGACCTCAGGCTCCTCGGTCAGGTACCAGCCCTCGGCGTGCATGGTCCACGGCGCGTCGAAGTCATCGGGGCGGGAGTACAGGCACAGGCAGTGCCGTCCGGTGTCGTCGGGGGTGCCGGCCCTGACCTGGAGCTGGATGTTGCCCTCCTCCGGGAGGACCAGCGGTACCTGGAGGTTCAGCTCGTCGAGCGCCGGGTGGCCGATCAGGTCGCCCGCGTGGATCGCGAGTTCGACCAGTGCCGAGGCGGGGAGGACGGGCGAGCCGAGCACCACGTGGTCGGCGAGCCACGGGTGGCTCTTGAGGGAGAGGCGGCTGGTGAACAGGATCTGGTTGAAGCCGGCCACGGTGATGGGTGAGCCCAGGACCGGGTGGCCGGTGGTGGGGGCGCCGTTGCCGAAGGCCTCCAGGACGGGCCGGGGTTCGAGCCAGTAGCGCCGGCGCTGGAAGGCGTACGTCGGCAACGGCACCCGACGGGCACCCGTCCCGGCGTACAACGCCTGCCAGTCGACCGGAACACCTCGCGTGAACAACGACCCGACCGCCGAGAGCAGCGTCGTGACCTCGTCGCGACCGCGACGGAGCGCCGGAACAGCGCCCTCGGCCAGAGCCGACAGGACACCGTCCGGACCGATCTCCAGATACGAGGTCACACCCTCCGCGGCCAAGGACTCCACCGCGTCCGCGAAGCGGACCGTGCCACGGACCTGATCAGCCCAGTACTCCGCCGACCGCAGATCAGTGCCCTCCGCCAGCCGACCGGTGACCGTGGAGACCACCGCGATACGGGGACCCGCGTAGGTCAGTTCGGATGCGACGGCCTTGAACTCGTCGAGCATCGGATCCATCAACGGCGAGTGGAACGCGTGGCTCACCGTCAGCCGGCGCGTCTTACGGCCCAGCTCCTCGAGCTTCCCCGCGACCGCGAGGACCGCTGCCTCCTCACCGGAGACCACCACGGACTGCGGACCGTTGACCGCCGCGATCGCCACCCGGCTGTCCAGCAGCGGCAGGACTTCGTCCTCCGAGGCCTGGACGGCCACCATCGCGCCGCCCCTCGGCAACGCCTGCATCAGCCCCGCACGCGCCACCACCAGACGCACCGCGTCCTGGAGGGAGAACACCCCCGCCACATGGGCGGCGGCGATCTCACCGATCGAATGACCCGCGACGAAGTCGGGCCGCACGCCCCACGACTCCACCAGACGGAACAGAGCGACCTCCACCGCGAACAACGCCGGCTGAGTCCACCCCGTCTCGTCCAGACCCTCACCCGAAGCGATCACCTCACGGAGGGAACCGCCAAGAGCCGCGTCCAGAAGACCCGACACCTGGTCGAAAGCGGCGGCGAACACCGGGAACGACGCGTACAGCTCCTGCGCCATCCCCACCCGCTGCGCACCCTGACCCGTGAACAGGAAACCGACCCGGCCGCCGACGCGCTCACCGCGCATCAGACCCGGAGCGCTGCCGCCCTCGGCCAGCGCCCGCACGCCTGCGAGCAGCTCGCCACGGTCCCGGCCCGTCACCACCGCACGATGGTCCAACGACGCCCGGCCCGTCGCCAACGAGAAGCCGACGTCCAACGGGGACACGCCGAGGTCCACCGTGAGGCGGGCGTACAGCCGCCGCGCCTGGTCGCGGAGCGCGTCGGCGGTCTTGCCGGAGACGGTCCACGGCACGACGGGAAGCGCTGTCGCGGCCACGCCCTCCTCGGCGGTCTCCTCCGTGGACTCCTTGGCCGCCGGCGGCTCCTCGATGATCACGTGCGCGTTCGTCCCGCCGAAGCCGAACGAGGAGACGGCCGCGCGGCGCGGGGTTCCGGTCTCGGGCCAGGGCCTGGCCTCGTGGAGCAGGGAGATGGCGCCCGTGTCCCAGTCGACGTGGGTGGTCGGCTGTTCGCTGTGCAGGGTGCGGGGCAGCACGCCGTGTTCCATGGCCTGGATCATCTTGATGACGCCGCCGACGCCGGCCGCGGCCTGGGCGTGGCCGATGTTCGACTTGAGGGAGCCCAGGTAGAGCGGGCGGCCCTCGGGACGGCCCTGCCCGTAGGTGGCGAGCAGGGCTTGTGCCTCGATCGGGTCGCCGAGCCGCGTCCCGGTGCCGTGCGCCTCCACGACGTCGACGTCGGCGGTGCTCAGCCCCGCGGCGGCCAGCGCCTGACGGATGACCCGCTCCTGCGCCGGACCGTTGGGGGCGGTCAGGCCGTTGGAGGCGCCGTCCTGGTTCACGGCCGAGCCGCGCATGACGGCGAGGACCCGGTGGCCGTTGCGCCGGGCGTCGGACAGCTTCTCCACGAGGAGCAGGCCCGCGCCCTCGGCCCAGCCCGTACCGTCCGCGTCGGCGGAGAAGGACTTGCTGCGGCCGTCGGCGGCGAGCCCGCGCAGCCGGGAGAACTCCACGAAGGCGACCGGTGTCGACATCACGGTGACGCCGCCGGCGAGCGCGAGGTCGCACTCTCCGCGCCGCAGGGCGTTGGCCGCGAGGTGGAGGGCGACCAGGGAGGAGGAGCAGGCGGTGTCGATGGTGACGGCCGGGCCTTCCAGGCCGTACGTGTAGGCGACCCGGCCCGAGGCGATGGAGCCGGCGCTGCCGCTGAAGAGGTAGCCCTCGAACCCCTCGGACGGAAGGTGGGAGCGCGAGCCGTAGTCGTTGTACATGACGCCGGCGAACACACCGGTCCGGGTGCCCTTGAGCGAGGCCGGGTCGATGCCGGCGCTCTCGAAGGTCTCCCAGGCGGTCTCCAGGAGGAGGCGCTGCTGCGGGTCGGCCGCCAGGGCCTCGCGCGGGGACATCCCGAACAGTTCGGGATCGAAGAGGTCGGCGTCGTAGAGGAAGCCGCCTTCGCGGGAGTAGGAGGTGCCGGTCTTCTCCGGGTCGGGGTCGTAGAGGCGCTCCAGGTCCCAGCCGCGGTCGGCGGGGAAGTCGGAGACTGCGTCGACTCCGTCGGCCACCAGCTCCCACAGGTCCGCGGGCGAGGCGACGCCTCCCGGGTACCTGCAGGCCATGGCGATGATGGCGATCGGCTCCTGTTCCTTGTCCTCGACCTCGCGCAGACGCTTGCGCGCGTCTCGGGCGTCGGCGATGGCCCTCTTGAGGTATTCGCGGAGTTGTACCTCGTCAGCCACGTGAATTCAGCTCCCCGGTGTTGGTGTGTCCGATTGCCGTGTGCGCGCCGTGGGCGGCGCGTGCCAGGTGGGTCATTCGAGCTCGTCGAGGAGGGCGAAGAGCTCCTCGTCGCTCGCCGTTTCGAGGTCCTGGTCGTCCTCGGTGTCCTCCGGGCGCCCTAGGTCGCCGGCGCCTTCGGCCGCCTTGAGCAGTTCCTTGAGCCGTACGGTGATCAGGTCGAGCGCCTCCTGGCCGGGTGTGGCGGCGATGGCCGCCTCCAGACCCGCGAGGGGGGCGAGGACCGTTGCGGCCGGCGAGGCCTCCTCCACCCCCAGTTCACCGAGGAGGTGGGTGGCGAGGGCCTGCGGCGACGGGTGGTCGAAGACGAGGGTGGTCGGCAGGCGCAGTCCGGTCGCCCGGCCCAGCTGGTTGCGCAGTTCGACGGCGGTGAGCGAGTCGAAGCCGAGCTCCTGGAAGGCCCGGTCGGCCTCGATGCGGCCGGGGTCTCCGTGTCCGAGGACACCGGCGACCTGGGCGCGTACGAGATCGGTGAGGGCGCGTTCCCGTTCCGCGGGGCTGAGGGGGGCGAGCCGCTGGGCGAGCGGTGCCTCCTCGGTGGTCCCGCCGCTCGCGGCGGTGGTGGCGCGGCGCTTGGCCGGTCCGGCGAGGGCGCGCAGGACGGGCGGCAGTTCGTCGCCCCTGCTGCGCAGGACCGTCGTGTCGAGGCGGGTGACGGCGAGGACGCTCTCGCCGGTGGCGGGGGCGGCGTCGAAGAGCGCCATCCCGTCGTCGGAGGCGAGGGGACGCAGGCCGATGCGGGCCAGGCGGCGCAGGTCGGCCTCGTCGAGAGCGCCCGAGATGGTGCTCGCCTCGGCCCACAGGCCCCAGGCGAGGGAGAGACCGGGGAGGCCGTGGGCGCGGCGGTGGGCGGCGAGGGCGTCGAGGAAGGTGTTGCCGGCCGCGTAGTTGGCCTGTCCGGCGGTGCCGATGAGGCCGGCCACGGAGGAGTAGAGGACGAAGGCCGTGAGGTCCAGGTCCCGCGTGAGCTCGTGCAGGTGCCAGGCGGCGTCGATCTTGGGGCGCAGGACCTTGTCCAGCTGGTCGGGGGTGAGCTGGGCGGCGACGCCGTCGTCGAGGACGCCGGCGGTGTGGACGACTGCGGTCAGCGGGTGCCCGTCGGGGATGGCGGCGAGGACCTCGGCCAGGGAGCCGCGGTCGGTCACGTCGCAGGCGACGGTCTGCACGTGGGCGCCGAGTGCCTCCAGTTCGGTACGGAGTTCGGTGGCGCCGGGGGCGCCGGGGCCGCGGCGGCTGAGCAGCAGCAGCCGGCGGGCTCCGTGTTCCGTGACGAGGTGCCGGGCGAGGACGGCTCCGAGGGCGCCGGTCGCGCCGGTGACGAGGACGGTGCCCCGGTCCCACTGGGGGGTCCGGTTCTCGGCCGCGGGGGCGGTGCGGGTCAGGCGGGGGACGGTGAGGGCGTCGCCGCGTACGGCGATCTGCTCCTCGCCGCTCGCGACGGCGATGTCGAGGAGCCGGTCCTCGGCGGCCGTGCGGTCCCC
Organism: Streptomyces sp. NBC_01264; assembly: GCF_026340675.1. NCBI lineage: Bacteria > Bacillati > Actinomycetota > Actinomycetes > Kitasatosporales > Streptomycetaceae > Streptomyces > Streptomyces sp. NBC_01264. The sequence continues at coordinate 73,774 of NZ_JAPEOX010000003.1, forward strand.
GCCGGTGGCGGCGGGGTCGAGGTCGACGAGGACGATCCGGCCGGGGTTCTCGGTCTGCGCGGACCTGAGGAGGCCCCAGACTCCGGCGTGGGCCAGGTCGGTGACGTCCTCGGGGCCGGCGGCGACGGCTCCCCGGGTGGTGACGACGAGCCGGCTCTCGGCGAGGCGGTCGTCGGCGAGCCAGTCCTGCACGGTGTCGAGGACCTGGCGTACTGCGGTGCGGGCGCGCTCCGGCAGGGCGGCGCCGTGGTCCGCGGTGGCGCCGGCGGCGTGGCCCGCCGTCTGCAGGAGGAGTACGGACGGTGCCGCGGCACCGGCGTCGAGTGCGACGCCGAGGGCCCGTACGGTTCCCTGGCCGCCGCCGGCGAGCAGGGTCCAGCCGGTGCGGCCCGGTGCCGTACCGGTGTCGGGCAGGGGCGTCCAGCCGAGGCCGAACAGGCCGTCGCGCGCGGCCGTGCCGGCCCCGCGGAGCGCCTCCTCGGACAGCGGGCGCAGCAGAAGAGATGCGGCGGTGGCGACGGCGGCGCCCGCGCCGTCGGCGACGGTGAGTGCGACCCGCAGGGAGTCTTCGCCGGACCGGTTCAGGGTGAGCCTGACGCGCAGGACGGTCGCCCCGGTGGCGTACAGGCTCACTCCGGACCAGGAGAACGGCAGCCAGGAGGGGCCTTCGGGCTCGGTGACGCCGGGGAGCAGCGGGTGCAGGGCGGCGTCGAGGAGGGCGGGGTGGATGCCGAACCGGGGGGCGTCCGTGCGGTGTTCCTCGTCGAGGACGACCTCGGCGAAGAGTTCGTGCGGTGTCTTCCAGAGGCGGCGCAGGCCCTGGAAGGCGTTCTCGTAGCCGTATCCGGCCGTGGCGAGCCGGTCGTACACGCCGTCGAGGTCCACTTCGGTGGCGCCGGCCGGGGGCCAGGCGAGCAGCCCTTCCGGGGTGGTGGCGGCGGCGCCGAGACGTCCTTCGGCGTGCAGGGTCCACGGCTGCCGCGTGTCGTCCTGGTCGGGCCTGGCGTAGACGGCGAGCGGGCGGCCGCCGGTCTCGTCCGGTTCGCCGACGACGAGCTGCAGCTGGACGGCGCCGCTCTCGGGCAGGACCAGCGGCGCGGCGAGCGTCAGTTCGTCGACCCGGTCGCAGTCGACCTGCTCGGCGGCGCAGAAGGCCAGGTCGAGCAGTGCGGTGGCGGGCAGCAGGACGGTTCCGCGGACCGCGTGCCCCTCCAGCCAGGGGTGGGTGCGGCGGGAGACGCGGCCGGTGAAGAGGTACGCGTCCCGGTCCGCGACCCGTACCGCCGCGCTGAGCAGCGGGTGGCCGACGGGGGCGAGGCCGAAGCCCTCGGCGTCGCCGGGTGTGGCGTCGCCCTCCAGCCAGTAGCGGGCGTCCTCGAAGGAGTAGGTGGGCAGGTCGACCCGGCGGCCGCCGGGGAAGTACGACTTCCAGTCGGGGCGGGCGCCGCGCAGTACCGCGCCCGTGAGGGCGGCGGCGACGGTGGTGGCCTCGGGCCTGCCGGAGCGCAGCAGCGGGGCGAGGAAGCAGGCCTCCCGGGTCAGGCACTCCTGGGCCATGGCGGTGAGGACGCCGTCGGGGCCCAGCTCCAGGTACTCGGTCACGCCGAGCTCTTCGAGGTGGCGGACGCCGTCGTGGAAGCGGACCGCTTCACGGATGTGGGTGGCCCAGTAGTCGGGCGAGGTGAGCTGTTCGGTGGTGGCGAGGACGCCGGTGACGTTGGAGACGATCGGGATGCGGGGTGCGTGGTAGGTCAGGCCCTCGGCGACGGTGCGGAACTCGTCGAGCACCTCGTCCATGTGCGGCGAGTGGAAGGCGTGGCTGACCGGCAGCCGCTTGGTCTTGCGGCCCCGCGTGCGCCAGATGGCGCTGATCTCCTCGACGAGGTCCCGGTCGCCGGAGACGACGGTGGCGCGGGGGCCGTTGATCCCGGCGATGGCGACGCCGTCGTAGTCGGTGAGCAGGGACCGCACCTCCTCCTCGGAGGCCTGGAGCGCGGCCATCGCGCCGCCCTCGCGGGCCGCCTGCATGAGCCGGCCCCGCTCGGCGACGAGCGCGCACGCGTCGGCGAGGTCCAGGACCCCGGCCAGGTGTGCGGCGGTGACCTCGCCGATGGAGTGGCCGAGGAGGTAGTCCGGGGTGATGCCGTGGTGTTCGGCCAGCCGGAAGAGGGCGACTTCGGTGGCGAAGAGGGCGGACTGGGTGAAGGCGGTCTGGTCGATCAGGGCCGAGTCGGCCGAGTCCTCGGGGGCGAAGAGGACGTCCTTGACGGGCCGGAACAGTTCGGTGTCGAGGTACTTGCATACCTCGTCGAGAGCGCGCCGGAACACCGGGGAGGTCTCGTACAGGTCGCGTCCCATGCCGAGCCGCTGGCTGCCCTGTCCGGTGAACAGGAACGCCGTCTTTCCGCGCCGGCCGCCGGCGGCCCGTACGACCGAGGGCGTCGACTCGCCGCCGGCGAGGGCGGCCAATGCGTCCATGAGGGTCGCGCGATCGGTGCCGAGGACGGCGGCGCGGTGCTCCAGGGTGGCGCGGGTGGTCGCCAGGGTGAGGCCGACGTCGCCCGGTTCGATCTCGGGGCGGTCGGTGAGGTGGCGGTGCAGTCGGTCGGCCTGGCGGCGCAGGGCGGTCTCGTCCTTGGCGGTGAGGATCCAGGGCAGGACGACGCCCTCGGCCGGGGCGGCGGCGGACGCGGACGGCGACGGGGTGTCGGCGGCCAGCTCCAGGATGACGTGGGCGTTGGTGCCGCTGATGCCGAAGGAGGACACCGCCGCGCGGGCGGGGCGGCCGGTGGCGGGCCACGGCGTCGCTTCGGTGAGCAGCTCCACCGCGCCGGCCTCCCAGTCGATGTGGGGGGAGGGGTTCTCCGCGTGCAGGGTCTTCGGCAGGGTGCCGTGCCGCATGGCCTGGATCATCTTGATGACGCCGCCGACGCCGGCGGCGGCCTGGGCGTGGCCGATGTTCGACTTGAGGGAGCCCAGGTAGAGCGGACGGTCCTCCGGGCGGCCCTGGCCGTAGGTGGCGAGCAGGGCCTGCGCCTCGATCGGGTCGCCGAGGCTGGTGCCGGTGCCGTGCGCCTCGACGGCGTCCACGTCGGAGGTGGTCAGGCCCGCGGCGGCCAGCGCCTGACGGATGACCCGCTCCTGCGCCGGACCGTTGGGGGCTGTCAGACCGTTGGAGGCGCCGTCCTGGTTGACGGCCGAGCCGCGCATGACGGCCAGGACCCGGTGGCCGTTGCGGCGGGCGTCGGACAGCTTCTCGACGAGGAGCAGGCCCGCGCCCTCGGCCCAGCCGGTGCCGGAGGCGTCGGCGGAGAAGGAGCGGCAGCGGCCGTCCTCGGAGAGGCCGCGCTGCCGGGAGAACTCCACGAAGGTGCTGGGGCCGGACATCACGGTGACGCCGCCGGCGAGCGCGAGGTCGCACTCGCCCTGGCGCAGCGCGCTCGCCGCGAGGTGGAGGGCGACCAGGGAGGAGGAGCAGGCGGTGTCGATGGTGACGGCCGGGCCCTCCAGGCCGTACGTGTAGGCCAGGCGGCCCGAGACCACGCTGGAGAGGTTGCCGGCGAGCAGGAAGCCCTCGAACTCCTCGGGGCTCTTGGCGAGCCGCGAGGCGTAGTCGTCGTACATGGCGCCGGTGAAGACGCCGGTGCTGGTGCCGCGCAGGAGGGCCGGGTCGATGCCGGCGCTCTCGAAGGTCTCCCAGGCGGTCTCCAGGAGGAGGCGCTGCTGCGGGTCGGTGGCGATGGCCTCGCGCGGGGACATCCCGAAGAATCCCGGGTCGAACCGGTCGGCGTCATGGAGGAATCCGCCGTGCCGGACGTAGGAGCTGCCGGTCTTCTCCGGGTCCGGGTCGTAGAGGGAGTCCAGGTCCCAGCCGCGGTTGTCGGGGAACCCGCTGATGGCGTCGGTGCCTTCGGCGACGAGCCGCCACAGGTCCTCGGGCGAGGCGACGCCGCCGGGGAAGCGGCAGGCCATGCCGACGATGGCGATGGGCTCGTCGGCCGCCGCGGCGGACCGGCGGGCGGGTGCGGCGCTCGCGGCGGGCCCGCTGCCCGTGGCCTGCTGGTACAGATAGGCGGCGAGGGCCGCGGGTGAGGGATGGTCGAAGACGGCGGTGGCGGGCAGCCGCAGTCCGGTGACGGCGTTGAGCCGGTTGCGCAGGTCCACTCCGGCCAGCGAGTCGAACCCGATCTCCTTGAAGGCGCGCTCCGGGTCGATGCCCTCCGGGCTGGTGTGGCCGAGGACGCCGGCGACGATGCCGCGGACGAGGTCGGCGGCGGCGGCCCGGCCCTCCTCCTCGGAGAGGGAGGCGATGCGGCCGGCCCATTCGGTACCGCCGCGCGCTCCGGCGGCCGTCGCACCCTGGGCGGCGGCCCGCGTGGTGGGGCGGGGACGGATCAGCCCGCGCAGCAGGGCGGGCGGATCGCCGGCCGCGGCCCCGCGCAGCCGGGCCAGGTCGAGCAGGGCCGGAACGACGAGGGCGTCGCCGCCGGCGAGGGCGGCGTCGAAGAGGGCGAGGCCGGTGTCCGGGTCGAGCGGGGTGACGCCCGCCCGGCTCCAGCGGGCCAGGTCGGCCTCGCCGAGCTGGGCGCCCATGCCGTGGCTGGAGTCCCACAGGCCCCAGGCCAGCGAGGTGGCGGCCAGGCCCCGGGCCTGGCGGTGGGCGGCGAGCGCGTCGAGATAGGTGTTGGCGGCGGCGTAGTTGGACTGGCCGGCGGTGCCGGTGATGCCGGACACGGAGGAGAAGAGGACGAAGGCGGCGAGGTCCAGGTCCCGGGTCTGGTGGTGCAGGTTCCAGGCGGCGTCGACCTTGGGCCGCAGGACCTTCTCCAGCTGCTCGGGGGTGAGCGACTCCACGGTGGCGTCGTCGAGGACGCCGGCGGTGTGCACGACCGCCGTGAGCGGGTGCGCGGGGTCGACGGCCTCCAGGAGGGCGGCGACGGCGTCCGGGTCGGCGGCGTCGGCGGCGACCGTGGTCACCTGGGCGCCGAGCTCGGCGAGTTCGGCGGCGAGCCGGTCTGCGCCGGGTGTACGGGGTCCGCGCCGGCTGGTGAGCACGAGGTGGCGTACGCCGTACCCGGTCACGAGGTGGCGGGCGAGGAGGCCGCCGAGGCCGCCGGTTCCGCCGGTGACGAGGACGGTGCCCTCCGTGTCGAGGCGGGGCGCGTCGGCGGGTGCCGCGGCCCGGTCCCGGGTGAGCCGCGGGACGTGCAGGCGCGTGCCGCGCAGGGCGAGCTGGGGTTCTCCGGTGGCCAGCGCGGCGGGCAGCCGTTCCTCGGCCTCGGGGGTGCCGTCGACGTCCAGGACGACGACCCGGTCGGGGTGTTCGCTCTGGACGGCACGCAGCAGACCCCAGACGGGGGCGGCGGACAGGCCGTCGACGTTCTCGCCGCGGACGGTGGCGACGGCGCCGGTGGTGGCGAAGGCGAGGCGGGTGCCGTCGAAGCGCTCGTCGGCGAGCCACCGCCGGGTCAGGTCCAGGGCGCGGGCGGCGTTCTCGTGGGCGGCGGCCGGGGTGAGGGGGTCGTCGGCTCCGACGCGGACCAGAAGGACGTCGGCGGCGAGGGCCCGCGGGTCCGGGAGGGTGCCGGTGTCGCCGGGGAGTTCGGCGATGCGCGGCACGGGTCCGCCCGCCGGGGTGAGGGTGGTCCAGGCGACGGTGAACAGGCCGTCCGTCGTGGCCGCCGGGGCGAGCTTGTCCTTGGCGACGGGGCGCAGCATCAGCGAGTCGACGGTGGCCACGGGGGCGCCGGCGGCGTCGGCGAGGTGCAGGGCGACCGTGTCGGGGCCGGTCCGTTCGATGCGGACGCGCAGGGTGGTGGCGCCGACGGCGTGGGTGGTGACCCCGCTCCAGGCGAACGGCAGCCGGATGGTGTCCGGTTCGGCGGCGTCGGCGGCGTCGAGGACGACCGGGTGGAGCACGGCGTCGAGGAGCGCGGGGTGGATGCCGTAGCGGGCGGCGGCCTCGTGCTGGTCGTCGGGGAGGGCGACTTCGGCGTAGGTGGTGCCGTCCTCGCCGCGCCACAGGGCGCGCAGCCCCCGGAAGGTGGGGCCGTACTCGTAGCCGAGATCGGTGAGCCGCTCGTACGTGTCGTCCAGCGGTACCGGCCGGGCATCCCGCGGCGGCCACGGGAGCGGTTCGTCGAAGGCCGGGCCGGCGGTGGGGGCGGTGTCGGCGAGGGCGCCGGAGACGTGGCGGGTCCAGGCGCTCTGCTCGTCGTCGTTCTCGGGCCGGGAGTACACGGTGAAGGTCCGGGTGCCCGAGGTGTCGGGGGCCGATACCGCGACCTGGACGCGGACCGCCCGCTGCTCGGGAAGGGCGAGCGGGGCCTCCAGGGTGAGCTCGACGAGGTGTTCGGCGCCGGCCGTCCGGCCCGCCGCCGAGGCGAGTTCGATGAAGGCGGTGGCCGGTACGAGGACGGTGCCGTGGATGCGGTGGTCGGCGAGCCAGGGGTGGTCGTTCAGCGACAGACGGCTGGTGAGGACGAGGCCCTCGCGCTCGGCGAGGTCGACGGCGGTGGCCAGCAGGGGGTGGCCGGCCGGGTCGAGTCCGAGACTGCGGGCGTCGGTCCGGGCCTCGGGCCGGAGCCAGTAGTGGCTGCGCTGGAAGGCGTACGTGGGCAGCTCGACGCGCGAGGCGCCGGGGAAGAGCGACGCCAGGTCCAGCGGGGCGCCGAGGGTGTGGGCGCGGGCGAGCCCGGCGGCGAGCGTGGCGCCCTGGGGGCGGCCGGCCCGCTGGAGGGCGACCGCTTGAGAGGTGTCGGCCAGGAACGAGCCGCCGGCCGTCGCGGTGAGGACGGCGTCGGGGCCGACCTCGACGAAGACGATGACGCCCTCGTCCTCCAGGGTCCGGGTGGCGTCGAGGAACCGTACGGCCTCGCGGATCTGGCGCACCCAGTAGTCGGGGGTGACGAGGTCGTCGCCGGTGGCGGGCCGGCCGGTGACGGTGGAGACGACCTGGAGGTGCGGCGCGTGGTAGGTCAGGCCCTCGGCGACGGTGCGGAACTCGTCGAGGATCGTGTCCATGTGCGGCGAGTGGAAGGCGTGGCTGACCGTCAGGCGACGGGTCTTTCGGCCGCGTTCGCGCCAGAGTTCGGCGAGCGCGTCGGCGGCGTCGGCGTCGCCGGAGACCACGACGGCGTCCGGGCCGTTGACAGCGGCGACGGCGAGCCGGCCGGCGTACGGGGCGAGCGTGCCGGCGACTTCGTCCTCCGCGGCCTGGATCGCCACCATCGCGCCGTCGGGGACGGCCGCCTGCATGAGCCAGCCGCGGGCGGCGACCAGGGCGGCGGCGTCCTCCAGGGAGAGGACCCCGGCGACGTGGGCGGCGGCGAGCTCGCCGATGGAGTGCCCGGCGACGGCGTCGGGGGTCAGCCCGTGCGCCCGGAGGGTGTGGTGGAGGGCGACCTCGAAGGCGAACAGCGCGGGCTGGGTGGCGCGGGTCTCGTGCAGCAGGGCTCCGCTGGACTCGCTGTCGGAGGCGCTGGGCTGGCCGTCGGACGCGTCGGTGTCGGCGGCCTCGGCGGCGCCGGGCTGGCCGTCGGCGTCGGCGAACATCACGTCGCGCAGCGGGCGGCCGAGGTCGAGGTGGGGGTCGAGTGCGGCGCACACCTCGTCCAGGGCCGCGGCGAACGCGGGGCGGGTCTCGTACAGTTCACGGCCCATGCCCAGGTACTGGGCGCCCTGCCCGGTGAACAGGAACGCGGTGCGGCCCGCGCGGGCCGCGGAGCCGGTGACCAGGTGGGGGGCGTCGGCTTCGGCGTCGCGTCGCAGGGCGTCGAGGCCCGCGAGGAGTTCCGCCGCCCCGGTGCCGGTGACGACGGCCCGTTCGGGCCAGGTGGCGCGGGAGGTCGCGAGGGAGAACCCGATGTCGGCGATGTCCTCGGCGCCGAGCTCGGGGCGGCCCTCCAGGTGGGCGTGGAGCTTTTCGGCCTGGGCGGTCAGGGCCGCGCGATCGGGGGCGGAGAGGGCCCACAGGGCGGGCGTCGCGGCACCGGCGGTGGTGGCCCCGGGGCGAGCCGGGCCTGTGTCCTCGGGGCGAGCCGGGCCGGTGTCCTCGGGGCGAGCCGGGCCGGTGTCCTGCGGCCGGTCGGCGCCGTCCTGCGGCCAGTCGGCGCCGTCCCGTACCCGCTCGGCGCCGTCCCGTACCCGCTCGGCGTCGTCCTGTGCCCGCTCGACCGCCTGCTCGACGATGACGTGGGCGTTGGTGCCGCTGATCCCGAACGAGGAGACGGCGGCGCGGCGGGCGCGCTCGGTGGCCGGCCAGTCGCGGGCCTCGGTGAGCAGTTCGAGTTCGCCGGCCGTCCAGTCGACGTGGGGGGTGGGCTCGGTGACGTGCAGGGTGCGCGGCAGTACGCCGTGGCGTATCGCCTGGACCATCTTGATGACGCCGCCGACACCGGCCGCGGCCTGCGCGTGCCCGATGTTCGACTTGAGCGATCCCAGGTACACCGGGGCTTTGTCGCTCCGGTCCCTGCCGTAGGTGGCGAGGATCGCCTGCGCCTCGATCGGGTCGCCGAGCCGGGTGCCGGTGCCGTGCGCCTCGACCGCGTCCACGTCGGCGGTGGTCAGGCGGGCGTCGGCGAGGGCCTGGCGGATGACCCGCTCCTGCGCCGGACCGTTGGGGGCGGTCAGGCCGTTGGAGGCGCCGTCCTGGTTGACGGCGGTGCCGCGGATGACGGCGAGGACCTGGTGGCCGTTGCGGCGCGCGTCGGAGAGCTTCTCGACGAGTAGCAGGCCCACGCCCTCGGCCCAGGAGGTGCCGTCCGCCCCGGCGGAGAAGGACTTGCTGCGGCCGTTGGCGGCGAGGCCGCGCTGGCGGGAGAACTCCACGAACATGCCGGGGGCGGACATGACCGTCGCGCCGCCCGCGATCGCGAGGGTCGTCTCGCCGTGGCGCAACGACCGGACAGCCATGTGCAGGGCGACGAGCGAGGACGAGCAGGCGGTGTCGATGGTGAGGGCGGGGCCGACGAGTCCCAGTTGGTAGGCGATGCGGCCGGACATGACGCTGCTGGTGGAGCCGGTGAGCAGGTGGCCCTCGACGCTCTTCGGCGCGTCGTGCAGACGCGGGCCGTAGTCGAGTGCGGTGGCGCCGACGAAGACGCCGGTGCGGGTGCCCTTGAGGGTGTGGGGGTCGATGCCGGCGCGCTCGACGACCTCCCAGGCGGTCTCCAGGAGGAGGCGCTGCTGCGGGTCCATGGCGAGGGCCTCGCGGGGCGAGATCCCGAAGAAGCCCGCATCGAAGAGGGCTGCGTCGTGCAGGAAGCCTCCCTCGCTCACGGAGCTCTTGCCGGAGCGCTCGGGGTCCTGGTCGTACAGGTCGGTGTCCCAGCCGCGGTCGACGGGGAAGCCGGAGATGGCGTCGCCGCCGTCGGCCACGAGCCGCCAGAGGTCCTCGGGCGAGGAGACGCCGCCGGGGTAGCGGCAGGCCATGGCGACGATGGCGATCGGCTCGTCGTCCTGGAGCGGCGTGGCGAGGTGCTGCGCGTCGGCGTCGGCCGAGCCGGTCAGTTCGGCCTCGATGTACGCGGCGAGCGCGGCGGGGGTGGGGTGGTCGAAGAGCAGGCCGCCGGCCAGGCGCAGGCCGGTGGCGGTCGCGAGCCGGTCGCGGAGTTCGACGGACATCAGGGAGTCGAAGCCGAGGTCCTTGAAGGACTGCCGGGCGTCGGCGCGGTGGCCCTTGTCGTATCCGAGGACGGCGGCGATGTGCGCGGCCGTCAGGTCGGTGACGGTGCGGGAGCGTTCGGCCGCGGACAGGGCGGCGAGCCGGTTGCCGAGTTCGCCACGGGGCACGGTGGTCCCGGCGGGCGCGCTCGCGGAGGGGGCCGGCAGGGCGGGGGCGGTCCTGTCGCCGGAACCGGGTTCGAGCCAGTGGCGCCGGCGCTGGAAGGCGTACGTCGGCAGGGGGACCTGACGGGCACCCGTCCCCGCGTACAACGCCTGCCAGTCGACCGGAACACCTCGCGTGAACAACGACCCGACCGCGGACAGCAGGGTCGCGACCTCGTCGCGGCTACGGCGGAGCGCCGGAACGGCGCCCTCGGCGAGAGCGGACAGGATCCCGTCCGGACCGATCTCCAGATACGAGGTGACACCCTCCGCGGCCAAGGACTCCACCGCGTCCGCGAAGCGGACCGTGCCGCGGACCTGATCAGCCCAGTACTCGGCCGACCGCAGATCGGTTCCGGCAGCCACCTTTCCCGTCACCGTGGAAACCACCGCGATACGGGGAGCCGCGTAGGTCAGCTCCGAGGCGACAGCCCTGAACTCGTCCAGCATCGGGTCCATCAAGGGCGAGTGGAACGCGTGGCTCACCGTCAACCGGCGCGTCTTGACGCCCAGTTCCTCGAGCCTGCCCGCGACCGCCAGGACGGCCGTCTCCTCGCCGGAGACCACCACCGACCGGGGGCCGTTGACGGCCGCGATCGCCACCTGGCCGTCCAGCAGCGGCAGGACTTCGTCCTCCGAAGCCTGGACGGCCACCATCGCGCCGCCCCTCGGCAACGCCTGCATCAACCCCGCACGCGCCACCACCAGACGTACCGCGTCCTGGAGCGAGAACACCCCCGCCACATGGGCGGCGGCGACCTCACCGATCGAATGACCCGCGACGAAGTCGGGCCGCACGCCCCACGACTCCACCAGACGGAACAGAGCGACCTCCACCGCGAACAACGCCGGCTGAGTCCACCCCGTCTCGTCCAGACCCTCGCCCGAAGCGATCACCTCACGAACAGAGCCGCCAAGAGCCGCGTCAAAAAGCCCCGACACCTCATCGAAAGCGGCGGCGAACACCGGGAACGACGCGTACAGCTCCTGCGCCATCCCCACCCGCTGCGCGCCCTGACCCGTGAACAGGAAACCGACCCGGCCGTCTCGTACGTCTCGTACGTCTCCTGCGACGATCCCGGTGCCGGGCTCGCCCTCGGCGAGGGAGTCCAGGCCGGCGAGGAACCCGTCCTTGTCGTCCGCCAGGACGAGCGCGCGTGCGTCGAAGGTGGTGCGGGTGGTCAGCAGGGACCAGCCGATGTCGGCGGTCCCCGCCTCGCTCGCGGCGGCGAAGGCACGCAGTTTCCCGGCCTGGGCGCGCAGCGCGGCCGTGTCCCGGCCCGAGAGGACCCAGGGCAGCAGGGACCGCGCGTCCACGGCGGGGGCCCGTTCGGAGACCGGAGCTTCCGTGAGGACGACGTGGCAGTTGGTGCCGCCCATGCCGAAGGAGGAGACCCCCGCGACCAGGGGACGGTCGGGGTGCGGCCAGGCGGTGAGCTCGCGCGGTACGGAGAGGCCGAGGCCGTCGAGGTCGATGGCCGGGTTCGGGGTCTCGAAGTTGAGGCTCGCGGGGATCTCGCGGTGCGTGAGGCTCAGCAGGGCCTTGAGCAGGCCGACCATGCCGGCCGCCCCCTCCAGGTGCCCGACGTTGGTCTTGGCCGATCCGACGAGCAGCGGGTCGCCGGGCGCACGGTGCGAGCTGAAGACGTCTCCGAGCGCGGCGGCCTCGATGGGGTCGCCGACGGGGGTTCCGGTGCCGTGCAGTTCGACGTACTGAACGGTAGAGGGGCTGATTCCGGCCTTTCCGTATGCCTCGCGGAGGAGCCGGCTCTGGGCCTCTCGGCTGGGCACGGTCAGGCCGGGCGTGGCGCCGTCGTTGTTGACCGCGCTGGCGCTGATGACGCCGTAGATCCGGTCGCCGTCCGCCTCCGCCTGGGCCAGGGGCTTCAGGATGACGGCCCCGCCGCCCTCGCCCCGCACGAAACCGTTGGCGCGGGCGTCGAAGGTGTAGGCGGTGCCGTCCGGTGAGAGGCCGCCGAACCGCTCCTCGGTCACGGCGCTCTCGCCGAGGATGTTGAGGTTGATGCCGGCGGCAATGGCGGTGGTGGACTCCCCCGACCGGAGCGACTCGCAGGCGAGGTGCACGGCGACGAGGGAGGAGGACTGGGCTGCGTCGACGGTCAGGCTGGGTCCGCGCAGCCCCAGGTAGTAGGAGACGCGGTTGGCGATGACGCCGCGGTTGAGGCCGGTCATGGAGTGCTGGGTGATGACCTGCTCGCCGTACTGGTTGGCGAGGCTCGTGTAGTCGTCGCGGAGGGTGCCGACGAAGACGGCGGTACGGGAGTCGCGCAGTCGGGCGGGGAGGACTCCGGCGTCCTCCAGGGCCTCCCAGGCCAGTTCGAGGACGAGTCGCTGCTGCGGGTCCATGGCGGCGGCCTCGCGGGGCGAGATCGCGAAGAACTCGGCGTCGAAGTCGCCGATGCCGTCGATGAATCCGCCGCGGCGAACCCCCGCCCCGGCCTGTGGTTCCGCGGTGTTCCAGCGTCCGGGCGGTGCGTCGGTGATCGCGTCGGTGCCGCTGCGCAACATCTGCCAGAAGTCGGCCGGGCCGAAGGCCATGGGGAGCCGGCAGGACATGCCGATGACGGCGATGGCTCCCTCGTCGCCTCGCGGCGCCGGGCTCTCCACAGAAATGCGATTAGTCGTCATGGCGCTCGACTGCCCTTTCCTGACTGATATTGGAACGGCCCGGGTATCCCGGATGGGGAACCCAGCCTTATCGACCTTAAGACCGGTCGCGCTGTTTGTTCTCAATACCTGGTCATGCACGGGTAACCGCCAAATTTTGCGGCGGGGTGGCCCGTCCGTTATTTGCCGGTGGGCGGCCGGTGAGGACGGCCCCGTTACGGTCTGGACAGATCTCCGTGAAACTCCTCGAATTCCAGGGTGTCATGCCGGAAGAAAGCAGGATCGGTCCACAATGAGCAATCTGACCAGCGATGTCGAGCAGCACACCGCGCTGTACGAGGCGGCCTTCAACTCGGGCGACGCCGACGCCGTGAACGAGATGTACACCGACGAGGCCGTCGCGGTCTGGGAGCCGGGCAAGCCCCTCACGGGCCAGGCCCGGAAGGACGCCGTCAAGGAGTTCCTGACCCGCGCGCCGAAGATGAGCGCCAAGCCGCGCCAGACGTTCGTGACCGGAGACACCGCGCTCCTGATCGTCGACTGGTCCATCGCCACCGTGGACGACTCGGGCAACCCCGAGCTGCTGACGGGAGTCGGCGTCGACGTACTGCGCAAGGGTGCGGACGGCAAGTGGCGCTACGCGATCGACGAGCCGTACGGCGAGCAGAAGTAACCCTCACGCTTCCCCGCCCCACGGAAGTCCCCATGACCCAAGAAAGTGGTGTCGCAGACCATGAGCATTCCCGGTATCACCGTCGACTTCGACGTCGACAACCCTGATCTGACCGGTGACGCGGATACCCAGAACGAGATCTTCATCCAGCTCTTCAATTCCGGTGACGGCGCCCTGTTCGACCTCCTCTACCGCGAGGACGCGATATCGAACTTCTCCGGCTCCCCGCTCACCGGGAAGGAGCGCCTGGAGTTCTTCAAGGAGTTCCTCGCGCCGAAGCCCTTCCTCAAGGCCGAGATCACGCACGCCTACGTGGCCGGCGACGTGGCCCTGATCGGCGTGAAGTTCAGCGTCGACAGCACGGGTCCCGAGGGCGAGCCCGTCCGTATCGAGGGCAACTGCACCGATGTGCTCCGTCTTGGCGAGGACGGCCGCTGGCTCATGGCCATCGACCGTCCGGTCGCCGGCACCCTGCTGCCGGAGTAGCCCCGCTTCTCCTGGCCTGCCCGTTCCCTCCCCCCACCCGGGCAGGCCGCTCACCGGACGGCGGGGCCGTCCGGTGAGCGGCCCTTTCAGGACTGGTTCGATCAGGGCCGATAGAAACCGCGAGCGCGGTTCGTACGCTGGACGCTCTTGAGGGGCCGTCAGCAGCGCCCCAGGCATCCACGGAGTGCACATGGCTATACAGGAACGCGCTGTCCGCACACGAGCGGCGGTGCTGCGGTCCGCGGCGGAGATCTTCGACACGGACGGGTTCGTGTCGGCCTCCCTCTCCGCCATCGCCCAGCGGGCAGGAGTGAGCAGCGGCGCCCTCCACTTCCACTTCGCCAACAAGGGCACGCTGGCGGAGGCGATCGAGACGGCGGCCGAACAGCGTCTGCGGCGGATCACCGGCCCCGCGCCGGACGGACCGCAGGACGACGGGTCACAGGGCGAACTCGACCCGATCCAGAACCTCGTGGAGACCTCCCACCACCTCTTCGACCGGCTGACCACCGACATCATCCTGCGCGCCGGGTTCACGCTCGGCTGCGAGCCCGCGTGGCCGAGCCCGGTCGACCTGCACGGCCAGTGGCGGGACTGGATCGAGTCCGCCCTGCGCCGCGCGTCACAGCTGGGCGCGCTCGCCGACGGAACCAAGCCGGAGGACGTCGTCACCGTCGTCGCCGCGTCGACCGTCGGCTTCGAAGCCCTCGGCCGCAAGGATCCCGTCTGGCTCTCCCAGCAACGACTCGGCCAGTTCTGGCAGTTCATCCTCCCCCGTCTGGTGCCACCGGGTACCGGCCCGCTGAAAGGGACGTAGTGGATAGCACGTGGTTCCGGCGCTTCGGAGCGGCCCCCGAGGGCAGCATGCGGTTGGTGTGCTTCCCGCACGCGGGTGGCGCCGCCAGCGCGTTCCTTCCCCTCTCGCGGGCGCTGGGCGGGCGTCTCGACGTGCTGGCCGTCCAGTACCCGGGCCGGCAGGACCGGCGGCGGGAGGAGCCGTACCGCGGCATCGCCGCGCACGCCGACGCCCTCGCCGAGGCCTTGGGTCCGCTGACCGACGGCCCCTACGCCCTGTTCGGGCACAGCATGGGGGCGGTCCTCGCGTACGAGACGGCCCGGCGCCTCGCCGCCGCCGGGCGGCCGGGACCCCTCCGGGTGTTCCTCTCCGGGCGCGGCGCGCCCTCGCCGAGGCCCGGCGCGCACGACCGGCTCGGCAGCGACAAGGAGATCCTGAACGCGGTGCGCGGGCTCGGCGGGACCGGGCACACCGTGCTCGACGACCCGGAGCTGCTCGCCATGGTGATGCCGGCGCTGCGCGCGGACTACGGCGCCCTCGGCGCGTACCGCTGGACCGCCGGGTCCCCTCTCGTCTCCCCCCTCACCGTCCTGGTCGGCGACGCGGACCCCGTGGTGGCGGTCGACGAGGCCGCGGCCTGGCACGACCACACCACCGGTGACTTCGACCTGCGGATCCTGCCCGGCGGTCACTTCTATCTGGACGACCGCACCGACGAGGTCCGCGACATCATCACGACCAGCCTGCTCGTCGCGGGCTCCGCGGCGTGATCCGCAGTACCGGCGCCACCCCTGAGGGCCCCTCCTCCCCCGGCAGTCTGCTGGCCGTCAGCGACCTGCACGTGCGCTACGAGGAGAACCGCGCGATCGTCGAGTCGTTGCGGCCCTCTTCGGAGGAGGACTGGCTGCTCGTCGCGGGCGATGTCGGGGAACACATGGCGGACATCGAGTGGGCCCTGTCCACCCTCGCCGGCCGGTTCCGCAAGGTCGTGTGGGCGCCGGGCAACCACGAACTGTGGACCCCTCCGGACGACCCGGTCCAGGCGCGCGGCGTCGCCCGCTACGAGGCCCTGGTCCAGCTCTGCCGGAGCCTGGGCGTGACCACCCCCGAGGACCCGTACCCGGTGTGGCGCGGGGCGGGCGGTCCCGCGGTGATCGTGCCGCTCTTCCTCCTGTACGACTACAGCTTCCGCCGGCCCGACGTCCGCACCACCGAGGAGGCGCTACGGCGGGCGGCCGACGCGGGGGTCGTCGCGACCGACGAGTTCCTGCTCCACCCCGACCCGTACCCCTCCGTCGGGGACTGGTGCCGGGCCCGCCTCCGGCGGACCGCCGACCGCCTGGACGCGCTCCCCGCCGACCTGCCGACCGTCCTCGTCAGCCACTTCCCGCTGGTGCGCGAGCCCACGGAGGTGCTGCACTACCCGGACTTCGCCCTGTGGTGCGGCACGGAGGCCACCGCCGACTGGCCGGTCCGGTACCGGGCCGCCGCCGTCGTCTACGGCCATCTGCACATCCCGCGGCTCATCCGGAAGCAGGGGATACCGCACTACGAGGTGTCCCTCGGCTACCCGCGCGAGTGGCGCCGGCGCCCCGGGGAACCCGGCCACCCCCTGCAGGTCCTGCCGGCCCCGGCCCCCTCCGGGAGGCAGGGGTGATCGCCTCGTTGCTCCCCGCGCCGGTCGTCACCGCCGAGCTCTTCCACGACCCGCCCGGGGAGTTCGGCCTCTTCCCCGAGGAGGAGCTCGTGGTGGCGGGAGCCGTCACCGGACGCCGCAGGGAGTTCGCCTCGGTCAGGGAGTGTGCCCGCCAGGCCCTGGGCCGGCTCGGGCTGCCGCCGACCCCTCTCCTGCCCGGCGCGCGGGGAGCACCCCGGTGGCCGGACGGCATCGTGGGCAGCATGACGCACTGCCGGGGCTACCGCGCCGCGGCCGTGGCCCGCAGTTCGGACCTGGTGGCGATCGGCTGCGACGCCGAGCCGAACGCGCCGCTGCCCTCGCCGGACACGCTGGAGGCGATCTCGCTCCCCCAGGAGCGGGTCTGGCTGCGCGAGCTCACCGTGCGGCGGCCCGCCGTCTCCTGGGACCGGTTGCTGTTCAGCGCCAAGGAGAGCGTCTACAAGGCCTGGTTCCCCCTGACCGGGCGGCCTCTGGACTTCGACGAGGCCATGATCACACCCGATCCGTCGGCGGGCACCTTCCGCGCCCGGCTCCTGGTTCCCGGCCCCGTGGTGAACGGCGTCCGGGTGACCGCCTTCGACGGACGGTGGCGTACGGGGAACGGGCTGCTGGTGACCGCCATCGGCCTGCGGTCCCCGGAGTTCCCGACGCCCACGCCGCCCCGCCGGCTCCGGGCCACGGGCGCCGGGGCCCATCCACTCGACGACCGGAGGACCTGATGCGCGACCACACCGACGACGCCGACCTCGGCCACGCGTTCCCGAGGTGTCTGGCGTGCGCCCTGCGCTACCCGCCGCTCGGGCTCGCCGGCGCGGACGAGGAGCCCGGGGAGACCCACATCGTCCGCGGCATCGACTGACCACGTGCCGCGGGCCCGGCTCCCCGGGCCCCGGACGGACCGAATCCGGCCGACCCGTGAGGGTCGGCCGGATTCTCCGCTCCACGACCGCGACGGCCGCGCCCGTACGGGCGCGGCCGTCGCGTGTCAGGCCTCCGTCGCCGTGCCGGTGAGGCCGGCCCCGTCGTGGGTGCGGAAGACCAGGCAGGCGCCCCGGAGGGCCCGCTCCAGCTGGTCGATCTCGGCGTCGGTCAGGTACAGCGAGGGCTCGAACCGGAGCGTGTTCACGGCGCTCGCGGTCGGGAAGGTACGGATCCGGTGCTCGCGCATCAGATACCCGGCGACCGTGTAGCCGAGCAGGGGGGCGCTCTCACGGATGGCCTCGGAGCGGGAGCCGGACTGGTCGTGGAACTCCAGGCCGAGCATCAGGCCCCGCCCCCGCACGTCCTTCACCACGTCGGGGAAGTCCGCGCCCACCGCCTCCAGCATCCCGAGCAGCTTCCCGCCGCGCTCGCGCACCGTGCGGTAGGCGGCGCCGTCGTCGGCTTCGAGGATCTCCAGGACCTTCTTGGAGATGAAGCAGGAGAGTGCGTCCTTCGCGAAGGTGGAGCTGTGTACGAGTTCGAACTCGGAACGGTAGCGGGACTGACGCGTGAGCATGACGGACGTCTTCGTTATTCCGCCGCCCAGGCTCTTGGCGAGGGCGTAGTAGTCGCCGCGCAGGCCGAGCGCCGCACTCGCCAGGAAATCGCCGCTCCGGCCCATTCCGCTCTGCACTTCGTCCACGATGACCGGGCAGTCGACCTCGGCACAGGCCCGCTGGATCTCCCGGGCGAATTCCGCGGACAGGGCGCGGATGCCGCCCTCGCCCTGGATCGGTTCCAGGACGAAGGCGCAGAACACCGGGGAGTTCAGCTCGACCACCGACACCGTGCCGTCCTCGACGACCAGGTCGAGCACGGTCGCCCGCTCGCTCTCGAGCGCCGCCTTGAGGGCCTGCGCACTGCCGGCGGGGATGAACCGGGCGGGTGTCGCCAGCGCCGCGAAGGGGGCCCGGTAGCCCTCGTTGTGGGTGAGCTGGACGCTGCCGACCAGCTTGCCGTGGAACCCGCCCTCCAGGGTCAGGAGCACGGGCGGCCGGCCGGTCTGCTCGGCGTTGCGCCGTACGATCTCGGTCGCGAGCGCCTCGAATCCGGCCGCCCCCTCCTGCGCGTCCACGCCGGCCAGGCGGTACGCGTGCGCCGCGACGCCGGCCCCGTCCGCCACCGCCGCACGGGCGGCGGCCAGGTTCCCGTCGAGCCGCTCGCGGAGCTCGGCCAGCCGGATCCCGCGGTCGAGCTCGGCGTGCTTGACGGCCGCCTCGACCGCCTCGGCGCCGGTGTTGGCGAAGATGGCGGAGTAGTTCTCCTCCGTGGCCAGCTCGCGCTGGAGGATCCGGTTGAGGGCGACGGCGACGTCGTTCGCGTACGGATGGCGGGAGAACTGCGCGTGCACCGGGGTCTGGGCCCCGAGCAGCTGCTGCGCGTACGCCGTGATCTCCGGATGGTTGTGCCCCAGGATGAGCGACCCGTACCCGCCCGCGAAATCGAGTACCGGGATCTCTTCGCCACTCTCCCCGAGGTAATAGAGCGTATTTCCCTCGGCCCGCACGTAATCGACGTCGAGGCCGAGCGAGGCCAGCCAACCGAGCATGTACGGTTCCGCGAGCTGCGGATCAGCAGAGACAGTATTCATGCCACCCTCAATTTGACAGTGCCCGACCTAAACGCCCAGATCCTAAGCACGGAGCGCTCATCCCCCCGTGGACGTGCGCTCACGGCACGGTAATCCTCCGCTCCCCCCGGCGCTGCTGAGCGGACAGTTACTCCACGGTTCCTCCCGCACGGGAACCCTCTCGTACATTTCTTCCCATGGATTACATGAAAGGTGCGGCATGAATTCCGTATCCGCTGACGTCGCCGTTCCCCGGGGATATACGGCGAATCCCGCCCCCTTGCGCGAGGTCATGTCCCTGTTCGCGACCGGTGTCACCGTGCTGTCCGTCGGCGGTGAGCACATCCACGGCATGACGGCGAACGCCTTCACGTCGGTCTCCCTCGACCCTCCGTCCGTGCTGTGCTGTGTGGCGCACAGCGCGGTCATGTACGAGGCGATCACCTCCGCCGGGCACTTCGGCGTCTCGATCATGGAGGCCGGTCAGGAGGGTCTGGCCCGCTTCTTCGCCGACAAGAAGCGCCCGCTGGGGCCCGGGCAGTTCACCGGCGTCGACTGGGTCCCCGGCCCGCGAACCGGCGCGCCGCTCCTGAACGGGTCCCTGGCCTGGCTGGAGTGCGAGCTCTCCGCCGCCCACGAGATAGGCGACCACACCGTCTTCATCGGCGACGTGGTCGGCTCGAGCCGTGGCACCGGCGAGGACGGGCTGCTCTTCTTCGGCGGCGCCTTCCACCGCGCGTACTCCCCCGGCCGATGAACTCCGAGGTCGCGGTCGCCGGTTGGGGGTCCGCCATCGGCCCCGGTTTCGCCGAGGCACTGCAGCAGGGACTCGTCCGCGTGGCCCAGCGGGCGTCCCCCGCGCCGCCCATCGCACGCCAGCTCGTCCCCCGGAGGACGGTGCACTCTCCCGAGGGACCGGGCCCAGAATTCCTGGACGCGGTGCTGCGCCGGTTCGAATCGGCCCTCCCGGCCGCGCTGAGCACGACGGTCCGCTGGGACAGCTCGGTGCGACAGGCCCTGAACGACCGGGCCCGTACCGTCCTGGCCGCCGCCTTCGGCACCGAACCCGCGACCGGCGGCGGGCTGTCCGCCCCGCCGGTGCGGCCGGCGCCCCACCACAACGCGGCGGCGGCGGTCCTGCTGATGGAGTGCGCCATGCTCCAGATGATGGAGAGCGGCCGCCTCGACGAGGGTTCTGTGCGGGTCCTCGCCGAGGCGGTCCGGCAGGCCGGTGAGGGCGGGAGCCCGGTGGACCAGTCCGTGTGCTGCTGGCAGGAACAGCGTCGGATCTCCCGCGAGCTGCACGACGATGTCGCCGATGGCGTCACCGCGGCCCGGCAGGCACTGGAGGAGTGCGACGAGCTGCCGGATCCGGTCGCCGCCGACCGGATCGCGGCCGCCCGGGACGCGCTGCGGGACACGGACGCGCGGCTGCGGGACCTGGTCGGCGGGGTACGGGAGCGGTCCGTCGTTCCGCCGCTCGGCGTGGCGCTGCGCGAGTTCGCGGCCGGGGCCGCTCCGGCCGGGGTCCAGGTCACCGTGAAGGTGACGGGCGACGAGGGCCTGCTCCCCGACGTACGGCGCCGGGACCTCTACCTCACGCTCCGCGAGGCGCTGCGCAACAGCTTCGTGCACGCGCGAGCCGGCCGCGTGAAGGTTTCCGTACGGTCCACCCGCTGGTGGGCGTATGCCAGTGTCGAGGACGACGGCCGCGGGTTCGACGTCGAGCGGGTCCTGCGGCCCGGCCACTCCCATCAGGGGTTCCGTTCGATGGCGGAGCGGATGGAGGACGCCGGCGGCCGACTGACCGTCAGCAGTTCGCAGGGCCACGGGGGTCAGGCGGGCCACGGGACCCATGTGGAGGCGCATTTGCCGCTTCAGCCGCATCGGCACGGGGCACGGGTGGGGTCCGCCCATATGTGAGCCCGTATACGAGACCCGTGTACGGGACCCGTAGACGAGACCCGTGTACGGGACCCGTAGACGAGACCCGTCGAATACGTCGTAAGAAGGTATGAGGAGCCGTCGTGCGCAAGGTGCTCATCGCCAACCGTGGCGAAATCGCAGTCCGCGTTGCTCGGGCCTGCCGGGATGCCGGGATCGCGAGCGTAGCCGTCTACGCCGACCCGGACCGGGATGCGTCGCATGTCCGCGCGGCCGACGAAGCTTTCGCGTTGGGCGGTGACACCCCGGCCGCCAGCTACTTGGACATCTCCAAGATCCTGCAGGCCGCAGCCGACTCCGGTGCGGACGCCATCCATCCCGGATACGGCTTCCTCTCCGAGAACGCCGAATTCGCCCAGGCCGTCATCGACGCGGGCCTCATCTGGATCGGCCCGTCCCCGCAGGCCATCCGCGACCTCGGCGACAAGGTCGCCGCCCGCCACATCGCGCTCCGCGCCGGCGCCCCGCTCGTCGCCGGCACCCCCGACCCGGTCTCCGGCTCGGACGAGGTCGTCGCGTTCGCCAAGGAACACGGTCTGCCGATCGCGATCAAGGCCGCCTTCGGCGGCGGCGGCCGCGGTCTGAAGGTCGCCCGGAACCTCGAAGAGGTCCCCGAGCTGTACGACTCCGCCGTGCGTGAGGCCGTGGCCGCGTTCGGGCGTGGCGAGTGCTTCGTGGAGCAGTACCTCGACAAGCCGCGGCATGTGGAGACCCAGTGTCTGGCCGACTCACATGGCAATGTGGTGGTCGTCTCCACCCGTGACTGCTCGCTGCAGCGCCGCCACCAGAAGCTGGTGGAGGAGGCCCCCGCGCCGTTCCTGACGGACGCCCAGAACGCCGAGCTGTACGCCGCGTCGAAGGCGATCCTGAAGGAAGCCGGCTACGTCGGGGCCGGAACGGTGGAGTTCCTGGTGTCCGCCGATGGTCTGATCTCCTTCCTGGAGGTCAATACCCGTCTTCAGGTCGAGCACCCGGTCACCGAAGAGGTCTCCGGCCTCGACCTGGTCCGCGAGATGTTCCGCATCGCGGACGGGGAGGAGCTCGGCTACGGGGACCCCGTCCTGCGCGGTCACTCCTTCGAGTTCCGCATCAACGGTGAGGACCCGGGCCGTGGCTTCCTGCCGGCTCCGGGCACCGTCACTCGGTTCGCCCCGCCGACGGGTCCGGGCGTGCGCCTGGACGCGGGGGTTGAGTCCGGTTCGGTCATCGGACCGGCATGGGACTCGCTGCTCGCCAAGCTCATCGTTACGGGTGCCACGCGCGAGCAGGCCCTGCAGCGGGCGGCGCGCGCGCTGGCCGAGTTCGAGGTGGAGGGCATGGCCACGGCCATCCCCTTCCACCGCGCGGTGGTCGTCGATCCTGCTTTCACGGCCGATCCGTTCACGATCCACACCCGTTGGATCGAGACCGAGTTCGTCAACGAGATCCCGGCGTTCGTGGTCCCCTCCGCGGACGACTCCGAGGACGAGCCGGGCCGCGAGACCGTGGTCGTCGAGGTCGGCGGCAAGCGTCTGGAGGTCTCGCTGCCGCCGTCGCTGGGCATGACCCTGGCCCGTACGGCGGCCGCGGGCGGCGCGAGGCCCAAGCGTCGTGCGGCGCAGAAGTCCGGGCCGGCGGCTTCGGGGGACACGCTGGCCTCGCCCATGCAGGGCACGATCGTGAAGGTCGCGGTCGAGGAGGGGCAGCAGGTCAATGAGGGTGACCTGGTCGTTGTCCTCGAGGCCATGAAGATGGAACAGCCGTTGAACGCGCATCGTTCGGGCACGGTCGTGGGGCTCGCGGCGGAGGTCGGAGCGTCGCTCACCTCCGGCGCGGCCATCTGCGAGATCAAGGACTGACCTCCTGGTCGGGGCCCCGGGCGCGGGGGCGTTCGCCGCTGCGCGGGGCGAGGTCCCCTACCCGCCCTTCCACCGTTCCCAGGGCTCCGCCCTGACCCGGTCCTCAAGCGCCGGACGGGCTGAAAGGCCCCTGGGGCTCCGCCCCAGACCCCGGTCCTCAAACGCCGGACGGCTGGATTTGGCTGCGCGGGGACGAGTAACGTGCCTGATCATGCTCGCTATACGGTTCGACCGGTTCGGCGGTCCCGAGGTGCTCATGGCCGTCGATGTGCCCGCCCCGGTTCCCGGGCCCGGCGAGGTGCTGATCACCGTGGAGGCGGCCGGCGTCAACTTCGCCGACACGTTCCAGGTGGACGGGTCCTACCTCTCCCCCGGCCTGCTGCCCCACATCCCCGGCAGCGAGGTCGTCGGCCGGACCGAGGACGGACGCCGGGTCCTCGCCAAGGTCACCCACGGGTACGCGGAACAGGTGGTCGCCCCGGAGTCGGCCCTGGTGGAGATCCCCGAGGAACTGGACGCCTCCCGGGCTCTCGCCCTGCTGATGCAGGGGGTCACCGCCTGGCACCTGCTGCGCTCCGCCGCCTGGTTGCGACCCGGTGAGAGCGTCGTCGTGCACTCCGCCGCGGGCGGCGTGGGCAGCCTCGCGGTCCAGTTGGCCCGGGAGTTCGGGGCGGGCCGCGTCCTGGCGCAGGCGTCCACGCCGGAGAAGGAGCGGATCGCCTTGGATCTGGGCGCCGACGAGGTCGCCCGGTATCCGCTGGCGCTGCGTGCGGACGTGATCCTGGACGCGGCCGGCGGCAGCCTCTTCGACCACGCGCTCGGCTCCCTCGCCGACTTCGGCCGACTCGTCACCTACGGCAACGCGTCCCGTACCGCGTTCGCCGCGCTCGACCCGGCACGGCTGAGCCGGCTCAACGCCGCCGTCGTCGGCTTCTGGCTGCGGCCCACGCTGGCTCGTCCGGGGGCCCTGCGCGAGCCGTTGGAGGAGCTCTTCGCGCTCACCCTCCAGGGGCGGCTGCGTCCGGTGACCGGCGCCGACTACCCGCTCGCCGAGGCCCGTACGGCCCACACCGACCTGCGGGAGCGCCGTACGACGGGCAAGGTCGTGCTCCGGCCCTGAAAGCCGGCTGAAGGCCGCGTGCGAGGAACTCCGCACGCGGCCTTCGTCGAGGGCCGGCGGTCTAGAAGAACTCGGTGTCGGGGTCGAGTCCGACGAGCACCCGGCCGTACGCCTCGAAACCGCCGAGCGGCGCCATCAGGCCGTGCAGCGCGAGCCCCTGGATGTCCCGGTGCACGCGCTGGAACGGCTGGGAGCGCTGGATGACCGAAGCACCGCTGACCGAGTGCAGGATGTCGACGGACTCCTTCGCCAGCAGGACCGCGTAGGCGATCTGGCTGCGGATCTCCACCCGGTCGTTCACGGACATGCGTTCGTCCGCGTCCGCGGCGCCCTGCATGCGCAGGGTCCAGCTGTCGGCCAGTGCCTGGGCCGCGGAGATCTTGTTGGCGGCGGCGGCGACCTGGAACTGGATGTGCGGGTGTGCGCTCTGCTCTTCCCAGTGCGTGTAGGCGATGCCCTTGCCGGGCAGCCGGGCGAGGAAGAGTTCGAGGCCGGCCCGGGCCATTCCGACGTAGGCCGCCGCGGACAGTGCCATCACGTACGCGGTGAGTCCGTACTCGCGGCCGCTCCCCGCGGTGTGGGCACGGCCGGGGACCTGGCCCTCCAGCACCTCCATCCCGTCCACGACCCGGTGGGCCGGGACGAAGAGGTCGGTGACGGAGGAGGTGCAACTGCCGGTACCCGCGGCCGAGGTGACGTCCCAGTCGTCGGCGAGGGTCATCGCGTCGGCGGGCACCACCGCGTAGACCTCCTCGTGCACGCCGTCGGTGCGGTCGACGAGGGCGGCGAGAATGTTCCAGTCGGCGCCGCGGATGCCGGTGTTGAAGCGCCAGCTTCCGTTCAGGAGGAAGCCGCCCTCGGTGCGGGTCGCCCGGCCGGTGGGGGTGAAGCCTCCGGAGACCTTCAGCGAACCCCCACTGGTCGCGTAGATCTCCTCCTGCGCGAGGTCGGGGTACTGGGAGATGATCCAGGCGCTGGAGATCCAGGCGTTGGCCACCCATCCCGTGGAGCCGCAGCCGCGAGCTATCTCGGCGATGATCGCGAACTGGTCGGCGAGCGGCAGGTCCAGCCCGCCGAACCTGCGCGGAACCGCGGACCGGAAGACGCCGGCCTGATCCAGCAGGTCGAGGTTCTCCTGCGCGAGCCAGCCGCGTTCCTCGGTCAGGCGCCCGTTCTCACGGAGTACGGGTGCTATCTCCCGAACCGCTTTCAGTACCGTGCCGGTGTCGATGTCGACCGTGGCCATCCTGCCTCCTCTGCCGCGATATTCATTCGATTCGGCCCCGACTGTACCGGCGTTCCATTGCACTACTTCCGGAATTCCCTCACACCTCGATCATTGCCGGGACTTTGAATTGATGAGCGTCCGGTTACCGCGATATGGGATTCTTGAAGGTTCCCGGCGGAGTCCGCATGCTCGTCACACGCCCTCGGCACGGGCCCGGCGCGGACAGGGGCCGATTCACCTGCCCGCGCCGGGAGTCGGAGCCAGCGGTCAGCGCCCGCTCTCGTCGGTCCAGATGCGGCTGCTGAGGTCCGAGCCCCGGAGCACCTGCACCCGCCAGGGATCGATGCGCAGGACGTGGTACTTGGGGTCCTCGGGGCCGCCGCGCCAGAAGTTGAGCGGGTTGTAGCCGACGCCCGCGGGGCTTCCCTTGCGGTAGAGGTCCCAGGCGTACTGCCTGGTTTCCTGGTCCTCGGCCCAGGCGGAGACGCTGTCGACGAACACCGCGTTCTGGCGGGGGGACCAGTACGAGTAGGTGGTGTGCGGGTTGTTGGCCAGATGGGCGACCTTGACGGGTGTCTTGTAGGCGGCCAGCCAGCCGACCGGCTTTCCGTCGACCACTTCCCAGATGGGCAGGAGCACCCGGGCCCGGGGGCGCGATTTTCTGTCCACCGTGATCATGGTGCAGTAGACGATGTCCTGGATGTAGGAGAAGAACTTGTCTTCGATTTCCGAGAAGGATTCCACGCTGGTAGCCATATCTATTCCTCTCGGCATCCGACTCTTTACGGCGAGGGCCATTGGAAGGCCCCTTCCGGCATCAGCATGCGACACGGCCGCCGGTCACGGAAGAAGGCACTTCGAAGTCACCGACTTATCTCGCGGATACCGTCGGGGACGTGGGGGGACGTGAGGCGGAACGGATCGATGACGCGGACGCACGACCCTCGGCGGCATGGACGTTCAGGGGTCTCGCGGGCCATGTGCGCGCCGGCGTCGATCCGTTCCGTCAGGTCCCGGGCCCTGACCGGCGCCCCGCTCCCAGAATTGCCGGGCCCACTTCGAATTCCCCGCCGCTCACGGGTTTCCGCATTTCCCGGCCACCCTGGAGGGGATTCCCTTCACGCACTGCTCAAGATTCTTTCAAGGTACCGGTGCGAGAGTAGGGAAATCCGAATATACGGTCAAACCTTGGAGCGGGGGGCAATGAGGTTCAGATTGCTGGGGCCGTTGGACGCGATATCGGCAGACGGACCCGTTGCCCTGGGAGGCACGAAGCAGCGCGCGACGCTCGGATATCTGCTGCTGCACGCCAACCGCGTGGTGGCGACGAGCAAGCTCGTGGACGTCCTGTGGGAAACGGAGGACGCACCGGCCACGGCCCGGAAGATCCTGCACAACGCGATATGGGGACTGCGGACGATCCTGACCGAAGGCGCCGGGCCGGCCTCCCCCGGTGCGCCGGAACTCGTGACCAAGGCGCCGGGCTACATGCTGCGTGTCGATCCGGACGATGTGGATCTCCTGGTCTTCCGCCGATGGGTGGCCGCCGGCCGGGCCGAACTGGCCGCTGGTTCACCGGACGAGGCCTCGCGGCTGCTGAAGAAGGGGCTCGACCTCTGGGGAGGCCCGCTCCTCGCCGATCTGGCCGAGTCGGGCATCGCCTGGCCGGAGCTGGACGCCGCTCGCCGGGACCGGCTCGATGTCCTGGAGGACTTCTTCGAGGCCGAACTGGAGTGCGGTCGCCATCACTCCGTGCTCGGCGAGCTGACGATGATGGCCGAGGCCGAGCCGTGGCGCGAGCGGGCGCGCGGGCAGTTGATGCTGGCACTGTACCGCTGCGGACGGCAGGCCGACGCGCTGAACGTCTACGAGCGGGGACGGTCCTCGCTGGTGGAGAACCTCGGTCTGGAACCGGGCCACGGCCTGCGTACGCTCCAGCACGCGATCCTGACCCACGACCCCGTGCTGGCCGCGGAGGTACCGGCTCCACCGCGCGAGGTCGTCACTGCGGCCGTCACCGCGGCCGTCACCGCGGCCGTCGCACCCCGCGCCCCGGTCGAACAGCCCGCTCCCGCCCCGCTGGTGGTGCCGCGCCAGGGCCGCGCGACCGTGACGGAGCGGATTCCCGTGAGCGCCCTGCTCGTGGGGCTCCGGCTGGGCAGTCTCGACGAGGCGTCCCCCCGGGAGATCGACGCGGCCCTCCACACCGTCGAGGACGTCATCACCCGGTTCGGCGGCACCGTGGTCGCCGCGATCGGATCGGTCACGTTGGCCCTCTTCGGCGTCCACGGACCCGGGGAGGACGATCCCGAACGGGCCGTGCGGGCCGCCCTGACCCTGCGCGAGAGGTTCTCGATCGACACGCAGACGGCCCTCAGGGCCGCGGTGACCACCGGCAGGGCCCTGGTCCGGCTCGATCCGGAGGCCGAGGTCGGTCGCCCGTCGGCCATCGGAGCCGTGCTGGACGACGGCCGGGCCATGCTGGCACGGGTGCCGGACGGCGAGGTGTGGATGAGCGGTGCGGCGCGCCTGGCGACCACGGCGTCCGTCGCGGCGAAGCCGGCCGCCGGCTCCCAGGACGGGTGGCAGGTCTTGGGGCTGGTGGGGGACGAAGCAGGTTTCCGTACCGACCGCGAGCACGAGCTGGGGGTGCTGAACGGTCTGCTCGACTGGGCCCGGCACAGCTCCGTTCCCCATCTGGTGACCGTCCTCGGCGCGCCGGGCGTCGGCAAGTCCCATCTGCTGGCGGAGTTCGAGCGCAGCATCGCCGTGCAGTCGCCGGCGACCGCGCGCGTACTGAGCGCCCGGGCCACCGGCCGGGGTGAGCCGCTGTCCGTGGCCGGGCTGATCCTCTCCGGCTACTGCGGTGTGCTGGCCGAGGACGCGGCCGAGGTCTCCCGGGCCAAACTCGCCACGGCCGTCTGGCGTCTGCCCCTGCCCAAGGCACGCCGCGTCCACGTGTACCAACGCCTCCTGCCGCTCCTGCCCTCGGGCGGCTCGTCGGTGCACCCGGCCGACCGGGGCGAGGTCCTGAACGTGTGGGCGGAGCTCCTCGCGGCGGCCGCCGCGCTCGAACCGGTCGTGGTCTTCGTCGACGACGCCCACAAGGCGGCGGACGTCGTACTGGACCGGCTCGAGTCGCTGTCCGACGGCGCGGGCACGGCCCCGTTGCTCACCGTCGCCACGGCCCGGCCGGAGCTGCTCGACCGCCGCCCCGGCTGGGGCGGCGGAAAGCACCGCGCGTCGACGCTGACCCTGCTGCCTCCGCGGACGGACCGGTCCGCGGTTCCCCCGGCGGCCGATCCGTACGCTCCGGCGCGCGGACGGAAGGTCGCCGTGTGAGGTCGCGGGACCGCGAAGGGGCCCCGCCGGTGATCCGGCGGGGCCCCGGCACGTCGGGCCTGAAGGGAACCCGGGGAACTCAGACGTTCCAGACGCCCCGCGCGGCGGCGTCCTTCACGAAGTCGGAGAAGTCCCGGGGCTCACGGCCCAGCACGCGACGGACCGTGTCCGTGGGGGTGGCGTTCTTGTCGTCGCGGATCTGGGCGACGAGATCGGCGACGAAGAGCGCGTAGTCGGCGGGTACGTCGTAGCCCACGAGCTCGTCCACGTAGGCCTGGTGCTCGACGGGGACGTAGCGGATGTCCCGGCCGGTGGCCCGGGCGATCTCGCTGACGGCTTCGTCCAGGGTCAGGGCCCGGGCGCCGCTCAGCTCGTAGGTCTGTCCGGCGTGGCCGTCCTCCAGGAGGGCCTCGACCGCGACGGCGGCGACGTCCTCGGCGTCGACGAACGGCTCGCGGCCCGACCCCGCGGGCAGGGACAGCTCACCGGCGCGGACACCGTCCAGCAGGACGCCCTCGTCGAAGTTCTGGAAGAACCAGTTGGGCCGCAGCACGGTCCACTCGGCACCGGACTCCTGGACGGCGCGCTCGCCGGCTATCAGGGACTTGCCGCCGACCGGCTCGCTCACCCGGGCCTGGAGCAGCACCAGCCGGCGGACCCCGCTGTCGACGGCGAGGCCGGACAGCTTGCGCAGGGCCGCATCGGCGTCCCAGACACCGGGCTTGTCCTGCGCGTCCACCAGGTAGGCGACGTCGACGCCGGCGAGCGCGGGCTCCCAGGTGCCGGCGTCGTCCCAGTCGAAGCGGACGTCTCCGGAGCGGCTGGCGGCGCGGACGGTGGCCCCGCGCTCCTTCAGCTGGTTCACGACGCGGCGGCCGGTCTTTCCCGTGCCGCCGAGGACGAGGACGGTGGTGTCGGTCATGGCAATGGGCCTTCCTGGAAGGGGGATGTACGAGACCGGGCCGCCCGCGCGTGCGGGCGGCCCGGTGGCCGGAGCGTTCCGGTCATCCGGAACGGTGGATCACAGGAACGGGGTGTCGGGGGCGAGACCGAGGATGGCCCGTCCGTGCACTTCCTGGTTGGTGTTGAAGGCGAACAGGGCGTGCAGGGCCAGGCCCTGGATGTCCCGGTGGAACCGCTGGAACGGCACGTCGCGCATGATCACCGAGGCACCGGCGGCCTCGAACAGCCCGTCGACGGCTTCCTTCGCGAGCTGGATGGCGTAGCCGGCCTTGCCCCGGGCTGCGGCACGCTCGTCCACGGAGGGGCTCGTGCCGGCGTCGGCGTGCTGCTGGAGCTGACGCAGCCAGGTCTCCTGGAGCGCCTCGGCGGCCGCGATCTTGTTGGCGGCGACGGCGACCTGGATCTGGGTGACCGGCGACTGACTCTGGTCGGTCCAGGAGGTGTAGGTGATGCCGCGGCCCGGCAGCCGGTCCAGGAACAGCTCGTAGGCGCCCTTGGCCATCCCGATGTACGCGGAGGCGCCCTGTGCCATGAAGAAGGGGACGAAGGCGTAGTTGGTGCCGGTGGCGCCGGTGTTGGAGCGGTCGCCGGTGGTGCCGCCGAGCACCTCGATCAGGCTGACCACCCGGTGGGCCGGGACCGTCACGTTCTCGGCGCTGACCGTGGAGCTGCCGGTGCCCGCGGCGGACGAGGCGTGCCAGTCGTCGGCGATGCTCAGCTCGCTGAACGGGACGAGGGCCGCATAGGGGGCCGGGGTCCCGTCCGGTCCGGTGAGCAGAGCGGACAGCAGCGCCCAGTTCGCACCCCGGGAGCCGGAGATCCACTTCCAGGAGCCGCTGAGGGTGTACGAGCCTTCGCCCGCCGTCAGCGTGCCGGAGGGGGTGAAGCCGGTGGAGACGCGCACCGCGCCGCCGGCGTAGACCTCCTCCTGGGCCTTGTCGGGGAAGAGGCTGGGAACCCAGGAGCTGGACACCCAGATCATCGAGACCCAGCCGGTGGCCGTGTCGGCGCGGGCTATCTCGCTCAGGATCCTGACCTGGTCGGCGACCGGCGCCTCGAGGCCACCGAAGCGGCGCGGGACCGCCAGGCGGTACACGCCGGCCTTGTCGAGCAGCTCGATGTTCTCGTCGGGAATCCAGCGACGGTCCTCGGCCTCGGGCCCGCTCGTGCGGAGCGTGGCGACGAGGGCTGTCACCTCGTCCAGCACCGCGGTGACGGCACTGTCGGTCGTGGTCATCCTGTCTCCTAAAAATTTGCCGCAGCAACTTTACGGCGCGTGTTTTCTTTTACGCCGACGGGCATTCGTATTCTCTCCGAAGACGGGTCATGTACAGGTAATCCGGCAGTCTCGACAAAGGGTTGAGCAGGCGGTTACCGAGGAATGTGGCCGCACATGAAATGGCATTGCCCTGACCTCCAGGGGGATGGAGGCCAGGGCAATGCTGTCCGTGCGCGCCGGCTGGTTCGCAGGCGCGAGAACTACCTGGACACCTCCACGGGCGCCGCCGGAGCGGGCACCTCGACGGGTGCGGGGGCGGCGTCGTCCGCCCCGGCCCGGCTGCGCAGGCCGAAGGCGCTGATGAAGGCCGCGACGAGGGCGGCGACCAGCGGCACGACCAGGGCGGCCTGGTAGCCGTCGAGCAGGGCGGCCGGGGACGTACCGTCCGTGGCCGCGATGTTGACGGCGGCCACGGAGGACAGGCCGAGCGCGGCACCGAACTGGAAGGACGTGTACAGCAGACCGCCGGCGACGCCCTGCTCCTCCTCCGCGATGCCGTCGGTGGCGACGATGGTGAGCGGTCCGTAGGCCAGGGAGAAGGCCAGGCCCAGGATGATCAGGCTCGGGAACATCGCCAGGTAGGTCCAGTCCGCGCCGATCGGCAGGAACAGGGCGTAGGACAGGGCCGCGAGGAGCAGACCGCCGAAGATCACCCGGGCGTTGCCGAACTTGGCCACGAGCTTGGGAGTAAGGGTGGGCGAGAGGATCGCGTCCACACCGATGACGATGAGGGCGAAGCTGGTCTGCAGGGTCGACCAGCCGCGCAGTTCCTGCAGGTAGAGCACCGCGATGAACTGGAAGCCGAAGAAGCCCGCGGCGAAGAGCATGCCGGCCAGGTTCGCCCGGACCAGCGAGCCGCTGCGGAAGATGCCCAGGCGCACCAGGGGCGAGGACGAGTTGCGCTCGATGGCGATGAAGGCCAGGAAGAGGATCAGGCTGACCCCGATCGTGGCGGTCGTCACGGCCGCGGAGGCGTGCGTGGCCCGCTCGACGCCGAAGACGAGGAGCAGGATGCCGCCGGTGACGGTGATCGCGCCCGCCAGGTCGACGCCCTGGCCCGTACGGTCCGGACGCGCCGACTTGGGGATGAGCGCGATCGCGGCGATGAGGATCAGGAGCGAGAGGATGACCGGCGCGAAGAAGACCCAGCGCCAGTTGACGGCGGCCAGCAGACCGCCGACGACCAGGCCGATGGAGAAGCCGCCGGCAGCGGTGCCGGAGTAGACGAGCAGGGCCTTGTTGCGCTGCGGGCCTTCGTCGAAGCTGGTGGTGATGATGGACAGGCCCGCCGGGGTCATGAAGGCGGCGGCGACACCGGTGACGAAGCGGGCGACGATCAGCATCCAGCCTTCGGTGGCGAAACCGCCCAGGCCGGAGAAGAGCAGGAAGACGACGAGCCAGAAGACGAACATCTGGCGGCGTCCGAACAGGTCCGCGGCCCGGCCGCCCAGCAGCATGAAGCCGCCGTAGCCGAGCACGTAGGCGCTCATCACCCACTGGAGCATGCCGGTGGACATGTCCAGGTCCTCGCGGATCGAAGGCAGCGCCACGTTGAGCATGGCCACGTCGATGCCTTCGAGGAAGATCGCGCCACACAGCACGAACAGCACGCCCCATGCGCGCCCGCTCATACGGTCGGTGCCGCTGCCTGACGGCGATTGCAGTGTGGACACAGAATTTTCTCCTTGAACGCGAAGGAATAGCGAGAGGGAACCATCCGCATTGTTGCTACGGGCGCGTGGCGTTCCCTTGAAGTTCGCGTGAGAACCCGGCCGGCTCGGACGAGTTGCAAAGAAGCAATTCTGCTGGTTCCCACTTGTAACCACTGGCAGCATGCGGCACCGTGAGGAGCTATGGAAGAACGCACTTTGAAGTCACCGAGTCACTGCACGGGTACCGACCACGACTACGACATCCACCAGTGGGACACCCGCGAGGGGTGCGAGGTGCGGCAGATCCTCGACCGTGTCGCCGACAAGTGGTCGCTCCTCGCCATAGCGCACCTGGAGCGCCAGACCCTGCGCTTCTCCGAGCTCCGCCGACGCATCGAGGGCATCAGCCAGCGCATGCTGACGGTGACGCTACGCCAGCTCGAACGGGACGGCCTGGTGAAGCGGACGGTGCACCCGGTCGTCCCGCCGCGTGTGGACTACGAACTCACCCCGCTCGGAGCGACCCTGCACACCACCATCCGGGCCCTGGTCGACTGGACCGAGCACCATCAGGAGGAGATCGCCAAGGCCCGGTCCGAGTACGACAGCCGGCTGGACGCGCTGGAGCCGGTCTCCTGACCCGCTCTTGAACAGCCGTCACCGAATCTTTCGGTCCCGTACAACCCTTCTGCAGGGTCGTGGGTCCTCCTTCTGCAGCGCCTGACGCGCGCCTCCGCCCGGTCCTCGGGACCGGGCGGGGGGGGCCGTCGGAGCGCGACGAGATGTGGATCTTCGGCGGTGGGACGTCCCACCGCCGCGTACCGAGCAGGGGGAATTCCATGAATTCAGTTGCACGCCGCGGACTGGTCGCCGCCACCGCCATCGTGGTGGCCATGGGCGTTGCGGCCGGTTCGGCGTTCGCCGCCGGGGACCCGGCCGCGGCCGCTGCCCTGCAGAAGGCCAAGCAGCAGGCGCAGAGCGCGCCGTCGAAGCGCGCCGCCGTGTCGGTGGCGGCGCCCACCTTCCCGCTGTACGCGGTGAACAAGAAGAACTCCGGGATGGACCTGTTCTTCCCGAACGGAAAGGGCGGCCTCGACCTCGTGGCCAACATCGGCTACGACTTCTCGGGGCTGTCCGACGCCGTCGACGTGGACAACGACAACGACGGCTACGGCGAAGCCACCTGGATCGCCGAGAAGAACGGGCGGCTGACCTACGCCTGGGTCGACGGCGCGGGCGAATCCCAGGAGCGGCAGGTCGGGACCGGCTACCACATCTACGCCGGGAAGCTGCTGTCGCCGGGTCAGCTCGGCGGGGGCAAGGAAGCCGATCTGCTCGGCGTCGACAAGGCCGGCGTGCTGTGGGAGTACCTGGCCTACCCGAACGGGTCGCTCACGGCCCGGATCAAGATCGGCGCCGGCTGGGGCCAGTACTCCCAGATCGCCGGACAGGGCGACCTGACCGGCGACGGCAAGGCCGACATCGTCGCCCGCGACACCTCGGGCGTCCTGTGGCTGTACAAGGGCACCGGCAACTACGCGGCGCCCTTCGCACCGCGCACGAAGATCGGCGCGGGCTGGAACATCTACGACCGCCTCGTCTCGGTCGGTGACCTGAACGCGGATGGCAAGACCGACCTGGTCGCGCGCAAGTCCAACGGGTCCCTGTACCGGTACTCCGGCACGGGCAACGCCTCCGCGCCGTTCAAGAAGCCGGTGAAGATCGGCAGCGGCTTCCAGGTCTACAACATCCTCTGAGCTTGTGATTTATGGTCCGTCATCGAACGCGTCTCGTACTTGATCGACGTTTTCGCTGATCAGCGGACATGAAGGCGGCCTTCGGCTGATCCTGTACTCCGTCACGGAGCAGATCAGCACGAAGGCCGTGGTCATGAGTCGGGGAGATCAGGGCGTCCTACGGGATGCGCTCGCGGAAGTGTCACACTTCCGGTCGGAGTTGTACGCGTGTCTGACCGGCTGCGTCGGGCCCTGGCGGGGGTGCCGCTGCCGAGGGCCGCTGACGGCAGGCTGATGCTGGCGGTGGACGTCTCGCCGTGGTTGCGTCCGGACGCCAACACCAGTGCTGACCGGGCCTTCTGCCACACCTTCGGTCGGGGTGAGGGCAAGCATCAGATGGTGCCCGGCCGGCCGTACTCGGTGGTGGCCGCCCTCGAGACCGGTCGCACGTCCTGGACGGCGGTGCTGGACGCGGTCCGCCTCCAGCCCGGCGCCGACGTCGCCGCGGTCACCGGCAGCATCCCGCCGGCGGACGCCCGCCGAGGCACGGCGGCGAGTTCGTCTTCGGCCAGTCCGACACCTGGGGCCCCGAGCATGTCGTGACGGCCACGGACACCCGCCTCTACGGGAAGGCGACCGCACGGGCGTGGGACCGGCTGGACCCCAGGCTGACCCGCCGGGCCGCCTGGCTCGATCACGGGGCCGAACTGCCCGTGATCGAGGGCACCGTCATCGGCCTGAGCGTGGAGACGCTGCCCAGCGGCGGGGTCAACAAGCCTGTCTGGCTGTGGTGGTCGCGCACCGGTGCCACCGCCGCGGACGTCGACCGCTGCTGGCAGTCGTTCCTGTGACGCTTCGACATCGAGCACACCTTCCGCCTGTTCAAGCAGAGCCTCGGCTGGACCAAGCCCCGGCTCCGCGACTCGGACGCGGCCGACCGCTGGACCTGGCTGGTGATCGCCGCCTACACCCAGCTCCGCCTCGCCCGCCCACTCGCACACGACCTCCGCAGACCCTGGGAGAAGCCGTGCGGCTGGACGGCACCAAGGAACTGATCGCGCCGGCCGAGGGGCTGTGCGAGTCCACCGAGTCGTGGGCCGACCTGCTGCGCGACTGCCGCCGCGGCCCGGACGACCGCCTCGACGCTCAGCGCCCGTCTCGCCGGCGCCATACGCCGGGGTGCGGCCCGCCCGGCGCCGTTTGTCCGGTCGGGCGCCAGGGGCGGTGTCCGGTTCTGTGGTGGGCCGCCGTCGCCCGGGCCTCTCGGACCTCGGCGAGTGGGGCGCACGGGAATCGACGTGCATGAAGCTGAGGCCTGCGCGGGCTGGGCGACCGGGGTTGCGTCCCCGCCACCCTCTGAGCAGCAGGCCGCACTCGGCATCTCCCTGCCCTCAAACGATCACCCCCGACAACGTGGCAACGCCCCGGTTCGCGCTCGACGGGGCATCAGAACGAGTGAAGAAAATGATGTCACGTCACACGAAACCCAATGTCGGGTAATAAGACATTTCGGCATGCATTGTCGACGTGAGTGAGGGATCGATGAAGTTCTCCTGCCGGGTGGGAGCCAGGTCTCTTGGAGTGATGGCAGCCGGAGTCTTGATGACGGCGGTGCTCGGTACAGCTGGACCGGCGGCTGCGTCGGTGGTGGCGGACGGGCATTCCGGAGGGGCCGTGCCGGGGAATGTGGAACCTCAGGGAAACCCCTGTGAGGAAGGGCCGCCACCGCCCGGCGAACACGGGGACGAGTGCCGCCCCGAAGATCATGGTCCGCATGGGCATGACGGAGGCAAAGAAGGTCACCCCGGGCATCCCAGTGCGGCTGGCAAGCCTGGACCTGTTGGCCCGGCGGGTCCTGCTGGACCTGCCGGGCCGGCGGGCGCTGCCGGTCCGGCCGGGCCGGCGGGCGCTGCCGGGCCGGCGGGCGCTGCCGGATCTGCCGGGCCGGCGGGCGCTGCCGGGCCGGCCGGGCCGGCGGGCGCTGCTGGACCGGCTGGGGCCACCGGAGCCACGGGCGCAACTGGGGCCACCGGAGCCACGGGCGCGACCGGGGCCACCGGAGCCACGGGCGCGACCGGGGCCACCGGAGCCACGGGCGCGACCGGGGCCACCGGAGCCACGGGCGCGACCGGGGCCACCGGAGCCACGGGCGCGACCGGGGCCACCGGGTCCGTGGATGTAACTCAGAAGGTCGGAGAGACGATCACTGTGCCGGCCGGAATGCAAGCCACAGCCTTTGCCACTTGTGATCCCGGCCTCAAAGCCGTCAGTGGAGGTTTCCAGTCGGCCTCACCCAGCGGCGCGGGACCCTACCCGACCACCTTCGAGATTGGCCCCAACAACGATTGGTTCGTCACCTTCTACAACCCCACCGCGGTCGACGCTCAGGCGTTCGCCATCGTCTGCTGCTCGCCCTGATTCGCGGTGCCCGCTAGGGTCTGTTGCGAAAGTGCTGGTCACAGCCATTCGTTGATGGCTGCGACCAGCACGGTTGCTTCGTAGCGGACGGCGAGTTTGTCGTACCTGGTGGCGACGGCCCGGCGGCGCTTGAGGCGGTTGATCCCGCACTCGACCGCATGTCGCTGGTTGCAGTCGTCCCTGTCGAACTTCGGCGGACGGCCGCCGCGTGAACCGCGCCCGAGTCGGTTGCGTACCCGATCCGCGGTGAGGCTCCCCGGGTGGGTGGGAGGTACTGATCAGCTGGCCGTGATGGGTTGATGGGTGTTCAGGTTCGCCCGTTCGGTGGCCGCCTGTTGTTCGGCGAAGGGATGTCCGGCGGGAGCGGTGCTGTGTGCGGACGGTCCGGTGAAGACGCTGGTCGGTCTGGCGCTCGCGCCGGAGCACAGGCGTGGACACGGGGCCTTGTATGCAGGGCTGAACCAGGGGCGAGTCGATGTGGGCCGGCTGCGGAGGGCTCTGGTCTCTGTCCCGCTGCCGAAGGCGGCCGACGGCCGTATGGTCCCGGCCGTCGATGTGTCGCCGTGATTGCGGCCGGACGCGGACACCTCCCCTGACCGGTGTTTCTGCCATGCCTACGGGTACGGGGACAACAAGCATCTGATGATCCCGGGCTGGCCCTATTCGGTCGTGGCAGCGTTGGAGACGGGCCGGACCTCGTGGACCGCGGTACTGGACCTGCCCATCGAGATTCTGGGCCGGACGCGCTCGGACCGGGTGATGCGCCGGCCGGCGCCCTCCCGCGAGGAGTTCCACCGGAACCATCCCGCCGGCGGACGCCCGCCCAGACACGGAGGCGAGTTCGTCTTCGGCCGGCCCGACAC
This sequence comes from Streptomyces sp. NBC_01264, assembly GCF_026340675.1. Classification (NCBI taxonomy): domain Bacteria; kingdom Bacillati; phylum Actinomycetota; class Actinomycetes; order Kitasatosporales; family Streptomycetaceae; genus Streptomyces; species Streptomyces sp. NBC_01264. The sequence goes on from NZ_JAPEOX010000003.1 coordinate 110,797, forward strand.
CTGGGGCGAAGAGCAGACGGTCACGGTCACCGACACCCGCCACCGCGGCCGACGTCGACCGCTGCTGGCAGGCCTTCCTGCGAAGGTTCGACGTCGAGCACACATTCCGTTTCTGGAAGCAGACCCTGGGCTGGACCGCCCCAAGCTCCGCAGCCCCGAGGCCGCGGACCGGTGGACATGGCTCGTGGTCGCCGCTCACATCCGGCCCCGGTCCCGGACGGCCACCCGAATCGAAGAACCGGCGCCCCGAAGCAAGCCCCGAAGGGGGCCGTCCCGGCAGCGTGTCTGCCGGGACGGCCCCCTTCGGGGTGTTGCGGGTTCGTGCGGGTCAGGCGTTCTTCCAGACCGGGGCGGTCTGGTGGGCGAAGCCGTGGACGAAGTTGGAGAGGGTGCCGTTCGCGTTCAGCACGACGATGGTGTTGTCGGACTGGAGGATCACGGACTTGCCCTTGGCGAAGTAGGTCCAGTTGCTCCAGGCGCCGCGCGAGGTCATCTGGACGCCGTACAGACCGGCCTTCTTCACCAGGCGGACCTTCTCGGTGGCCGCGAGCTTGTACACGCCGAGCTTCGGGGAGACGGTGGTGGCACCGGTCCAGCTGTGGATCCCGCCGTCGACGGTGAGGCTGATGTAGCGGGCGCCGACCTTGCGCACGTCCCGGTAGGCGTTGGGCGAAGGGTGCAGGAAGCCCACGCGCTTGCCGTTCTCGACGATGTACGAGCTGAAGACCTGCGGGCCGGCCTTGTACGTCTTGACGGTCAGGCTGCCGTACTTCGTCGTGGAGTAGAGGCTGCCGGCGGTGTTGCACTCCTTGGGCAGCTTCGGGAACGCGACGGCGGTCCACGGCGTGTCGCCGCCCTGGCTGCGGTGCTTGAAGACGGGTGCGGTGGACAGTACGCCGTCGATCCGCAGGCCGGAGGAGAGGTCCAGCGGCTTGGACTGGTCGACCGCGGCCACCACCTTGCCCTTCTCGTCGCGCAGCTGGGCCTTGGCTCCGGTGTGGGCGCTGTTGGTCAGCTTGACCGTCATGCCCGCGAACACGGACGGGATGGTCTTGGTCTTGACGCAGTTCTCGGCGACCACCTCGGTCCGCGCGGGAGAACCCTGCTCGGCCGGGGAAGAGGCCGCGAACGCCGTGGCGGGGGCCGCGATCGCCGCGCCGAGGAGGACGAGGGCGGCGGTGGTGGCGCGGAGGGCGGTGCGCATGACGACTCCTTGGAGCTGTGCTGTGAGTGAAGGAGAGCCGTATGCCGTGGTCTCTTCCGGTGGAGGCCGTCGAGTTCGGGCTGTTGGCTGCAGACAGAAAATTAGTGATCTTGTGTGGGTGGAATGGTCCGGTCCGCGTCACAGGCGTGTGACAGACCATCCGGAGCGCTCCGCCGTACAACCATGCCGTGGGGAGGTGAGTCTTGCTGCTGCGGGCGGGAGCGCCCTTGACGGAGGAACTTCATGCGTATGCGTATGCGGTTTGCAGTGGCGGCGGCTCTGTGTGCCGCCGTGTCCGGTGGCCAGGCCTTCGCGCAGCCCGTGGCGGTCTCCGGGGGCGCGCTGCCGGGTGACTTCAACAGCGACGGCTACCCCGATGCCGTGATCGGCGCCGCGGAGGCGAACGTGGACGGGGTCCGGTGGGCGGGGTATATGACCACGCTGAACGGGTCGGCGCGCGGTCTGACCACGAGCGGGGGCAAGCTGCTCAGCCGGGCCAACCTTCCCGGGGATCCGCTGGCGGCCGAGGCCTTCGGCACGGGGCTGGGCGGTTCCGGGGACCTGGACGGCGACGGGTTCGCGGCTCAGGTCGTCAACGCACAGGGTATCCGCACGTGACGATCGTGTGGGGCGGCAAGAGCGGCCTGTCCGGCGGGACCCGGGTGCGCGGCCCCTATCCCCTGACTCCCAGCGTGAAGCAGTCCGACGTGGGGGACGTCAACGGCGACGGCCACGCCGACATCGTCGTCGAGGGCTGGCTGGCCGACAGCGCCGGACACGGCAAGGGCTCGGGCCTGGCCCTGTTGTACGGCCCGTTCGACCGCACCAACGGCAACCCGGCTTCCTCGGCCTTCTACCCCACCCAAAACAAGGACGGCATCCTGCCCGGGCCCGTCACCATGGGCGACGTCAACCACGACGGCAGGGCCGACGTGGTGGTGCGGGGCAGTACGGCCGCGGTGGAAGGCCGTCCCGCGAAGGAGACGATCGCCCTGTTCCTGGGGAGCAGGACGGGTCTGGCCCACGCGGGCCAGCCCTTCGGTGAGGTCTCCGCCAACGACGTCGCCATCGGCGACCTGAACGGCGACGGCTACGGCGACTTCGTCGCCGGCATGGCCGGTACCGACCGCGTGCCCGGCGGGCTCGGCGGAACCGTCACCGTCGCGTACGGCGGCCCGCAGGGGGTGAGCACCACGCGGGGGTCCCGGAGGATCACCCAGGACGCGCCCGGGGTTCCGGGCACGGGCGAGGCATCCGACCGGTTCGGCTCGGACGTCGCCGTCGGTGACACCGACGGGGACGGGTACGCCGACATCGCGATCGGGGTCGACGGAGAGACCGGCACCGACACCACCGCCACCAAGCAGGCGGGCACCGTGACGATTCTTCGGGGCAGCGCCGGCGGTGTCACCACCGTGGGCGCCCTCAACTTCACGCAGGACTCCGCGGGCGTTCCCGACCGTTCGCAGCGCTGGGACCACTTCGGCGAGGCGGTCTCGCTGATCGACGGCAACCGCGACGGCAAGGCCGATCTCGTCGTCGGCGCGTACCGCGACAACAACTACACCGGGCGGGCCTGGGTTCTGAAGGGGACGCCGGGCGGCATCACCGGCGCCGGCTCCATCAGCTTCACCGGCGCCGCCTTCGGCGCCCCCAAGGGCACCGACTGGTACGGCGCCGCCATATCCGGCTGACCACCACCGCCTCCCGCGGGCGAGGCCCGCGGGAGGCGGTGGTGGTCAGCCGGCCTGCCGCTCGGCCGGATGGAGCGGCGTCCGGGTCAGGCCCTGGTGGTCCTGTTTGCCGAAGCCGGACCACAGCGCGGCCGTGAGGAGGAGCAGGGCGCCGAAGGCCAGGTAGACGGGCTTGCCTCCGATGTGGTCGAAGAGGAAGCCGGTGGCCAGGATCGCCGCCGCGCTGACGATGCGGATGAGGGCGTCGAGGAGTCCGTACCAGGTACCGAGCAGTGCCGAGGGGGCGTTCAGCTGGATGAGGAGTCCGGCCGAGCGGAGGTAGACGGTGAAGCCCAGGCCGAAGAGGATCAGGCCGACTGCGAGGATCCACTGGTTCTGGCCGAGGAGCGCGACCGTCAGTGTGCCGGCGCCGGCGAGGGCCGGGGCCCAGCGGAGGCTGGTGTGGATTCCCTCGGGTCCGGCTCTGGCCACGAGGAGGCCGCCGATGACGGCTCCGATGGTCGAGAAGGCGAGGTAGGCACCCGCGCGGGCCGGGGACATGCCGAGGGTTTCCCGCATCAGGGAGAGCAGGGAGAGGATGACGGTGGAGAGGGCGAGCACCGTCAGCGCGTGGAAGACGGTGAACCGGCGCCAGGCCCTGCTGCTGTTGATGGTCCTTGCCACGGTGCGTCGGGACGGGAGGTCGGCCGGGGTCCCGTCCTGCCGGGCCGGTACGGCGTCCTCCTCGGTGGCCCCGTGCGGTGCGGCGCCGGGCGCGCGGGCGGCGACCGCGACGAAGGCGGCGAAGACCGCGAGCGCGAGCACCTGGAGGCCGGCGGCCACCAGCAGGGCGCGCGAGCCGGGCATCAGGGTGATGACGAGGCCGGCGACGACGGGCGAGAGGAGCTCGCTGGCCGACCGGACGGTTCCGGCGATGCCCTGTACGCGGACGAGGGCCGTGGCGTCGAGGATCCGCGGGAGGAGGACGAACAGCGCCATCTCCCCGATGTGGTGGACGAGGTCGACCGTCGCGGCCGCGAGGACGATGGCCCACAGGTGGGACGAGAGGAACGTCGAGCCGAGTCCGATGAGGGCGAAGACGCCGATCTTGATCAGGTACGACGTGACCAGGACGGTCTTCGGATCGCCCCGGTCCAGGAGGGGGCCGGCCGTGACGGAGGCCACGACCTCGACTCCGTAGCCCACGCAGTAGACCAGGCCGACGGTGCTGACCATTCCCGACAGGTCCAGTGCCAGGTTGGCGAAGGCGATGTCGTAGATGCCCTCGCTCATCGAGCGGCTCAGGACGAGGACGGCGAACACGGCGATCAGCAGGCTCAGCCAGCGTGCCGCGGCGGGCAGGGCGACGGATGCGGTCGGCCGCCTCTCCTTGGTCGTGGTCACTGGTAGGCCAGCTCTCGGACGACGCTGTCGGCGAGCGGGGCGCCGGGTGCTTCGAAGGTCGGGAGCGATCCGGTGTCGGGCACCGGTACGAAGAGCCGCGGCATGCGCGCCGTCGCGTCGTGGACCTCGTACTCGACCCGGTAGTGCAGCGTTCCGCTGCCGCGGGCCCGCATGAGGACTCCCGGCTCGATGGTGAGCACCACCCGCGGGTCACGCGGGAAGGGAAGCACCTGCGTGGCCCCGAAGGTCGGGGAGTCGGCGCGGCGGTCGACGAGTTGCAGTTCCATCTCGGGATTGTCGTACAGGAGGGGCGACAGGATGAGGGTGAGATTGGGGTGCGCGCTGAAGTGCGCGGGCCACGACCCGGGAAGGTCGAGCACCATGGTGTCCGCCAGGCCGTTGTCGACGTTGGAGCCGATTCCGTAGGAGTCGTCACGGATCGACTGGTAGGAGCCGACCTTGGCGGTGACCGTCGCGAGCTGTGACGGGGGCAGATCGGGCTGCCGGCCGCCGAGGTCGCGGTCGATGAAGTAGCGGTGCACCTCACCGCCGATCTCCGCGGCGGCGACGACACCCTGCTCCGTCGCCCCGCCGCGCCAGCTGCGCGAGACGGCCTTGGAGATCAGGAACTGGGCCGGTGCGGGCAGTTCGGTGGTGTTCGCGACGACCTCGGGGCGGGAGGCGTTCATCGCCCCGACGGGGTACGTGGCGTTGTCGTCGAAGGGGCTCCACGGCGTCGAGGGATCCCGGGGCGCGTGCAGGGAGTAGTCGTTGCGGGTGGTCACGCTGCCGAGGCCTTCGAACCAGTGGGCGTAGCCGGGGGGAATGCCCAGGACGCACGATCCGTCCGCCGGCACCTCGACCTCCAGCTTGCGGTCGAACTCCGGCGAATCCACTCGGCAGTCGTACATGTGCACGGTGACGGATCCGGTGTCCGACGGGCCGTAGAAGCTGAGCCGGTCGTACTGCCCGCGGTGGACGGCGTACTCCTGGTACGCGAAGTGCGGGCTGTGGACCATGTAGTGATGGGGCCGGTCGTTGCGGGCGGACCTGATGCGCCGCGCTCCCGGGAGGCCTGAGCCGGTCCCCATGATGCGGGTCTTGGTCATGATCAGGTGGGGTTTGGGGAGGGCGGACATGCCTGGCCTTTCTTCCTGGGCGCCTGGGGGCGGGTGCACCGCTCGGGTGCACCCGCCCCTCAACCGTGCGACGTGATCAGAGGGTGGTGACGATGACGCCTTCGGGCAGCGCGGCCTTGAACTCCTCGACGTCGCCGAAGGAGCGGGAGGTGATCTCCTCCTCCGTGTCGGCGTCGATCATCGCCATGGCGATCTTGCCGAGGATGCTGCGGAAGTACTCCGGGGTCTCGAAGTAGGGCGCCAGGGCGGAGCTCAGGCTCTCCAGGGCGGCGCGGGCGGCGGGGTCGGTGACGTCACCGGCCATGGCGGCGAGCTCGTTCTTCCAGGCGGCGGTCTCGGTGATGGTGATGGACATGATGTTTCCCTTCAGTGGGTGAGAGAGATGGCCTTGGCTTCCATGCGCGCCAGCGCGTGGAGAGCCGGGCCGGGCAGGTAGCGGTCGGCTTCCTGCTCGGGCCTGCTGGGGCCGGCCTGCGAGGGCTCGGCAGTGGTGACGTCGCGGCCGAGGGGGTGTGCGAGATCCCACGGACTGAGGTCCAGGAGCTCCATCTCGGACCGGAGCCAGATGCGGCCACTGCCGGTCAGCCGGTACCAGGTACCAGGGGGGACGCGGACGCCGATGGTGGGGTCGCCCAGGCGGATCACGGAGTGCTCCCCGTCTTCGGTGACCACCTCGATGCCCGCGTCCGTGCTGCCCGCCAGCCAGGTGATCCTGCGGCGGGAGTATTCGTGCCGGGTGAACCGGCCGTCCTGGCCGTCGAGCCGCACTTCGAGGACGTCGGAGGTGCAGCTGTCGGTCGAGGGCACGACGGTGAAGGACTCGGGCCCGGTCAGGACGAAGTTGTTGCGGACGATGAAGGCGTGATCGTTGGATTCGGCCTCGGCGGCCCGCCAGGCGGGCCGGATCGTCGCGTAGGTGGTCCGGCCGCCGATGGAGACCCGGAAGCGGGAGGCGTAGGCGCCGCGGACCTGGGAGTTGGTCGCCTGCGACATCCGGGACACCAGCAGGTGGGCGGAGACCGGGAGCTCGTGGCGGTTGGTGCGCACCACGGGCGCGGTCGGGGCGGTGCGCAGGAAGGACACGAGGTCGTTGTCCGGTTCCCAGTCGGGGTTCCGGTCGGCGTACCAGACCGGTTCGTCGCGGGTGACGACACCGCCGAGACCGTCCAGGGTGTGCGCGACTCCCTTGGGGATGATCAGGACCCGGTAGGGCGACACGGCCATGTGGATGGTGATCTCGTCCCCGAGCCGCGGCGAGTCCTCGCGGCAGTCGATCAGGTGCACGGTGATGCGCTGGCCCTCGCCGAAGAAGGTCAGGCGGTCGTCCTGGCCGACGTGGATGCCGTAGGTCGAGTAGGCGAAGTCCTTCTCGTGGGTGACGTAGTCGGTGATGCCCGGTCCGTTGGTGATGCGGGTGACGCGCACTACGCCGTGGGTGCCGTCGCCCTGTTCGCTCACGTTGGTCGTCTCCAGCCGGGCTCCCGGGAGGGAGAAGTCCATGGCGGTGACGTCGTCCGGTACGTGGTAGGTCCCGGTGTGGGACCGGGCGGTGGTGCGGTCGAGTGCCGCGGGCCCTGCGTCAGCGGTTTTGAGCATCGTGAATTCCTCTCTGGTGCCTTTCGCGGCGGTGGCCGGCGCGCGGGGGCCGTGGTGCGGGCCTTGGTGTGGGCGCGGTGCGCGGGCACGGCGCGGGAGTGCGCCGGGCTCTACCGGGGGAGGTGGCGTTCGCCGTTGCCGTAGTCCGGCATGCGCCAGGCCGCGAGCTGCGGTGTGTGGTGAAGGGCGCGTCTGCAGGCGGCGTGAGCCAGGAGCAGGGCCTCGGCCTCACAGCCGGCGAGGACGAAGAAGACCAGGTCGATCCCGTCCGGTCCGGTGCCCGCCCACAGGTGCTCGATCCGGTCCGTGGGGGCGAAGTGGACCGCGAGCAGGTCCCTGAGGCCGTCCGCCGGCGCGGAGGTGGCCTGGCCGGGGCCGGCCAGCCGCATCGTGATCATGTACATCGGAGTGGTCGGTGGCGGCTCGGCCGCGGCCGGCTTGGCTCGTGGTTCGTCTCAGAGCTGCCGGAGTGCGGCACCGGACTGCGGGGTGCCCCAGCCGAATCCGTCACCGGCCACGACACGCTGGGCCTGCGAGGCGCTGTGGGCAGCGGCGACGCCGGGGATTGCGACGCCGGCGATCAGAGCAGCGGACGCGAGCAGCAGTGCGACGATCCGGGACATGACAGACTCCACCCTTCGACATGCGGCTTATCGGTTCTGGTTCTTCGCCTTCACCCTGGTTTGTGGGGTGTTGCGTTCGATGGGTAAAGCCTGTCCGACCGCGGCGGTGGTGTCACTAGCCGAAGGCAGGCCCCAAGGTGCCTGGCACCTTGGAGCCAGCTCGTCGACGAACCAGGTTGTCTCCATCGACACTTGTTCCACCCCGGACCATCCGGGAGGCTTCACTCAGATGGTCCGGACCTTGGAGGGGAAGCATTGCTTCAGCTGCTCGGCCTGACAGCCCATGCGGAAACCGTGTACCGGACGATGCTTCAGCACCCCGATCACGGCGTGACCGCCTTGTCCCAGGACACCGGCCTCGCCGAGGCCGAGATACGGGGCGCCTTCGACGAACTGGCCGCCCTGGCACTGCTCAAGCCGTCGGACGAGTGCGGAGGAAAGCTCCGGCCGGTGAGCCCCGAGGTGGGCCTGGCCACGCTCCTGGCTTCCGCGGAGGCCGATGTCGCCGCACGGCAGGCACGGGTGGAGACCATCCGCGCGGAGATCGCGGCCATCGCCGCCGAGCACCACAGCACCCAGCTGTTCGACAGCGCCACCAGACTCCAGGGGCTGGACGCGGTACGGGCCCGGCTGGAGGAGCTGCAGCGCACCACGGAGTTCGAGTGCCTCTCGCTCAACCCGGGAGGCGCGCACCGGCCCGACGCCCGCAGCGCCGCCACCCCGCTCAACGAGCAGGCGCTCGACCGCGGCGTCACCATACGGGCCGTCTGCCGGGAGAGCTTCCGCAACGATCCCGACACCCTCGCCTACGCACACTGGCTCACCGAGCACGGGAGCCAGATGCGCACGCTGCCCACCGTGCCCATCCAGATGATCATCATCGACCGGCGCACCGCGCTCCTCCCCCTGGACCCGGCCGACCCCCGCGCGGGCGCCCTGGAGGTTCAGAGCCCGGGCATCATCTCGGCCCTGTGCGCACTGTTCGAACAGTGCTGGTCCGCGGGAACCGTCTTCGGCGAGCAGCCCGAGACCGACAGGAACGGCTGCACTCCGATCGAGCGCACCCTCCTGGCCATGGTCGCTTCCGGAGACACCGACGAGTCCGCGGCGCGCAAGCTCGGCGTCTCCCTGCGCACGGTCCGGCGCATGATGTCCAACCTCATGGAGCGACTGGAAGCCGCCAGCAGGTTCCAGGCCGGGGTGAACGCCACCAGGCGAGGGTGGCTGTAACGCCGGCGGGACGGGGTGCGGGCGGCGGGTGTGCGTGAGGGGGCGGCGGCGAATGCCAGGCCTGCGGCCAGTACGGGCGCGGCCAGAAGGTGCATGCGGGACATCGGGATTCCCCCCCAGAATCAACGTGGTTGCAGTTTCAACACGAGGGTGAACCCGCCCCACCATCACCACCCGTAACAGCCCGTCACCGACTGCGATCTCTACCGTACTTCTTGCCGGGCCCTTCATTTTCTCCATACCGGCGCCCGTCCGGCGATGGAGGACGGGCATAGGCGCGGGAGCGACGATGTCGCCCCGAGACCCTGCCCGCCCACCCACCCGCCCGTCGTGAGGAGCGCCGCCCTATGGACAGCCGAGGCATCCGAAAGGTCGTCGACGTCCCCGCGCTGGAGGCACCGGGCGACGAGCCGGCGTCCGGCGCGGCCGGGTTGGGGCCCCTGCCGCCGTTCCAGCCGCAATTCCAGCGGTTCTTCCTCGCTCTTCTCGGCATCGACGAGGACGAGTAGATGCGCGGCAAGGGGCCGACGACGGGGATCTCCCTGCTGCTGCCCGTCGCCGTGGCGACCCTGCGCAAGCGGTGGCTCGGCTTCGCGGGCTCCTTCGTCGCCCTCGCCCTGGGCGTCGCCCTGATCTCGGCCACGGGGCTGCTGGTCAGCACCTCCGCGGGGTTTGGGAACGACGACCCGTCGGCGCCGTCCCTGAGGAAGCTGCTCATCTTCATGGCGGGCATGTCCGGCTTCGTCTCGGTGTTCGTCGTCGCCTCGACGTTCGCCTTCGCGGTCGCCGGGCGGCGCCGCGAGACGGCGTTGCTGCGGGCGGTCGGGGCGACCCCCCGTCAGGTCAGGCTGCTCGTCCTGGGCGAGGCGGTCGTCGTCTCGCTGGCGGCCTCGCTCTGCGGGGCGCTGCTGGGCCTGGCCGTGGCGCCGCTGTTCGCCCGCTGGCTGGTCTCGCGCGGCGCGGCCCCCGAGGGCTTCACCGTGGAATTCAGCGCCGGGCCGCCGCTGATCGCGGCGGCGATCGAGGTCGGGGTGGCCGTGGCCGGCGCCTACGCGGCGGCCCGCCGCTCCGGCCGGGTGCGGCCCGTCGAGGCGCTCGGCGACGCGGCCGTCGACGGCCGGGTGATGACGCCCGGCCGCTGGCTGTGGGCGGTCGGCCACCTCGCCCTGCTCGCGGCCGTGCTGGCCCTGTTCACCACGATGCCGCCCGGGATGAGCCGGGACCCGCAGCTGCGCGACCCGCAGAACATGCCGGTCTGGTCGCTCCTGATCGGCATCATGGCGATCATGGCGGTGGCGTCGTTCGCCCCGCTCCTGGTCCCTCCACTGGTACGGCTGTTCACCCTGCCGGTGCCGCTGGCGTCCGGTGCCGTGGGTCTGCTGGCCCGGCAGAACGCGCTGGCCTCGGTCCGCCGTACGGTCTCCACCGCCACCCCGATCTTCCTGGTGGTCGGCCTGACCGGGACCGTGGTCGGCTCCACCCTGGCCTTCGGGGACGCCCGGACGATCCAGGCGCGCGAGGCGCTCGCCGCGCAGTACGTCGTCGAACCCGACGGCGGCGCGGCCCTGGCCCCGGGCACCGTGGAGGAACTGCGCCGGCTGGACGGCGTACGCACCACCACGGTCCGTACCACCTGGCTCACCGGCCTCGACGGCGACACCGCGGGCACCGTCGCGGCGACCGCCGTCGACGGGGACGCCGCCACGACCTGGCCGCTCCCCACCGGGTCCGGCTCGCTGGAGCGGCTCCGAGGCTCCTCGGTCGCCGTCTCCGGCACGCTGGCCGCGGCCAACGGCTGGCAGGTCGGGGACACCCTCACCGGCTCGCTGGACGACGGCGCCCCCGTCACCCTGACCGTGGTCGCCCTGGTCGAGACGCCCCTCAGCCTCGCCGAAGTGCTCCTGCCGTACTCCGTCGTGGCCGGGCACCTGGAGGGCGACCCGCAGCCCACCGCCGCCTTCCTCTCCACCTCCCCGGGGGCTCCGGCGCCGGTGCTCGCCGCGGCCTCCCGCGCGAAGGTCACGGCGGACGCCGCGTGGGGCGGGAAGGACGACCCCCGGTCCCGGTCCGACCGGATCGCGATGATCGCCCTCCTGGGCCCGGCACTGCTCTACGCCCTGATCGCGATCGTCAACACGATGGTGATGTCGACCGGCGACCGGCTGCGGGACTTCTCCACGCTCCGCCTCACCGGCGCCGACAGCCGACAGGTGCTCTCCGTGGTCGGGGTCGAGGCGGCCCTGACCGCGGCGACCGCCACGGTGCTCGCGCTGCTGGTCACCACCGGGACCCAGGCCGCCACCCTGATGCTGATCGGGCAGCGGATCCTGGTGTCCGGCCCGTCCCTCCCCCTGAGCCTGCCGTGGCCGGCGATCGGCGCGGCGGCTGCCGCGGGACTCGGCCTCGCACTCGTCTCCAGCCTGCTGCCCGCGCGGCTCGCGCTGCGCGCACGGGCACCGGGCCTGGCGTCCGTACGTCAATGAGCCCTCCCTCTCCACCACTTCGAAGGAGCACGACATGACCGCGCAGACCGTGTCCGCCGCGCCGACCGACACAAGCGAGGCCGCCATCGCGGGGCTGAGGGACTCCATCGACCTCGTCGACAGGGAGATCCTGGAGCTGCTCGAGGACCGGCGCCGGCTCTCCGAGGAGGTCCAGCGCGTCCGGATGGCCTCGGGAGGGCGGCGCACCGAGCTGGGGCGCGAGAACGTGATCATCAGGCGTTACGCCGACCGCCTCGGACGGCCGGGCGGAGCGATGGCCCTGGCCCTGCTGGAGTTCTGCCGGGGATCGACGGGCGTGCTCGGCGGCGGCGCACCGCGCTGACCGGCCCCTGACCGCCCGCCTGCCCCACGCCCCCGTGGGCAGGCGGGCCCGCCTCTTTTGGGCGACCTAGGGGGTGTCCTGCCGATCAGGCCGGACACCCCCTAGGCGACCCGGTCGGCGGGGGCCGGGGCCTGGTGCCGTCCGGCCTCCAGCTGGCGCAGGCGCGCCGCGCCTCCCGACTTCTGGTGCAGGCCGTACGAACCGGGCTTGGCCGCCTCATCGGCCAGGTGCTTGGGAATGACCTTGCAGACGAGTTCCTTGAGCTTCGCGCCCGGACGGCCGCCGATGGTGAACCACACCGCGACGTCCGCCCGGTCGGCGAACTGGAAGATGCCGGCGGTGCGGCCCAGGCTGATGCACTGGGCGGCGAACGGCCGGTTGAGGGTCGCCGGCGCCTCGTCCGCGATCCGGCTCAGGACCGTGTCGGCGGCGCGTGCGCCCAGCGGCATCGCGGCCTGGCAGCTCATCCGCAGCGGCAGGCCCGACGGGGCCGCCGAGTCGCCGGCCGCGACGATGCGTACGTCGTCCACGCTGGTCAGCGTCTCGTCCGTGAGGAGGCGGCCCAGCGGGTCCGTGGTCAGGCCGCTGCGCACCGCCAGGTCCGGCACCGCGAAGCCGGCGGTCCAGATCGTCACCGCGGCGGGCAGCTCCCGTCCGTCCGCGAGGCGCACGGCGTCGCGGGTCACCGCCGTCACCTTGCTGCCGGGGCCGTCGACGATGCTCACCCCGAGGCGGGCCAGCCGTGCGGCGACCGAGCGGCGGCCCCGGGCGTGCAGGTACGGGCCGAGGACCCCACCGCAGACCAGGGTCACGGTGCGGCCCTGCTCGGCCAGTTCGGCGGCCGTCTCGATGCCCGTCGGTCCCGCCCCGACCACCGTCACCACGGCGGTCTGCGGGGCCGCTTCCAGGGCCGGGCGCAGCCGCTGCGCGTCCTCCAGCGTCGCGATCGGGTACGCGAACTCGGCCGCTCCCGGCACGCCCGGGTCGGCGCTGCCGCTGCCCACCGCGTAGACCAGGTAGTCGTAGGCGAGCCGGGCGCCCGAGGTCAGCGCCAGGCCGCGGTCGTCGGCGTCGATCCGCTCCACCGTGTCGACGACCAGGGCGACCCCTTCGGCCAGGACGTCCCGGTAGGCGATGACCGAGGCGTCCGACCCGCCCACCAACTGGTGCAGCCGGACCCGGTGGACGAAGTCCGCGCGCGGATTGACCAGGGTCACCGTCACGTCGTCGCGCCGCGTCAGACGGTTCGCGGCCATGACGCCCGCGTATCCGCCGCCGATGACGACCACTTCGGTGTTCGCGTTCCGGTTCATCTCGTGTCTCCATCGCTCGCTTCGGGCGTTCTGGGCACAAGACACCGGCGCCCCGGCCCGTGTGACAGGTCCGCGGGTGTGACCCGCGCCACAGTGCGCATCCGGGGTGCGGAGGCGGCCCCGGCCGTACGGCCGGTCCTGCGGAGTTCCCCGGGCGGATCGGGGCGGCGCGGTGGAGGATCTACGGGGGCGGGGGCGGGGCGGGGGCGGCCGGGAGCGGCCCGGGGACTTTGGCGAAATCGAATCGAAAGCGGGGGGACAGAAGCGGTGGGCAGAGTGGGGGCACACCACACGACTGCCAGCGGGGGAACCATGGAATTCTGCTTGCTCGGCCCCGTTGAAGCCAGACGCGACGGCCGGCCCGTGGGCCTCTCGGGGGCCAAAATGCGTACGTTGCTGGCGGCGCTGCTGCTCGCCCGGGGCCGGGTGGTGCCCGACTCCCGGCTGAGCTGGCTGTTGTGGGGCATGTGCCCGCCCGTGACGATGAGCGCGCAGATCTACACGTACGTCTCACGGCTGCGCAAGCTCCTGGAGCCCGAGGTCACGATCGTCCGGCGGGCCCCCGGGTACGCCATCGAGGCCGAGGGCAGCCACATCGACATCGTCGACTTCGAGCGGCTGGAGCGCCTGGGGCGCACGGCGCTCCAGCAGGGCAGGTACGACGAGGCGGGGACGCTGCTGGGCCAGGCGCTGGACCTGTGGCACGGACCCGCGCTGGGGCACACCACGGAGTTCCTCGTCGAGAACGACGGACCCCAGTGGGAGGAGGGCCGGGCGGCGGCCCTGGAGAACCGGATGGAAGCCGACCTCGCCCTCGGACGGCACCAGCAGGTCACGGCCGAACTCACGCGGTTGGTCGGCGAGTTCCCGCTGCGCGAGCGGATGCGTGCGCAGCTGATGACCGCCCTGTACCGGTCCGGACGCCAGGCGGACGCGCTGCGCTCCTTCCACGAGGGTCGCGGCACGCTCGCCGAGGAGCTCGGGGTGGAGCCCGGCGCCGAACTCACCGACGCCTACCAGGCGGTGCTGGACGGTTCGCTGGCCGTCGCGCCCGTTCCCCCCGGCGCCGGGGTGCTCGCCTTCGCCTCGCGTCCCGCGCCCGCGATGCTGCCCGCGGAGCCGGGCCCCTTCGTCGGCCGCGAGCGGGAGCTCGCCGCGGTCCGGCGCCTGCTGGCGCCCACCGGACGGCCCCGCCGGGGGCTGATCACCGGGATGGCCGGGGTCGGCAAGACGGCGCTGGCGCTGCGCGCCGCGCACGGCTGCGCGGAGGACTTCCCCGACGGACAGCTGTACGCGGACCTCGCGGACACGCAGGACGGTTCCAAGGACACCCGGGCCGTCCTGGCGCAGATGCTGCGCGCCCTGGGGCACGAGGCGGCGGGCGCCGCCCGTCACGACCTCGACGAACTGGTGCGCCTGTACCGGGCCCGCACCGACGGGCTGCGGCTGCTCGTCGTACTGGACAACGTGACGGACGGCGGCCAGCTCTCCGCCCTGCTGCCCGCGGGGACGGCGGCGGCGGCGCTGGTGACCGGCCACCCCCACCTGGCTCTGGCGACCGGTCCGCACACCGTCGTCCTCGAGCCGATGGGCGAGGACGACAGCCTCGCCGTGCTCGCGGCGGCGGCCGGCACGGAACGCGTGGCGGCCGACCTGCCCGCCGCCCGGCGGATCGTGGAGCACTGCGACGGACTGCCGCTGGCCCTGCGGATCGCCGGAGCCCGGCTGGCCTCGCGGCCCCGCTGGTCGGTGGGGCTGCTGGCCGGACGGCTGGAGGACCCCGGCAACCGGCTGCGCGAACTGCGCTTCGGCGACCTGGACATGGGCCGCTCGCTGCGGCGGTGGGCCCGCCGGACCTCGGTACCCCTGGACATGCTGCGCCGCCTGGCGCCGCTGGGCGAGAGGTCGTTCACGGTGTCGGCCGCCACCATGCTGCTCGGCCTTTCCCACGCCACCGCCGAGGACCTGCTGGAACAGCTGGCGGACGCCTCCCTGATCGAACCGGCCGACCCCGTCGGTGGCGTGCTCCAGTACCGCTTTCACCGGCTCGTACTGCTCTACGCCCGGTCCCTGCCCGTACGGATGGCCGATGCCGCGCTCCCTGCGGCGAGCTGATCCGTATCCCCTCACCATCCACGAGAGACAGAGGAATATGAGCAACGACGCAGTCGTGCTGACGTCGGTGACCAAGACCTACGGCGGCGGCGACCACAAGGTCACGGCGCTGGGCGGGGTCTCCCTGACCCTGCCCGCCGGTTCGTTCACCGCGATCATGGGCCCTTCCGGATCGGGGAAGTCGACGCTCCTGCAATGCGCGGCGGGGCTCGACCGTCCCGACTCGGGGTCCGTCGTGGTGGGCGGCGCGGAGCTGACCGGGCTGTCGGAGAGGGCGCTGACCCTGCTCCGGCGCGAGCGGATCGGTTTCGTCTTCCAGCAGTTCAACCTCATGCCGATGCTGACGGCGGAGCAGAACGTGGTGCTGCCGCTGCGGCTGGCCGGCCGCAAGCCGGGGAAGGAGGCGGTGCGCGAGGCGCTGGGCCGGGTGGGTCTCGCCGACCGTGCCGGCCACCGGCCGTCGGAGATGTCCGGCGGCCAGCAGCAGCGGGTGGCCCTCGCCCGCGCGCTGATCACCCGGCCGGACGTGCTGTTCGGCGACGAGCCGACGGGCGCCCTGGACTCCACGACGGGCCGTGAGGTGCTGCAGCTGCTGCGCTCGCTGGTGGACCAGGGCGGCCAGACGGTCGTGATGGTGACGCACGACCCGGTGGCCGCCTCCTACGCGGACCGGGTGGTCTTCCTCGCGGACGGGCAGCTCAGCGGGGAACTGCTGCGGCCGACCGCCCACGAGGTGGCCGACCGGATGACCAGGCTGGAGGAGGTTCCGTGCTGAGCGTGGTGCTGGCCACGGTCCGTGCCCGCTGGACGCACTTCGCCGGCGTCTTCCTCGCGGTCGCGCTGGGTGTGGGCCTGACGGCGTCGATGGGGCTCGCCCTCGCGGCGACCCTGGACGCGCCGCAGGAGCTGAAGGACCGTGACGCGGACGCGGTGTTCACCGTCAACGCGATGCTGGGCACCGCGGCGGCGGTGACCACCTTCACCTCGGTGTTCGTGGTGGCGTCGGCGTTCGCCTTCGCGGTGGCGCAGCGGCAGCGCGAGTTCGGTCTGCTGCGCTCGGCCGGCGCCACGGGGCGCCAGCTGCGGGTCGCGGTGGTCGCCGAGGCCGCGCTGGTGGCCGTGCCGGCCGCCGGGCTGGGCTGCCTGATCGGCAGTGCCGGCGGGCCGGCGCTGGTCGAGTGGATGGCCCGGGAGGGGCTCGCGCCGGACTGGCTGACCGTCCAGGCGCGGGTCTGGCCGTACGCGGTGGCCTTCGGTACCGGTCTGGTGGTCGCGCTGACCGGAGCCTTCGTCGCGTCCGGCCGGGCCGCGAAGACCAGTGCGGTCGAGGTGCTGCGGGAGGCGGCGGTCGACAAGCGGGTGATGACCGTGGGGCGCTGGCTGTTCGGCGGTCTGCTGCTCGCGCTCGGCGCGGGGCTGCTGGTGTCGAAACTGGTGTCGGATCCGGCGGACCTGCTCAAGCGCAAGACGTACACGACGCAGCCGATGGTGCTCATCGGTGCGTTCGCGCTGCTGACCCCGCTGGCGGCGGGGCCGCTGGTGCGGCTGGTGGCGTGGCCGGCGGCGCGGATGCGGGGGGCGGTGGGCATGCTGGTGCGCGAGAGCGCGGCGGCGGGCGTCCGGCGGACCTCGGCGCTCGCGGCGCCGGTGCTGGTGAGCGTGGCGCTCGCCGGGTCGCTGCTGGGGTCGACGGACACGGTCGGTGCGGGCCGGGCGGACGAGGTGCGCAGCCGGACGGCGGCCGACTTCGTGGTGACCTCGGACGGGCAGCTGTCGGACGCGGCCGTGGACGCGGCGGCCGTGCCGGGGACCCGGTCGGCGGTCTCGGCGGCCACCACCGTCGAGTACCTGTACGAGGGCCTGGTGCGGACGCCGGAGCCGGCGCGGGTGGTCGACCCCGCGGCGTTCGCCGAGCTGTCGCGGCCGCCGCTGGTCGAGGGCTCGGTGAAGGACCTGAACGACACGTCGATCGTCGTGAACGACGAGTGGCCGGTGACGGCCGTGGGTCAGCCGGTCGACGTGTGGCGGGCCGACGGTACGAAGGTCTCGCTGACGGTGGCCGCGGTGATGCGCCGGGGCACCGGCGGCAACGGGGCCTACGTCACCGCCGCCAACGGGGGCGGTGCCAGGCCCGACCGGGTCGAGGTCCGGCTGGAGCCGGGCGCGGACCGGACCGCGGTGGCGGCGGCGCTGGGCGCGGCCGTGGGCGCGCAGGGCGCGCGGGCGGTCACCGCCGAGGAGTGGATCGCGGCGTCGCAGCCGGAGACCAAGCGGGAGAGCCGTCTGGCGATCTTCGTGGTGCTGGGGCTGGCGCTGCTGTACTCGCTGATCGCCCTGGCGGGGACGATGGTCGCGGCGACCTCTGACCGGAAGCGCGATCTGGCGGTGCTGCGGCTGAGCGGGGCCACCGGCGGCCAGGTCCTGCGACTGGTGGCCGTGGAGGCCGCGGTGGTCGTGGTGGCGGGGGCGATCCTGGGCCTCCTCGTGACGGCGCTGAACGTGCTGGGCACGTGGTCGGCGCTGTCGGTGCTGGTCGGATCGGCGGCGCCGTTGTCCCTGCCGTGGGGTGCGATGACGGCGGTGGCGGCGGCCTGCGCCGCGGTCGCGGTGCCGGCGGCGGTGCTGTCGGCGGCCGTGGTGCTGCGCGGGCGGGTGGCGCCCGGCGCGGCGTGAGAGGCACCGGCTGAAGGAGCCGGCTGAAGCGGGCAAGCTGAAGCAAGCAGGCCGTGCGGCCCGGGTGATCCGGGCCGCACGGCCTGCCGCGTTCACGCGGCCATGATCACGGGCAGGGCCGGTGCGGCCGGCCGGTTGACGGTGGGGACGGATTCTCCGGCGAGGACGCGGCGGACGGAGTCGGCGGCGTCGGCCCCGGCCCGGTCCTGGGCCTCACCGGTGGAGGCCCCCAGGTGGGGGGTGACCACGACGTTGTCCAGGGTGAACAGCTCGTGGTCGGTGCAGGGTTCGACGGCGAAGACGTCGAGGCCCGCGCCGGCGACCCGGCCTTCCTTGAGGGCGGCGTACAGCTCGTTCTCGTCGATGATGCCGCCGCGGGCGGCGTTGACGATCCGCACCCCCGGCTTCATCCGGCGGAACGCCTCGAAGCCGAGCAGGCCGACGGTCTGGGGGGTGCGCGGCAGGTGGACGGTGATGAAGTCCGCGCTGTCGAGGAGTTCCTCCAGGCTGACGAGGTGGATGCCTTCGGCGGCGGCCCGCTCCGGGTCGGCGTAGGGGTCGTGGGCCAGTACCCGCATGTCGAAGGCGGCGAGGCGGCGGGCGACCAGGGAGCCGATGCGGCCGAGGCCGATGACGCCGAGGACCTTGCCGGACAGTTCGACGCCGCCGAAGGCGGAGCGCTGCCAGGAGCCGGAGCGCAGCGAGGCGTCGGCGCGCGGGACGTGGCGGGCCACGGCGAGCAGGAGGGCGACGGTGAGTTCGGCCGCGCTGACGCTGTTGGCGTCGGGGGCGTTGACGACGCTCACACCGGCGGCGGTGGCGGCGGACAGGTCCACGTTGTCGACGCCGACGCCGGCCCTGCCGATGGCTTTGAGGCGCGGGGCGGCGGCGATGGCCTCGGCGTCCATCCGGGTGGCGCTGCGGATGAGTACGGCGTCGGCGTCGGCGAGGGCGGCCAGCAGGGCCGTGCGGTCGGTGCCGTCGACGTGGCGGATCTCGGTGCCGGGGCCCAGGGCCCGGGTGGCGGAGGCGGCGAGGGCTTCGGTGATGAGGACTACGGGGGCGCGCATGGGATGTCGGTGTCCTTCCGGGAGGGCTGGGGTCAGGCGGAGCAGGCGCGGTCGAGGCGGTCCCCGGCGGCTTCGAGCTTGGTGAAGGTCTTCTCCAGTTCGCCGACCTTGCCCTGGCTGGGGTCGGAGGTGCGGATGCGCTCCGCGAACTCCTCGTAGACGCCCGCGAACTCGCCGAGCGCGGTGCGCACCTCGGGATCGGTGGTCTTCTCTCCGGCGACGCGCAGTTCGCCGGCGAGGGCGCCCGCGCTGCGGGCGACGCTCTCGGGGTCCTTCTCGATGTCGTCCGCGGAGCTCGCGAAGCGGTCGGCGGAGGCGATGGTGCGCCCGCACGGGTAGGGCGCGGAGGAGTTCGAGCCGGTGGTCTCCTGGCAGCCGGTGGCCGCGACGGCCACCAGGGCGAGGGATACGAGGACGGTGAGCCGGTCGGTGCGCATCAGTAGCCACCCCACTGGATGAGGACTTGGTCCCGCTCGGTCTGCGAGAGCAATTCGATGGAGCCCACGGATTGTTCCGGGGCGTCTGCCATGGCTTCGAGGGCGCGCGTCATGCGCTCCAGGAAGACCCGCGCCTCGTCGGCGCCGTACACGTCGGGGCGGTGGCCCAGGCGCAGTTCGAGTCCGCCGTCGACGGGGACGGCGATGAGCCTCAGGGGGTAGTGCGTGGCGTCCTGGACGGCCAGTGCGGCCAGCCGGGGGCCGGTGACGACGGAGGCCAGCGCGTCGGTGTCGAGGGGGTAGTTGACGAGCATGGTGGTGGTGTCGAAGAGCTCCCGGCCGGTGGTGAGGCGCTGGACGCGGGAGAGCCCGAGGTGGTGGTGGGCCATCAGGCGGACCTGTTCGGCCTGGAGCCGGGTCAGGAGCGCGTGGAGGGGTTCGCGGCCGTCGGTGCGCACCCGTACGGGGAGGGTGTTGCAGAGCATGCCGATCATGCGTTCGATGCCGGGCACCTCGGGCGGGCGGCCCGAGACGGTGGCTCCGAAGACGACGTCCTGGGATCCGGTGGCCTGGGCGAGGACCAGGCCCCAGGCCGTCTGGTACTGGGTGTTGAGGGTGATGCCGTGGGCGCGGGCGCGCTCGGCGAGGCGGTCCAGGAGCGCGTCGGGGACCAGGCGGGTGACCTGCTGCTGGGCCACGGCGGGCCGGTCGGCGGCGTCGGGTGCGATGAGGGTGGGTTCCTCGATCCCGTCGAGGTAGGCGGTCCAGGCCTCCTCGGCTCCGGCCTGGTCCTGGGTGACGAGCCAGCTGAGGTAGTCGCTGTAGGGGGCGACCGGGGGCAGGGTGTCGCCGCGGCCAGCCCACAGGGTGAACAGTTCCCGGGCGGCGACGGGCAGGGACCAGCCGTCCCAGACGATGTGGTGGGTGCTCAGCAGCAGCCGGTGGTGGCCGGGGGCCAGTCGGACCAGGGCGAGGCGCAGCAGGGGCGGGCGGATCAGGTCGAAGCCGCGGAGCCGTTCCTGTGCGGCGAGCCGGGCGGCGGCCTCCTCGCGTGCGGGGGCGGGCAGATCGCTCAGGTCGTGTTCGGCCCACGGCAGCACGGCCGTGGCGCTGACGGCCTGGACGGGTTCGCCGATGCCGTCGTGGTGGAAGCCGGCCCGCAGGTTGGGGTGGCGGTCCAGGAGGGCCTGGCCGGCGGTGCGCAGCGCCGCGGCGTCGAGGGGTCCTTCGAAGTCGAAGGCGACCTGGGTGTTGTAGGTGTCGTCGGCGCCGTCGGCCTCGAGTGCGTGGAAGAGGAAGCCTTCCTGGAGGGGGGTGAGGGGCAGGACGTCGGTCAGGCCGGGGACGGCCTGTTCGAGTGTTTCCACGTCCTGCTGGGTGAGGGTCACGAGCGGGAAGTCGCCGGGGGTGCGGCCGCCGGCGCCGGGGCGGGCGGCGTGCAGGGCGATGCCGTGGAGGGCCTCGGTCCACAGGGCGGCGAGTTCGGTCAGGGCCGCCTCGGTGAGGACGCCGGCGGGGGCGCCCCAGTCGGCGTACAGCTCCGGGCCCGCCGTGCCCTCGCGGGCCAGCACGTTGACCTCCAGGGCGTGGGCGGCGGGCAGGCCGGGGTCGGCACCGTCGGGCAGGGCGTCGCCGGGCAGCGGCTGCCAGGGCGCGGCGTCGTCGGTGGCGCTGCCGAGCCGCCCCAGGTAGTTGAACAGGACGCGGGGTGCGGGCAGGGCCGCCAGCCGGTCGCGGGACTGCGGATCGAGGTGGCGCAGCGGTCCGTGGCCCAGGCCGTCGCCGGGGACGGCGCGCAGCTGTTCCTTGACGGCCTTGACGGCGCGGCCCGTGGCGGGGCCGCCGGAGGCGATCTCGGCCCAGTGGGAGACGCCGGTCTCCAGGCGGACGGGGTGGACGGCGGTGAACCAGCCGACGGTGCGGGAGAGGTCGAGGGCGCCCTCCTCGGTGCGGCCGTGGCGTTCGAGGTCGACGAGGAGCGGGGTGCCGGGGGCGGCGGTGGCGTGGCGTCCGCGCCATTCGGTGACGGCCAGGGCGAGGCCGGTGAGCAGGATGTCGTCTATCTGCCCGTGGAAGGCGGCGGTGACGGGGCCCAGCAGGGCGGCGGTGACGTCGGCGGGGAGCGCGGTCCTGATGTGGCGGGCGGTGGCGGCGGTGTCGGTGGCCGGGTCGACGGGGCGGGCCCCGATGCCCGGCTGGGGGATGTCGGTCATGGCCTCCCAGAGGGGGAGTTCGCCGCGCCGTGCGCCCGCTTCGGCGGTGCGCAGCTGGTGGTTGGCCCAGGTGCGGTAGGAGGTGGGCACGGGCGGCAGGGTCGGGGGGCGGCCGGCGGCGAGGGCCTCGTAGGCGGCTTTGAGGTCGGGCGGCAGGATCCGCCAGGAGACGCCGTCGACGACGAGGTGGTGGATCGCGAGCAGCAGCCGGCCGGGCAGGCCGGGGCCGGCGTCGAAGCGTACGGCGGCGACCATCCGGCCCGCCGCCGGGTCCAGGGTGCCCCGGGCGGTCTCGGCGGCGCTGCGGACAGCTGCGTCGAGGGCTTCGCCGGTGAGCCCCGCAATGTCGGTGCGGGTGAGCAGGCCGGGGTAGCGCACGCCCTTGCGCGGGACGATCAGGCACTGCTGCTCGCGCGCCAGCCGGGCGCGCAGGACGTCGTGGTGGTCGAGGAGGATGTGCAGGGCCTCGGTGAGCAGTTCGTCGTCGGTGTCTGCGGGCAGGGCGAGGAGCATCGCCTGGTGGAACCCGTCGACGCTGCCGCCGCGGCCGAGTACGTCGCGGGCCACGGGCGGGAGCGGTACGGGGCCCAGTGCGGCGGTGGCGGGTTCGGCCGGCGTGGCGGGGGCGTCGTCGGTGCGGGCGGCGACGGCCAGGGCCTCGACGGTGCGCAGTTTGAAGATGTCCGAGGGGGTCAGGCGCAGTCCGTGTTCGCGGGCACGGGCGACGAGCTGGATGGCCATGATGCTGTCGCCGCCGAGCTCGAAGAAGGAGGCGTCGGCGCCGGCCCGCTCCACGCCGAGGACCTCCTGGAAGAGGCGGGCGAGGGTCTCCTCCCGTTCGGTGACGGGGATGCGCCCGTGCCCGGTGTCGGTCAGGTCGGGTACGGGCAGGGCGGCGCGGTCGACCTTGCCGTTGGGGGTCAGGGGCAGGGCGTCCATGACGACGACGGCGGCGGGGACCATGAAGGACGGCAGGACGCCGGCGACATGGGCGCGCAGGTCGGCGGGGTCGAGGGAGCCGGAGCCGGGGGCGGGGGCGGCGTAGGCGACGAGGCGGCGGCTGCCGGGGCGGTCCTCGCGGACGACGACGACGGCCTGGGCCACGGCCGGGTGGCGGGCGAGGACGCTCTCGATCTCGCCGGGTTCGATCCGGTAGCCGCGGATCTTGACCTGGTGGTCGCTGCGGCCGATGTAGTCGAGGTGGCCGTCGGGGTGCCAGCGCACGAGGTCGCCGGTGCGGTACATGCGGTCGCCGGGCGGTCCGAAGGGGCACGGCTGGAAGCGGTCGGCGGTGAGGCCGGGGCGTCCGGCGTAGCCGCGGGCCAGTCCGGGTCCGGCGGCGTACAGCTCGCCGGGGACGCCGGGCGGTACGGGGCGCAGCCCCTCGTCCAGCACGTAGACGCGCATGTTGGCGATGGGCCGGCCGATGGGCGGGACGACGCCGCCGGACAGCGGTGCGCTGATGGTGGTGCAGACGGTGGTCTCGGTGGGGCCGTAGCCGTTCAGCATGCGCAGCCGGGGGGCCCACCGGGCGACGAGCGAGGGCGGGCAGGCCTCACCCGCGACGAGCAGGGTGCGCACGGTGGGCAGGGCGTCGGTGGGCAGGACGGACAGGGCGGCGGGCGGCAGCGTCAGGTGCGTGATGCCGTGCCGGGCGACGAGTTCGACGAGTCCTTCGCCGGGGAGCAGCTGGTCGGCGGGGGCCAGGACGAGGCGGCCGCCGGCGAGGACCGAGGAGACGACTTCGAAGGTGGCGGCGTCGAAGCTCGGCGAGGAGAACTGCAGGACGCGGCTGTCGGTGTCGAGGCACATGGCCTCGCGCTGGGCGGCGAGCAGGGAGGCGATGCCGGTGTGGGAGACGGCGACGCCCTTGGGGCGGCCGGTGGAGCCGGAGGTGTAGATGACGTAGGCGGTGTTCTGGGGGGAGAGCGGGGTGCCGCGGTCGGTGTCGGTCGGGTCGGTGGCGGGGCGGGCGGCGACGGCGGCCGCGGTGGCGGGGTCGTCGAGGACCAGGCGGGGGCAGTCGCCGGCGATGACGTCGGCGGTCCCGGTGGTGGCCACGGCGCAGACGGGGCGGGCGTCCTCGAGCATGTACGCGATGCGCTCGGCGGGGTAGTTCGCGTCGATGGAGAGGTAGGCGCCGCCGGCCTTGGAGACGGCGAGCAGGGCGGTCAGCCAGGCGGCCGAGCGGGGCAGGGCCAGGGCGACGGTGGTCTCGGGGCCGGCGCCGGCGGCGATGAGGTGGTGGGCGAGCCGGTTGGCCCGCGCGTTGAGTTCGGCGTAGGTCAGCTCGCCGGTGTCGTCCGCGACGGCGATCAGGTCGGGCGTCCGCTCGACGCGGGCCTCGAAGAGGGCGGCGATGGTGGCGGGTTCGACGGGGGTGGCGGTGTCGTTCCAGGTCTCGGTGATCGTGAGGCGTTCGGCGGCGGCGAGGAGGGGGACGGTGTCGAGGGGGCGTCCGGGTTCGGCGACCACGGCGTCGAGGAAGGCGACGAACCGGTCCTGGTAGGAGGCGACCTCGGACCGGGAGTACTGGGTGGGGTCGGCGTCGAAGTCGAAGCGCAGGCCGTTGCGGTCGGCGCGGTCGTACACGGCGAGGGCGAGGCCTTCGACGGGTCCGAGGGAGAGGTTGTGGGCGGTGGCCGCATGGCCGCCGAAGGAGATCTGGTAGTCGAAGGCCATGATGTTGACGACGGGTCCGATGAGGCCCATGTCGGTTCCGGTCAGGCCGAGTTCGCGGCGCAGGTCCTCGTAGCGGCAGCCCTGGTGGCGGACCAGGGTGCGGACCTGCGCGGAGACGCGGGGGGTGAGCTCGGCGAGGCTCTCGCCGGGCCGGACCTCGATGTGCAGGGGCATGACGGTGGAGGCGAAGCAGGGGGTGCGGCGTACGGCCTTCCCGACGCGGCCGGTGACGGGCAGGCCGAGGACCACGTCGCTCCGGCCGGTCATCCGGGACAGGTAGGCGGCCATGGCGGCGATCAGCAGGATCGGCCGGCGGGTGCGGGCGGCGCGCGCGGTGTCGGAGAGCTGGTCGGCCCGGTCCTGTCCGATGGTGCGGGTGCGGCGGATGAAGGAGGGCGCCCCGGCGGCGAGTTCCTGTGCGGTGGGTGCGCCCTGGGGGGTTCCGGGCAGGGTGACGGGCGCGGGCAGGGAGGCGAGGCGTTCCGCCCAGTGGGTGCGGTCGGCGGCGGCCTGGTCGGAGGCCCGGTAGGCGGTGTCCTCCGCGAGGACGTCGGTCAGCGGGAGGAAGTCGCAGGGTGCGGCGGCGCGGCCCTCCTCGAGCGCGGTGTACAGCTCGGCGATGCGGCGTCCGACCATGGCACCGGCCACGCCGTCGATGACGAGGTGGTGGAAGCGGTGGAAGTAGAGGAACCGCCGGTCCGCGAGCTTGATGAGGGCGAAGGTGCTGAGGCCTCCGGCGGTGAGGTCGACGGGCCGGTTGAGGTCGGCCCGCATCCAGGCCTCGGCGGCGGCGAGCGGGTCGGGCTCGGCGCTGAAGTCGGGGGCGGGCAGGGGCGGCAGGGTGTCGTCGAGGTACTGCCACAGGCCGTCGTCGTCCTCGGAGATGGTGCGCACCCGCAGGATGTCGGCCTCCAGCAGCAGGGTGTGCCAGGCCTGCTCCATCAGGGCGTGGTCGACGGGACCGTCGATGGCGAAGTACTCGCCCACGTTGTAGCCGCGGCCCGTGCTGTCGAGCTGGTGGGCGAACCACAGTCCGGTCTGTGCGGCCGACAGCGGCAGCCGCGAGGGCGGGAACATCTCAGGCATGACGGTCTCCAGCGGGGTCGAGGCCGAGCCGGCCGGTGAGGAAGTCCATGAGTTCGCCGGCCCGCCCTTCGAGGTAGAAGTGGCCGCCGGGGAAGGTGTGGACCTCGTGTCCGGCGACGGTGTGGCGGGCCCAGGCGGCGGCGTCCTGCGGGGTGCAGGAGGAGTCGTCGGTCCCGGTGACGACGGTGAGCGGGCAGGTGAGGGGGGCGCCGGGTGCGTACCGGTGGCCGGTGAGGAGCTGGAAGTCCCCGCGCAGGGTGGGCAGGGTCAGTTCGCGCAGTTCGGGGATCTCCAGCAGTCCGGCACCCGCGCCGCCCAGGCGGCGTACGTAGGCCAGGACGGCCTCGTCGTCGGGGAGCGGCAGCCGGTCCCGGGTGTCGATGTGGGGGGCCTTGCGGGCGGAGGCGAACAGCCGGACCACGGCGGCCGGGTGGCGGGGGCGCAGCAGCCGGGCGGTCTCGAAGGCGAGGGTGGCGCCCATGCTGTGGCCGAAGAAGGCGGCCGGCAGGTCGAGCCACGGTTCGATGGCCCGGGCGAGTTCGCGGAGCATGACGGCCATGTCGGTGACCGGCGGTTCGTCAAACCGGTCCTGGCGCCCCGGGTACTGCACGGCGACGACCTCCAGCTCCGGCGGCGCGGCCTCGGCCAGCTCGCGGAAGGCACTGGCCCCGCCGCCCGCGTGCGGGAAGCAGAACAGCCGCGTGCGGGCCGCGGGCCGGGGAGCGAACACGCGCAGCCAGGCGGAGGCGGTCGGGGTCTTGAGGACCGGCATGACGTCAGCCCTCCGTGCGGGAGGGGGCGGGGGTGTGGGGCTCGGCCATGGCGACGGCGATCTTGCGGGGGCCGGTGAAGGGCTCGCGGCCGTGGCTGGAGAGCATGTTGTCCACGACGAGGACGTCGTCACGCCGCCAGTCGAAGCGGACACTGGCCTGCCGGTAGCAGGAGCGCAGGTGGTCGAGTACGTCGTCGGGGATCCGGCCGCCGTCCCCGTAGTAGGTGTTGCTCGGCAGCTCCTCCTCGGCGAACAGCTCCAGCAGCCCCTCGCGGACGTCGGGCAGCAGGGTGGTGTGGTGGAAGAAGGTGATGTGGTTGAACCAGACCGCCTCGCCGGTCACGGGGTGGCGGTGCACCGCGTCGCGCACGGCCCGGGTGCGCATCCCGCCGCCGGGCAGCCACTCCAGGCCGAGGTCCTTGGCGGCGGCCAGGCGCTCGACCTCGGCGCGGTCGTCGGTGTTGAAGACGGACTCCCACGGGATGCCGAAGCCGGGGTGGAAGGTCCGGGTGGCCATCCAGCGGCGGCGGGTGAACTCCTCGCGCACGTCGGGGTGGACGAGCTCCAGGATGCGGCGGGTGTCGGCGAGCGGGGTGGCCCCGAGGGAGTCCGGCTCCGCGATGCAGCAGAAGTAGAGCAGCCGCGGCCAGGAGGACTGGTAGGAGTTCTCGTTGTGGAGGAAGATCTCCTCGTCCGGCGGGTAGTCCGTCGAGGTGTAGACGTTGCCCTTGATGGTGGAGCGCGGCGAGGACCGCTCGGAGTAGGCGAGCGGAGCGCCGGACAGGGCCCGTACGGAGGCGTCGAAGCCGTCGACCCCGCCGAGGGGGAAGCCGCGCAGCAGGACGGCTCCGTGCTCGTGCAGCCCGGCGCGGATCCGGGTCCGTTCGGCGTCGATGTACGCGGTGATGCCGGGGTGGGTGCCGTCGTGCTCCAGGACGAGCGGCAGGGTGGTGGTGCGGGTCTGTTCGGGCTGGGTTGTCGTCATGACGGGTCGACCTTCTCGTCGCTCGTGTCGGAGCCGGTTGCGGTGAGGGATGCGGGGTGGGGCGCGGTGCCGGGTGCCGGGTCACCGGGTGAGTGGTCACCGGGTGCGCGGTCACCGGGTGCGCGGTCACCGGCTGCGTGGGCCCCAAGGGCCAACGGGTCGGCGGCCGGCGGATCGGCGGCCAACGGGTCCGCGGCCGGCGCGTCCGCGGGCTCGCGGCCGGCCCCGCGGATCGCGGGGTTCACCGCGGCGAGGACGGTCATCAGCGCCATCGCGGCGGAGATGCCGAGCACCGTGGTGGAGGTGGCGAAGGCTGCCAGCAGCAGGCCGCCCAGGAGGGCGCCCGCGGAGTTCATCCCGGAGGCCATGAGCATGAACACGCTGCTGACGCGGCCCTGCATCTCGTCGGGGGTGATCCTCATCTGGTGGACCCCGGCGCCCACGTTCATCAGGGAGCCGGCGAAGGCCATGCCGCCGCACAGCGCCCCGAGGGCGAGCGGGGCGGAGAGGAAGGCCACCGGGGCCATCAGCGCGGCCCACAGGGCGAACGCGCTGATCACCACGGTCGAGGGGGCCAGCCGCTTGAGGCACCACGAGGCGCTCAGCGCGCCGAGTGCGCCGCCCACGCCTTCCATCAGCCCGAGGACGCCGAGCAGCGCGGGCGAGTGGCCGGCCTCCTTGAAGATCAGGACCAGGGAGAGGTTGAGGATCTGGAAGAGCATGTTGCTGCCGGCGACCAGGGCGACGGCGGCGCGCATGAACTTCTGCCGCCACACCCAGGCCACTCCCTCGGACACCTCGGCCCTGAGGCTGCGCGGCGGCGCGGTGCGCTCCTCCTGGAGCTCCTTGCGGATGAACAGGACGCAGCCGAGGGCCACCAGGTGGGCGAGGGCGGTGACGCCGAAGGGCAGCCACCGGGTGAGGGCGAACAGGGCGACCCCGGCGGGCTGTCCCAGCAGTCCGGCGACCTGGCTGCGGGCCTCGTTCTGGGAGAGCGCGGCCGGCAGGTGGGCGGGGTGCACCACGTTGCGCACCGCCGCGCGTTCGGCGAGCCGGTAGAAGACGAACGCCGCACCCTCCAGGAAGGCGGCGGCCATCACGTGCGGCAGCCACATGTGGCCGGTGGCCAGGGCGAGGGCGACGCTGCCCATGGAGAGCAGGCCCACGAGGTCGCAGAGGATCATCAGCTTGCGCCGGTCCCAGCGGTCGACGAGGGCGCCGGCCGGGAGCTGGACCAGCAGGTGCGGCAGCAGGGCCGCGAAGCCGACCAGGCCGGCGCCGGCGACCGAGCCCTGCCAGATCATCAGCAGCGGGTACGCGGCCTGGGCGGCCTGCACGCCGAGCAGCGAGAATCCGGCGCCGGTCCACAGCAGCAGGAAGTCGCGGTTGCGGCGCAGCGGGGCGGCCTGGACCTCGGGCTCGCCGGAGGCCGGGCGTTCTTCGAGGAGGGTCATGCCGCCCGTGCTTCCCGCGCCCGGCGGACGCCCGCGGCGGCGGCGCCGGCGGCGCACCACTCCAGGACGGCCATGGCGCTGTGCATCTTGTTCTCGGCCTGCTGGAAGGCGATGCTGTGCGGTCCGTCGAGCACCTCGGCGGTGACCTCCTCGCCGCGGTGGGCGGGCAGGTCGTGCAGGAAGGCGGCCCGCGGGCTGGTCTCCCACAGGGCTCCGGTGACCTGGAACGGGGCGAAGAGCGTGCGCCAGTCGGCGTCGGCCTTGCTGCTGCCCGTGGTCTGCCAGCGGGAGGTGTAGACGGCGTCGACGCCGGCGGGCAGGTCCCTCATGTGGTGGTGTTCGGTGAGGGTGGCGCCGTGGCTCCGGGCGTGGGCCAGGGCCCGGTCCCGGACGCCGGGGGCGAGGCCGTAGCCGGGCGGGGTGCGCAGTTCGAGCGAGGCGCCCGGGTAGCGGGTCAGGCCGAGGGCCAGCGCGGCGGCGGTGTTGTTGCCCTCGCCGACGTACAGGACGCGCAGGTCACGGATCCGGCCGAACCGGCCGAGGAGGGTGGTGAGGTCGGTGAGCCCCTGGGTGGGGTGCTCCTCGGCGCTCATCGCGTTGACCACGGACATCTGGGACTGGGAGGCCCAGCCGCGCATCTCCGCGGGGTCGCCGGCGGTGCGGGCGACCAGCAGGTCGAGCATCCGGGAGAAGACCCGGCCGGTGTCCTCGCTGGTCTCCCCGGTGTTCAGCTGGAGGTCGTCGGCGCCGTAGGTGACGATCGTCCCTCCCAGGCGCAGCACCCCCGAGGAGAAGGCGGTGCGGGTGCGGGTGGACGTCTTGCGGAAGTACACGCCGGCGACCAGTCCGGCCAGCGGCGCCCGGGGGGCGGCGCCGCCCGCGAAGGCGGCGCCGCGCTCGACCACGGCGTACAGCTCGGCGTCGGTGAGGTCGTCGAGGGAGATGAGGTGTCGGGCTGACACGGTGTCCTCCAACAGGGATGGGTTGACGGGGGTTCAGGCCTGGTGGCCAGGGTCGGCCAGCAGGGCCTTGACGACCTGCGGTCCGGTGTCGGCGTTGGTCAGGGCGACCAGTCCGCTGCCGTGCGCGAGGTGTGCGGTGGCCACGGCGTGGTAGCCGGTGACCGTGCCCGCGTGGCCGTACTCCGTGTCGGAGCCGGTGGTGTCGACGAGGGTGCCGAGCCCGTAGAGGGTGTTCGGGTGCGCGGCGAGCATGAGGCGGGCGGTGGCGGGGGCCAGGAGGGCTCCGGGCAGGCCCCGGTGGGAGTCGCGCAGGGCCAGCAGGGCCCGGGCGAGGTCGGTGGCGGTGGTCCACATTCCGGCTGCCGCGGCGTCGGTGCGCGTACGGCCGGGGGCGGCGGGCCGTCCCCCGTCGTGGTGGCCGCGGGCGGCGCCCCCGGGGAGCCGGCCGTAGCCGCTGCCCGCCATCTCGAGCGGCTCCAGGACCAGGGTGCGCATCACCTCGGCGAACGGTGCGCCGGTGGCGTCCTGCACCAGCTGCTGCAGGACGGCGTAGTTCGCGTCGGTGCTGCGGAAGACCTCGCCGGGTACGGACTCCCGGCGGACGGAGGTCCGCAGGAGACGGGCCAGCGGCACCGTGGGTGCGCCGGTGTACGCCGTCAGTCCGGAGCGGTGTCCGAGCAGCAGGCGGGCGGTGACCGGCAGGTCCGCGCCGGATCCGGGGATCCGCCAGCTCGTCAGGCGGGCGTTGACGTCCTCGTCGAGGTCGAGCGCTCCCTCCTCGACGAGCCGCAGGACGCCCAGGGCGGTGACGAACTTCGACGCCGAGCCGACCCGGAAGGCCGTGTCGGGGGTGACCGGGCGCGATCCGCCGGCCTGCAGGGTCCCGTGGCCCTGGGCGTCGGTGATCCGGCCGTCCTCGATGACGGCCAGCGAGAGGCCGGGGACCGCGTGTTCGGTCATCAGGCGGGCCGTGTCGGTGCGGCGGCCGCCGGACGGAGCGCCGGTGTCCGCGGACCGCTCCCCCGCGGCGGCTGCCGCCAGGGCGGCGAGCGTCGTGTGCCGGTAGAGCATGACGGCCGTCACCGCGAGTCCGTGTTCCCGGGCTCCGACGATCACCTGGGGCACCAGGATGGAGTGCCCGCCGAGGGCGAAGAACCCGTCCGCGCGGCCCACCCGTTCGGTCCCCAGGACCTGGCGCCAGACGGCCGCGAGGGTCTTCTCGGCCGGGGTCCGCGGTGCCTCGTACGCCACGGCGCGCGCTGCCGCGGCCTCGTCCGGAGCGGGCAGCGCCCGCTGGTCCAGCTTTCCGTTGGGGGTCAGCGGGACGGCGTCGAGGGCGGTGAAGGAGGCGGGGACCATGTACTCCGGCAGCCGTGCCGCGCAGTGCGCGGCCAGCTCCGCGGCGGGGTGGGCCGGGGCCCGGCCCCCGGTCTCCGCCACCCAGTAGGCCGCCAGGCGGATGTCGCCGGGACGGTCCTCCCGGGCCACCACCACCGCCTGGCGGACCAGGGGGTGTTCCAGGAGGGCCGACTGGATCTCGCCCAGTTCCACGCGGTAGCCGCGGATCTTGACCTGGTGGTCGATGCGGCCGAGGAACTCCAGGCTGCCGTCCGGGCGCCGGCGGGCCAGGTCGCCGCTGCGGTAGAGGCGGGAGCCGGCCGGACCGTAGGGGTCGGGGACGAAGCGGTCGGCGGTCAGGGCGGGGCGTCCGAGGTAGCCGCGGGCGACGCCGGGACCGGCGACGTGGATCTCGCCGGGGACGCCGATCGGGACCAGGTCTCCCGCCGGGTCCAGCAGGTGGATCGCCAGGTCGCTCAGCGGGCGGCCGATGGCGTTGCCCGCGCCCTCGTCGAAGTCCCGCCGGGTGAGCCGGTGGTAGGTGGAGTGCACGGTGGTCTCGGTGATCCCGTACATGTTGACCAGGGCGGTGCGGCCGAGGCCGCAGCGCTCCACCCACGGCCGCAGTTCCGGGATGTCGAGCTTCTCCCCCGCGAAGACCACGGCCCGCAGGGCGAGCCGGCCAAGGCGGGGGTCGCCGTCCGCGGCGGCCGAGACCAGCGACCGGAAGGCCGTGGGGGTCTGGCTGAGGACGGTGACCTGTTCCTCGGCCAGCAGGTCCAGGAAGTCCTCGGGCGAGCGGGTGGTCTCCCGGGGTACCACGACCAGGGTGCCGCCGTGCAGCAGGGCGCCCCACATCTCGAAGACGGACACGTCGAAGGCGTAGGAGTGGGACATGCTCCAGACGTCCGACTCGTCGAAGGCGTAGTGCTCCTGGGCCGTGCTCATCAGGCGGACGACGTTGGCGTGGGTGAGGGCGACGCCCTTGGGGCGGCCCGTCGAGCCGGAGGTGTAGATCGTGTAGATCAGGTTCTCCGGGACGGAGGTGGGCTCCGGGGCGTGCGCGGGTTCGCCGTCGGCGTCCCCGGGCAGGATCCGCGTCCCGTCGTACACGTCGTCGAGCAGCGGGGCCAGTTCCGCGCTGGTGACCAGCAGCCGGGCCCCGGCGTCCGCGACGATGTGGCCGAGCCGTTCCACCGGGTTGGCCGGGTCCAGCGGAAGGTAGGCGGCGCCCGACTTGAGGATGCCGAGCAGGGTGGGGATCAGGTCGCGGCCGCGCTCCAGGCAGACGCCGACCAGCTGTTCGGGGCCCGCGCCCAGCGCCCGGAGCCGGTGGGCGAGCCGGTTGGCCCGCTCTCCCAGCTCGCGGTACGTGAGGGAGCCGTCGTGGGCCCGGACGGCGACGGCGTCGGGTGTCGCCGCCGCCTGGGCGTCGAACAGCTCGTGGACCGTGCGGTCGACGGGCTCGGCGGCCGGTCCGCTCGCGGCGGCGCCGAGCAGCCGCTCGCGCTCCCCGGCGGGCAGGTGGACCGTACGGGCGTTGCCGTCGAGTCCGCCGGCCACGGATTCCAGTACCGCGCGGTACATCCCCGCCAGCCGGTCCGCGTCGGCGCGGCCGAGCAGGTGGGTGTCGGTGTGCAGGCCGATCCGGCGGTCGCCGTGGACCTGTACGGAGAGGCCGAACTCGGTGGGGGCCTCGCTGACGCCGGCCGCGCCGTCCACCCGGGCGGTGTCGACCTGGTGGAAGTCCACGTAGTTGAAGTGGACGTCCAGCATCCGGCGGCCGCCGCCCCACTCCCGCTGCACGGCAGGCAGCGGGTAGCGCCGGTGGCCCCAGATCTCGGTCTCCTGGGCGAACACCTGGCGCAGCAGGTCGCCCCAGGTGCGGGCGGTGCGGTCGTGCGGGAACGGCAGGGTGTTGAGGAGCATGCCGACCAGGCGCTCGGCGCCCGGCGCCTCGGGCCGGGTGTGGAAGACGACTCCGGTGTGGAAGGCGCCGGCGTCGGTGAGCTGGCTCATCACCTTCAGGTGGGCGGCGAGGACCACCGTCTTGAAGGGGACCCCCGCTTCCTGGGCGCGGGCGCGCAGGGCCCCGGCGAGGTCGTCGATCGGGATCCGCACGCCGTACTGCTCGCGGGGGCGGGCCAGGTCGCCGGCCCATTCCGCGGGCGGTACCAGCGGGGCGTACCCGGTGGCGACCCGCTCCCAGAAGGCGCGGTCGGCCGGCGAGTCCAGGGAATCCAGCTCTCCGGCGATCACGTCCGCGAAGCGCACGGGCGGTGCGGTGTACGGGGCGGGGGACCCGGTGTCGCGGATCTCCCGGTAGGCGTCGAGGAGTTCCATCTGGAGGGTGTGCTGGCTCCAGCCCTCCAGGATGACGTGGGACTGGGTGAAGGTGAGCCACCAGGTCGCCTCGTCCTCGCGGTGCGCGGCGACGCGCAGCAGCGGGGCGTCGTGCAGCTCGAAGAGGCGGGTGCGTTCGGCGGCGACGAAGGCGCGGAACCGCTTCTCCAGGGCGGCGCCGTCCTCCGCGCGCAGGTCGTGGACGGTGAGGGGCACCTCGGCGTCGGCGTGGACGATCTGGAGGGGCACCGCGTGGCCGGTGATGCGGACCGAGGTGCGCAGGACCTCGTGGCGGGCCGTGACGGTCTTGACGGCCCGTGCCAGTGCCTCGGCGGAGAAGGGCCCGTCGTCGTGGATCCGCAGGGAGACGACGGTGTGGTAGGCGCCGCGGCCGGTCTCGTCGCCGAGCTGTTCGGCGACCATGGCGAGCTGGACCTGGGAGAGCGGGTACGCGTCGGTCGCGTCGGCGGGCAGCGCGGCCCGCTCGGCGGCGGGGACGAGCGCGAACGGCGCGGTCCCGGCGGTCGCCTGCGGCCCGGCCGGCTCGGCGTGGGCGGCGAGCGCGGCGATGGTGCGGTGCGTGAACACCTCCCGTACGGAGGCCCGGTAGCCGGCGGCGCGCAGGGCGCCGACGAGGGCCACGGCCCGGATGGAGTCGCCGCCGAGCTCGAAGAAGTCCTCGTCGGTGCCGGGGGCGTCCACGCCCAGGACCCGGGCCCAGACCTCGGCGAAAGCGGTCTCGGCCGGGGTGCGCGGGGCGGCCTTGGGGCCGGTGGCGGCGGTGCCCGCGGCCGGGGCAGGCAGGGCCTTGCGGTCGATCTTGCCGTTGGCGGTGAGCGGCAGGGCGTCGAGGACCACCAGGGCGGTGGGCACCATCGCGGCGGGCAGGAAGGTGCCCAGTTCGGCGCGGAGCGCGGCCGGGTGCAGCTCGGCTCCGGCGGCGGCCACGAGGTAGGCGACCAGGCGCTGGGCGCCGGGCACGTCCTCGCGCACCACTGCGGCGGCCGCGGAGATCTCGGCCCGCTCGGTGAGCACGGCCTCGATCTCGCCGAGTTCCATGCGCACGCCGCGGATCTTGACCTGGTGGTCGACGCGGCCGAGGAACTCCAGGCTGCCGTCGGGGTTCCAGGCCGCCACGTCGCCGGTGCGGTAGAGGCGGGTGCCGGGCGGACCGTAGGGGTCAGGCTGGAAGCGCTCGGCGGTCAGGGCGGGCCGGCCGCCGTAGCCGCGGGTGACGCCGTCGCCGGCGACCCAGAGCTCGCCGGGGGCGCCCACCGGGACCTTGCGCAGGTGCGCGTCGAGGACGTGCAGGCGGGTGTTGCGTACGGGGTGGCCGATGGTGACCCGGAGGTCGCCGATCGGGTCGCGGGCGCGGATGAGGGCGTGGGTGACGTCGTCGGAGCATTCGGTGGGCCCGTAGGCGTTGACCATCGGGACGCCGGGGAAGCGGTCGAACCAGCGGCGGGCGAGGTCCGGCGGCAGGGCCTCGCCGGTGACGACCATCCACCGCAGGTAGGGCAGTTCGAGGGTGAGCACGCCGGTGTCCCAGGCGTCGAGCGCGGCCCGCAGCAGGGAGGGTACGACCTCCAGGACGGTGGTCCGTTCGGCGGCTGTGCGGGGGAAGAGCTCCAGGGGGTCCGCCGCCGTGTCGCGGTCCTCGACGTGGACGCGGCCGCCCGTGGCGAGCGCGGCCAGCATCTGCCACACCGAGATGTCGAAGGCGAGCGGGGCGTTGTGGACCACGGTGTCCTGCTCGCCGAGCGCGAGGTCCTCGATCTTGGCCAGGAGGTGGTTGCCCATGCCCCGGCGGTGTACCAGGACGCCCTTGGGGCGGCCGGTGGAACCGGAGGTGTAGATGACGTACGCCAGGTTGTCGCCGTCGGCGAGCGGCTCCGGGTCGGTCTCGGGCAGCCCGCTCCAGGGGCCGGACGGTTCCTCGTCCAGGATGCCGTCGAGGGCGAGGACCGGCGGTCCGTCCCCGGCCCCGGCTGCGTCCGCGTACCCGTCCCCGTCGGTGAGCAGCAGTTCCACGCCGGCGTCCGCGACGAGGAAGGCGAGCCGCTCGGCGGGGTAGGCGGGGTCGAGCGGCAGGTGGGCGCCGCCCGCCTTGAGGACGGCGAGGACCGCGAGGACGGTACGGGGGGACCGCTCGGCGCGGATGCCGACGACCGTGTCGGGGCCGACGCCGAGGGCGCGCAGCCGGTGGGCGAGGCGGTTGACGCGGGCGTTGAGCCGCTCGTAGGTCAGCTCCACTCCGTCGGCGCTGAGCGCGATCCGGCCGGGGCGGAAGGCCGCGTACTGCTGGAAGAGGAGTTCCGGGGCGGTCCACACGGGTTCGGCGGACGTACGGTTCCACTCGGCCAGGCGGTGTTCGTCGTCGTGCGGCAGCAGGGCGGCCAGCGCGTCGCCGTCGGGGTCGGCGGCCATGCGTTCCAGGGCCGTGCGGTACATCTCGGCGAGGGCGGCGCCGCGTTCGCGGGTCAGGACGCCGGTGCTGGTCTTGAGGGTCAGACCCTGGCCGGAGGTGTTGACCTCGAGGTCGAACTCGGTGGCGCCGGAGCCCAGGGTGGTGCCGGTGTCCACAGTGGCCTCGTCGACCACGTGGAAGTTCTGGTAGTTGAAGATCACGTCGATGACGCGGTCCCCGTCGGCCTCGCGCTGGATCTCCGGGAAGGGGAAGCGGCGGTGCGGCCACATCAGCGCCTCGCGGTCGAAGACCTCCCGGACCAGTTCCCGCCAGGTGGCGGCGGTGCGCCGGTGCGGGAACGGCACGGTGTTGACGTACATGCCGTACACGCGGTCGGCGCCGACGACCTCGGGGCGGGTGTCGCAGATCAGCCCGGTGTGGAAGGACTCCTCGTCGGTGAGGCGGGACAGCACGGTCAGGTGGGCGGCGAGCAGGACGCTCTTGAGGGAGGCTCCGGAGGCCGAGGCCAGGGCTCGCAGGCGCGGCTCCAGGTCGCGCAGCGGTACGGACAGGTCGTAGTTCTCGTCGGGTGCGTCGGCGGGGGCCCGCCAGGCGGCCGGCAGGGCCAGGGGTGCCTGGCCGGTGAGGGTCTCCCGCCAGAAGGCACGGTCCTGCTCCGAGGCCAGCGAGGCCAGTTCGGCGGCGACGGTGTCGGCGAAGCGGACGCCGTCGGCGGGCCGGGCGGCGGGGGCGGAGCCGTCGCGCAGCTCCTGGTAGACGCCGATGAGCTCCATCAGCATCGCGTGCTGGCTCCAGCCCTCGGTGATGGCGTGGGACTGGGTCAGGACCAGCCACCAGCCGTCGTCCTCGGTGTGGGCGGCGGCCCGCCACAGTGGCCGGCCGGCGTCGACGTCGAAGACGGCGGCGCGTTCGGCGGCGAGGAACTCACGCAGTGCCCGCTCGCGCTCCGGCGCTCCGAGTCCGCGCAGGTCGCGCAGGGTGACCTCGACCGCGGCCTCGGCGTGCACCAGTTGGACGGGGACGGAGCAGCGGGTGAGGTCGAAGGAGGTGCGCAGGACGTCGTGCCGGGCGGCGACGGTGGCGACGGCGCGGCGCAGGGCCGGTCCGTCGAAGGGGGCGCGGTCGCGGACCCGGTAGGCGGCCGCGTGGTGGTAGGCCGCGCCGCTGCGGCCGGGGAGGTCGCCGGCCAGCATCTCGACGAGCATGCCGGTCTGCACCTGGGTGAGCGGGTAGGCGTCGTCGAGGCCGGCGGGCAGGGCGTCGCGGTCGGCCTCGGAGAGCAGGGCGAAGGGCGCGACATGGCCGTCGGGGGCGGCCGGTGCGGGCCGTCCGGTGATCACCTCGGCGAGGCCGGCGACGGTGCGCCGCTCGAAGAGGTCGCGTACGGAGACGTCGAACCCGGCGGCACGGACCGCGCCGACCAGGGCGACGGCGCGGATGGAGTCGCCGCCGACGTCGAAGAAGCTGTCCTCGACTCCGGTGAGTTCCGGGTCGAGGGCCAGGACCTGCGCCCAGATCTCGGCGAGCCGGGCCTCGACGGGGGTGCGCGGCGCGGTGGCGCCCGCGGAGCCGGCGGCCCGGTCGGAGTCGGCCGGGGCGGGCAGCGCCCGGTGGTCGAGCTTGCCGTTCGCGGTGAGGGGGATGCGCTCCAGGGCCACGAAGGCCGTCGGCAGCATGTGGTCGGGCAGTTCGCGGGCGAGGTGGGCGCGCAGTTCGGCCGGGGCGGGCAGCCGGTCGGCCGCCGGTACGGCGTACGCGACCAGGCGCTGCTCTCCGGGGACGTCCTCGCGCAGGACGACGCGGGCCCGGGCCACGCCCTCGTGGGCGGCGAGGCGGGTCTCGATCTCGCCGAGCTCGATGCGGTAGCCGCGGAGCTTGATCTGCCCGTCGGCGCGGCCCAGGTACTCCAGGGTGCCGTCGGGGAGCCTGCGGACCACGTCGCCGGTGCGGTAGAGGCGTGATCCGGGCGGCCCGAAGGGGTCGGGCAGGAAGCGGTCGGCGGTCAGGGCCGGGCGGCCCATGTAGCCGTGGGCCAGTCCCGCGCCGCCGACGAGCAGTTCGCCCGGGACGCCTCGGCCCACAGGCCGCAGCCAGGCGTCGACGACGTGGGCGCTGCTGCGCGGGATGGGCGTGCCGATCGGTACGGACACGGCGTCGGGGGCGAGTTCCGCGATGTGGTGGGTGGTGGAGAAGGTGGTGTTCTCGGTGGGGCCGTAGCCGTTGAGGAGGCGGCGCGGTGCGCCGTGGGCGAGGACGGTGCGGACCGTGACCGGGTCGAGGGCCTCGCCGCCGATCAGGACCGTGCCGATGCCGGCGACGGCGTCCGGGACGGTGGCGACGGTGTGGTTGAACAGGGAGGCGGTCTGCCACAGGTGGGTGACGCCGTGGGCGCGCAGGGCGTCGGCCAGGACCTGGGGTTCGAGGACGGTCTCGCGGGCGAGGACGACGGTGCGTCCTCCGTTGAGCAGCGGTCCCCACAGTTCGAGGGTGGCGGCGTCGAAGGAGATGGAGCCGGCGTGCGCGAACCGGGTGGCCGCGTCGAGCTCCAGGCCGGGGGCCTCGCGGACGAGGCGGACGACGGCGCGGTGCGGGACCGCGACGCCCTTGGGCGTGCCGGTCGAGCCGGAGGTGTACATCACGTACGCCAGGTGCTCGGGGCTCGCGGGGACACCGGGGCGGCCTGCGGCGGCC
The DNA here is from genome assembly GCF_026340675.1 of Streptomyces sp. NBC_01264. Classification (NCBI taxonomy): domain Bacteria; kingdom Bacillati; phylum Actinomycetota; class Actinomycetes; order Kitasatosporales; family Streptomycetaceae; genus Streptomyces; species Streptomyces sp. NBC_01264. The sequence goes on from NZ_JAPEOX010000003.1 coordinate 149,054, forward strand.
TGCGCGTCGGCGCAGAGGGTGTCGGCGTGGAGGGTGGGGCCGGACCAGCCGGGCAGCAGGCCGGCCCGGCCGGTGGTGGTCACCAGGGCGGACGCCCCGGCGTCCTCGGTCATGAAGGCGAGCCGTTCGGCCGGGTATCCGGGGTCCAGGGGCAGGTAGGCGGCGCCCGCCTTGAGGACGCCCAGGAGTACGGCGACCAGCGCGGCGGAGCGCTCCAGGTGGACGCCGACGACGGCGCCGGGTGCGACCCCGGCGGCGGTGAGCGCCGCGGCGACCGCGGTGGCCCGGGCGTCGAGGTCGGCGTAGGTGAGGTCGGCGCCGTCCCCGGTCACCGCGACGGCGTCCGGGGTCTCGGCGGCCCGCGCCTCGAACTCCCCGTGGACGGTGGTGAGCGGGGCGGGGGCCTGCGCGGCGGTGGCGACGGCGAGCCAGTGCTCCGCGGCCGGCAGGTGGTCGTCCTCCAGGGCGGGGCCGGCCGCCCCGGTGGAGGCCATCGCCTCCAGCACGGAGCGGTACATCCCCGCGAGCAGGTCGGCCTGGTCCTGCGTGAGGGTACGGGTGTCGGAGCGCAGGCTGACGATCCCGTCGAGGGTGGTGACCCAGAGGGAGAACTCCGTGGAGCTGCTGTTGATGCCGTTGCCCTCGTCCTCGGCGCTGCCGTGGCCGGCCGCCCCGAAGTCGAGGTGGCTGAAGAGCACGTCGACGAGGCGGCGGCCGCCGCCCCACTCGCTCTGCAGCGCGGGCATCGGGTACGTGCGGTGCGGCCAGGCCTCGGTCTCCCGGGCGAACACCAGCCGGACGAGCTCGCCCCAGGTGGCGGCGGTGCGCTGGGCGGTGTCGTGGGGGAAGGGCAGCGTGTTGAGGTACATGCCGAGCAGCCGGTCGGCGCCGGGGGTCTCCGGGCGGGTGTGGCCCACCAGGCCGGTGAAGAACTCGGCCTCGTCGGTGACGCGGCCGAGCACCGTCAGGTGGGCGGCGAGCAGCACGCTCTTGAGGGGGACGCCGGCCTCGGCGGCCAGGGCGCGCAGCCGCGGGGTCAGTTCGGCGTAGGAGCAGCCGGCCACGACGGGCACGGGGTCCGCGCCGGTCGCGTCGGCCCAGGCCTCGGGCAGGGCGTAGGGGGCGCGGCCGTGGAGGACGGAGGCCCAGTAGGCGCGGTCCTCGGCGGAGTCCAGTGCGGCGAGCTCGGCGGCCACGGCGTCGGCGTAGCGCAGGGCGGGCGCGGCGGCGGACGGCTGCCGGCCGGCGCACAGGGCGCGGTAGGAGTCGACGAGTTCGCCGAGCAGGGTGTGGTAGCTCCAGCCCTCGAGGACGGCGTGGTGCTTGGTGAAGGAGCAGCGCCAGGCGTCCGGGCCCTGGACGTGTACGTGGACGCGCAACAGGGGCGCGTCGGAGCCCAGGTCGAAGGGGAGGGCGCGTTCGGCGGCGGTGAAGTCGGCGAGGGCGGCGCGGCGGGCGTCCTCGCCGAGGGCGGACAGGTCGGTGTGGGCGAAGGGGACGGCCGGTTCGGCGTGCACCAGCTGGAGGGGCGCCGTGTACGAGGTGAGGTCGAAGGAGGTCCGCAGGATGTCGTGGCGGGCGGTGACGGCCCGCAGTGCCTGCGCGAAGAGGTCCGCGTCGAAGGGCCGTTCGTCCTTCAGGAGGAAGGAGGTGAGGTCGTGGTAGTGGTTGCGGCCGTCGCCGGCGATGCTCTCGACGATCATGCCGAGCTGGTTCTGGGAGAGCGGGTAGGCGTCGGTGAGCCCGGCGGGCAGGGCGGCCCGGTCCTCGGCGCTGACCAGGGCGAACGGTACGACGGCCGGGGCCGGTCCGGCGGGCGCCGGGCGGCCGGTGATGCGTTCACACAGGGCGGCGACGGTGCGGCTCTCGAAGACGTCGCGCACGGTGACGTCGTAGCCGGCGGTGCGCAGGGCGCCGACGAGGCCGACGGCCCGGATGGAGTCGCCGCCGAGCTCGAAGAAGCTGTCCAGGACGCCGACGCGGTCCGCGCCGAGGGCGGTGCGCCACACGGCGGCGACGCGCTCCTCCGTCTCGGTCCGCGGGGCGGTCCAGGCGGCGCGGCCGGTCGCGGTGGGGGCGGGCAGGGCGCGCTGGTCGAGCTTGCCGTTGGCGGTCAGCGGCAGCCTGTCGAGGGTGACGAAGGCGGCCGGGACCATGTAGTCGGGCAGCAGGGCGGCGCAGTGGGCGGCCAGTTCCGCGGTGTCGGGGGCGGCCGGGTGGGAGCCGTCCCGCGCGGCGTCCGCGGCGGGCACGAGGTAGGCGACGAGGCGGCGGTCGCCCGGGGTGTCCTCGCGGAGCACCGTACGGGCCTCGGCGACGGCCGGGTGGGCGCTCAGCACGGTGTCGATCTCGGCCGGTTCGATGCGGTAGCCGCGGACCTTGACCTGGTCGTCGCCGCGGCCGAGGAAGTCGACGTCGCCGCCGGGGAGCACCCGGGCGAGGTCGCCGGTGCGGTAGAGGCGGGCGCCGGCGGGCCCGTAGGGGTCGGGTACGAAGCGGTCCGCGGTGGCGCCGGGCCGGCCGGCGTAGCCGCGGGCCAGGCCGGGGCCGCCGATGTAGAGCTCGCCGGTGACGCCCGTGGGCACGGGCTGCATCCGGGTGTCCAGGACGTACTGGGAGGTGCCCGGGACGGGGCGGCCGATCGGTACGACCTCGCCCCGGAGGGTGCTTTCCGCGGTGACGTCGAAGACGCTGTTGCCGACGGTGATCTCGGTGGGGCCGTACTCGTTGACGACGCGGCCGCCGCCGAGCAGGGCGCACCAGTGGGCGGCGGTGCGGGTCAGCAGCGCCTCGCCGCCGACGACCAGTACCGGGGCGAGGCCCTCGGCGCGGCCGTCGCCGAGCTGGTGGGCGAGCATCTCCAGGTGGCCGGGGGTGAGCTTGACGAACCCGTACGGGCCGTGGGCGACGAGCCAGTCGCCCAGTTCGGACAGGTCCCGGCCGGGGCCGAACAGGTGCACCGCGCCGCCGGCCAGCAGGGGGGCGTAGAGGGTGGGCACGACGAGGTCGAAGGCGACGGAGGAGAACAGCGGGGCGTCCTGGGAGGTCCCCGCGGCGAGGTAGTCCTCCACGGCCCAGTCCAGGTATCCGGCGAGGCTGCGGTGGGAGACCTGGACGCCCTTGGGGCGGCCGGTCGAGCCCGAGGTGTAGATGACGTAGGCGAGCGTGTCGGGGTCCGGGTCGAGGACGGCGGATCCGGCGGGGGCCGGGGCCAGTTCGCCGTCGGCCAGCAGGACGTGAGTACCGCCGCCGGTCACCTCGGAGGCGAGGTGGGCGTGGGCCGCGTCGGTGACCAGGACCGGGGATCCGGCGTCGGAGAGGACGGCGCGCAGCCGCTCGGCGGGCCAGGAGGTGTCCATCGGCACGTAGGCGGCGCCGGACTGCCAGGCGCCGATCAGGGTGGGCAGCAGGTCGGTGGTGCGGTCGAGGAGGACGGCGACGACCGACTCGGGGCCGGCGCCCAGGCCGCGCAGGGCGTGCGCGATCCGGCCGGCCCGCTCGTGCAGTTCACCGTGGTTCAGGGTGGCCGCGTCGGCGACGACGGCCGGGGCGCCGGGGGTGCGGGCGGCACGGTCGGCGAGGAGCCGGGGCACGGTGTGGGTGGCCGGGGCGCCGGGCGTGTGGGCCCAGTCGCCGAGCAGCAGGGCGCGTTCGGCGGGCGGCAGGAGCGCGGCGCGGGCGTCGCCTTCGGGGTCGCCCGCCATGGACTCCAGCACGGAGCGGTAGAGGGTGGTGAGCCGGTCGACGGCCCGCTGGTCGAGGGCCTGGCGGGAGGCGGTGACGATGACGTGCCCGGCCCGGGAGGAGACGGTGAGGGGGAACTCGGTGGGGCTGTCGTCCAGTCCCTCCGCGTGGTCCACCGTCGCGGTGTCGACCTGGCGGAAGTCCTGGTAGTTGAAGTAGACGTCGAGGAGCCGGCCGCCGCCGCCCCAGGCGCTCTGGAGTGCGGGGAGCGGGAAGCGCCGGTGGGCCCACAGGGCGGCCTCGCGGTCGAAGACCTGACGGACGAGCTCGCGCCAGGTGGCCGCGGTGCGGTCCATCACGAAGGGCAGGGTGTTGAGGTACATGCCGTACACCCGGTCGGCTCCGACGGCCTCGGGCCGGGCGTCGCAGACCAGGCCCGAGTGGAAGGACTCCTCGTCGGTGAGGCGGGCGAGGACGCTGAGGTGGGCGGCGAGCAGGACGCTCTTGAGGGAGCCGCCGGCCTTGACGGCCAGGGCGCGCAGGGCGGGCTCCAGGTCGCGCCAGTCGGCCGCGGCCTGGAGGGTGCCGGCGGGCTCGCCGTCCGCGGGGCGCCAGGTGGCGGGGAGGGTGAACGGGGAGTGGGCGGTGACGACGCCTTCCCAGTAGGCGCGGTCCTCGGGCGAGCGCAGGGAGCGCAGTTCGCCGTCGATGAAGTCGGCGAAGCGCAGGGCGGGAGCCTCGAAGCGTTCGGGCTCGCGGCCGTCGCGCACCGCCCGGTAGACGCCGAGGAGTTCCATCAGGAGCGAGTGGTGGCTCCAGCCCTCCAGCAGCGGGTGGCATTCGGTGACCGAGAGCCACCAGCCGCCGTCGTCGGTGGCGTGGGCGAAGAACCGCATCAGCGAGGGGGTGGCCAGGTCGAACAGGCGGGCCCGCTCGCGCTCGGTGTGGGCCACCAGCTCGGCCCGGACCTCGTCCGGGCCGAGGCCGGAGAGGTCCTGGTGGCCGACGGGGAGTTCGGCCGCGGCGTGCACGATCTGGAGCGGGACGCCGTACCCGGAGAGGTCCATGGAGGTGCGCAGCACCTCGTGGCGTGCGGTGACGATCCGGGCGGCCTCCGCCATCGCGGCCGGGGCGTACGGGTGCTCGTCGCGGATCCGGAAGCTGGAGACGTTGTGGTAGAGGTTGCGTCCGCCGTCGCCGGTCAGCATCTCGATGAGCATGCCGAGCTGGTTCTGGGAGAGCGGGTACGCGTCGGTGGCGTTGGCCGGCAGCTGGGCCCGGACCTCGTCGGAGACCAGCGCGAAGGGCGCCGTGCGCGTCTCGGCGGGGGCGGCGGGGCGGCCGGTGATGAGCTCCGCGACGCGGGCGACGGTGCGGTGCCCGAAGACGTCGCGGACGGCGATGTCGAAGCCGGCCGCGCGCAGGGCGCCGACCAGGGCGACGGCGCGGATGGAGTCGCCGCCGAGTTCGAAGAAGTCGGCGTGGACGCCGATCCGGGTGGTGCCGAGCACCTGTGCCCAGACGGTGGCGACCTGCTCCTCGACGGGGGTGCGGGGGGCGGTGGCGTCCAGGCCGGGGGCGGCCGCCGCGTCGGCCGGGGCGGGCAGGGCGCGCTGGTCGAGCTTGCCGTTGGTGGTCAGCGGGACCGCGTCGAGGGGGACGAGGACGGCGGGGACCATGTACTCGGGCAGGGAGCGGGCCAGTTCGGCGCGCAGGGCGCGGGCGTCGATCTCGCGCGCCGCGTCCGCGACGACGTAGCCGGTGAGGCGGCGGTCGCCGGGCGCGTCCTCGCGGACGACGACCACGGCCTGGCGGACGCCGTCCAGGGCGGCCAGTGCCGTCTCGATCTCGCCGAGCTCGATGCGGTAGCCGCGGATCTTGACCTGGTGGTCGATGCGGCCGAGGAACTCCAGGCTGCCGTCGGGCCGGCGGCGGGCCAGGTCGCCCGAGCGGTACATGCGGGATCCGGCCGGGCCGTACGGGTCGGGTACGAAGCGTTCGGCGGTCAGCGCGGGGCGGCCCAGGTAGCCGCGGGCGACGCCGGGGCCGGCCACGTGGATCTCGCCGGGCACGCCCAGGGGCACGAGGCGGCCGCCGCGGTCGAGGAGGCGGATGGCGAGGTCGGAGAGCGGGTACCCGACGCGGTTGGGCGCGGTGCGGTCCAGGTCCTCGGCGCCGAGCCGGTGGAAGGTGGAGTGCACGGTGGTCTCGGTGATTCCGTACATGTTGACCAGCGCCGGGGCGTCCAGGCCCATGCGGTCGGTCCAGGGGCGCAGTTCGGCGGTCTCCAGCTTCTCGCCGGCGAAGACGACGTGGCGCAGGGCCAGGCGTTCCAGGCGCGGGTCGCCGTCGGCGGCGGCGGTGACCAGGGCCCGGAAGGCGGTGGGGGTCTGGCTGAGGACGGTGACGCCGCGGTCGGCGAGCAGGGTCAGGAACTCCTCCGGGGAGCGGGTGACGTCCTGGGGGACGACGACGAGGGTGCCGCCGTGCAGGAGCGCGCCCCACATCTCGAAGACGGAGACGTCGAAGGCGTAGCTGTGGAACATGCTCCAGACGTCGGTCGCGTCGAAGCCGTAGTGCTCCTGGGCCGTGCTCATCAGGCGGCTGACGTTGGCGTGGGTGAGGGCGACGCCCTTGGGCCGGCCGGTCGAACCGGAGGTGTAGATGGTGTAGATGAGGTTGTCCGGGGTCGCGGCGGGCGCCGGGTCGGCGGTGGGCGCGGCCGCGACGGCCGGGGCGTCGGCGCCGTCGAGCACGACCAGGGGGCCGTCGTGCACGCCGTCCAGGACGGGGGCGAGCGCGGTGCTGGTGAGGACCAGGCGGGCGCCTGCGTCGGCGACCACGTAGGCGAGCCGGTCGGCGGGGTTGGCCGGGTCCAGGGGCAGGTAGCCGGCGCCTGACTTCAGGATGCCCAGGAGGGCGGGGAGGAGCAGCGGGCCGCGCTCCAGGCAGAGGCCGACCAGCTGTTCGGGGCCGGCGCCGAGGCCGCGCAGGTGGTGGGCGATGCGGTTGGCCCGCTCGTTGAGCTCGCGGTAGGTGAGGGTGTCGGGGCCGGCGACGACCGCGGTGGCGTCCGGGGTGAGGGCGGCCCGGCGCTCGAACAGCTCGTGCGGGCAGGCGGCGGGGGCCGCCTCGGGGCGGTGTCCGTCCAGGGCTCCGGTGACCACGGCCCGCTCGGCCCGGTCCAGGATCCGCAGGCGCTCGGCGGGGACGTCCGGGCGGTCGACGGCGTCCTGCAGCAGCAGGGCGAGGTGACGGGCCATGCGGCGGACGGTGTCCTGGTCGAACAGGGCGGTGGCGTACTGGAGCTGGGCGTCGAAGCCTCCGTCCGGACGCTCCAGGACGCGCAGCGAGAGCTCGTTCTTGGATATGCCGTCGCTCTCCAGGAAGGGCTCGACGCTCAGGCCCGGCAGGTCGAAGGCGTCGTAGCGCTGCTCGTGGAGGGTGAAGCCGACCTGGTAGAGCGGGGTGCGGGACATGTCGCGCTGCGGCTGGAGCTCGTCGACCAGGCGGGCGAAGGGGACGTCCTGGTGGTCGAAGGCGTCGAGCACGGTCGCGCGGGCCCGGTCGAGGAGTTCGCCGAAGGTGGCGCCGTCGCTCCACACGCCGCGCAGGACGAGGCTGTTGATGCCGTAGCCGATGAGCTGCTGGAGCTCGGGCCGGTTGCGCCCGGAGACGACGGTGCCGACGGGGATGTCGGTGCGTCCGGTCCAGCGGGACACCAGGAGCTGGAAGGCGGTGAGGAACACCGTGAACGGGGTGGTGTCGTGGGCGAGGGCCAGGGAGCGCACGCGCTCGCCGAGGCCGTCGGGGAGGGCGCAGGGCACCTCGGCGCCGCGGTGGTCGCGCACCGCGGGCCGGGGCCGGTCGGTGGGGAGTTCCACGGGCTCGATGCCGGCGAGCGTGCGCCGCCAGTGGTCGAGCTGGCGGTCCAGGCGGGCGCCGGTGAGTTCGGTGCGCTGCCAGGCGGCGAAGTCCGCGTACTGGAGGGTGGGGGCGGGCAGGTTGATCTCGCGGCCCTGTGCGTGGGCGGCGTAGAGGCTGGAGAGTTCCCCGGCGAAGACCTGGGTGGACCAGGCGTCGCAGGCGATGTGGTGGAAGACGACGGCCAGGACGTGGTCCTCGTCGGCGAGGCGCAGCAGGGTGGCGCGCACCGGGAGGTCGTGGGTGAGGTCGACGGGTGTGGCCAGTTCGCGGGCGAGGGCTTCGCGGGCGGCCCGCTCCGGGGCCTGCGGGCCGGCGTCGGCCGGGTGGCGCAGGTCGGTGAGGGCGATGCCGGCGGCGCCGGGGGCCTCGACGATCTGGACGGGTTCGGCGCCGTCCATGGCGTAGCGGGTGCGCAGGATCTCGTGGCGGGCGCACACCTCGTCGAAGGCGCGCTCCAGGGCGGCGGCGTCCAGGGCGCCGCGCAGGCGCAGGACGAGGGGGACGAGGTACTCGGTGCTCTCCGGCTCCAGCCGGTTCAGGAACCACATCTGCTGCTGGCCGTGGGAGAGGCGCAGGGGCGCCGAGCGGTCGGCGGCGGGGATGGCGGGGCGGCGGCGGGCGGCGCCGCGTCCGGCGAGTCTGCGGCGCAGCAGCTCTTCACGGGCGTCGGCGGCGGAGATCGCCGGCTGTGCGCTCTGGTCGATGCTCATGCGTGCTGCTCCTCGTCGGAAAGCTCGTCGATCTCGGCGCGTATGGCGTCCTCGACCGCCTGGGCCTGGCCCGCGACGGTCGGCTGCTCGAAGACCGTGCGGACGGGCAGGTGGATGTCGAACTCCTCGTGGAGTTCGGCGATGAGGCGGATGGCGAGGATGGAGTTGCCGCCGCTGCGGAAGAAGTGGTCGTGCGCGGTGACCTCGCGGCCCAGGATGTCGTGCCAGATCTCGCTGATGCGCTGCTCGGCGGGGCTCAGCGGGGCGGCCGGGCCGGCCTCGGGAGCGGGGGCGGCGGCCGGGGCGGGCAGGGCGGCCCTGTCGAGCTTGCCGTTGGCGTTCAGCGGGATGGCCGGGACGGGGACGAGGACCGGCGGGATCATGTAGTCGGGGAGCCGGCGGGCGCAGTACGCCTGGAGCTCCTCCTCGGTCGGCGCCTGTTCTCCCGCGGCGACCGTGTAGCCGGCGAGGGCGAGTTCGCCGGAGGCCGTGCGGTGGGTGACGACGACCGCGTCGCGCAGCCGGGGGTGTCCGGCGAGTACGGCGCGGATCTCGCCGAGCTCGATGCGGTGACCGCGGATCTTGACCTGGTCGTCGCCGCGTCCGAGGAAGTCGACGGCGCCGCCGGGCAGTCGCCGGACCAGGTCTCCGGTGCGGTAGAGGCGGGCGCCGGCGGGGCCGTGCGGGTCGGGCAGGAACCGGTCGGCGGTGTGTCCGGGGCGGCCGAGGTAGCCGCGGGCCACTCCGGTGCCGCCGACGTGCAGTTCGCCGGTGGCGCCGAGCGGGACCTCGCGCAGGTTCGCGTCGAGGACCCGCATCACCATGCCGGGCAGCGGGGAGCCGATCGGGACGATGCCCTCGGCGACCGGGGCGGTCAGCGGGTGGATGCAGGTGCCGACGGAGGTCTCGGTCGGGCCGTACTCGTTGACGAGTCCGCCGGGGCCCAGCAGGCGTGCCCAGTGGTCGGCGAGGGAGCCCTGGAGGGCCTCGCCGGCGACGACCACGACCGGGGCGAGGGCGGCGGCCTGCTCGTCGTCGAGCTGGTGGCCGAGGATCTCCAGGTGACCGGGGGTCAGCTTGAGGAAGCTGTACGGTCCACCGTCGGCGAGGCGTTTGCCCAGTTCGGACAGGTCGAGGTTGCCGGGCAGGAGGTGCACGCCCTGCCCGCAGGTCAGCGGGGCCCACAGGTTCGGTACGACCAGGTCGAAGGCGACCGAGGAGAAGACGGCGCTGCCGCCGTCGCCAGCCCCGGCGAGCGTGGCGGTGGCCCAGGCGAGGTGGTGGGCCAGGCCCCGGTGCGGGACTCCGACGCCCTTGGGGGTGCCGGTCGAGCCGGAGGTGAAGATGACGTACGCCAGCCGGTCCTGGTCGGCCGGGACGGCGGGGGCGTCGGCGGGAGCGGCGGCGATGCGGCCGTCGGGGTCACCGAGGTCGACGACGGTGCGGGCGCCGTCCGCGAAGCGTGCGGTGTACCCGTCGCGCGTCAGGACCGTGCGGGCGCCGGCCACGTCGAGCATCGCCTCGACGCGGCCCGCGGGGAACGCCGGGTCGAGCGGGACGTACGCGGCTCCCGCCCGCCAGACGCCCAGCAGCGCGGCGTGCAGGTCGGGTCCGCGGTCGAGCAGGACTCCGACGGCCGAGTCGGGGCGGGTGCCCAGGGAGCGCAGGTGGTGGGCGATCCGGTTGGCCCGGGCGTCCAGTTCGGCGTAGGTGAGGGTGAAGCCGTCGCCGCGCACGGCGGTCGCTCGGGGGGTGCGGGCGGCCTGGGCGGCGATCAGCTCGGGCACGGCCGGGCCGGCGGGCAGGGCGGGGGCGCTGCTGCGGGCGGTGGTCTCGGCCCGCTCCTCGGGGCCGGCGAGCTCCAGGGCGTCCAGGCGCAGCTCGGGGTCGGCGGCCACGGCGGCGAGCACCCGGGTGAAGTGTCCGGCCAGGCGTTCGGCGGTGGCGGCGTCGAAGAGGGAGGTGGCGTACTCGAAGGCGCCGAAGAAGGAGCCGTCGGGGCCCGGGCGCATCATCAGGGTGAGGTCGGTGTGGGCGATCCGCCAGGCGTCGCGCAGGTCGGCGCGGGCCCGCTCGTCCTCGACGCGGCCGTTGAACTCTCCGCCGTGCAGGTCGAAGGCGACCTGGTAGAGCGGGGTCCGGGCGAGGTCGCGGTCGGGTACGAGTTCCTCGACGAGGCGTTCGAAGGGCAGCTCGGGCTGCGCGAAGGCGTCCTTGGCGGTGCCGGCGACGGCGTCCAGGGCCTCGGCGAAGGTCCGGGAGCCGTCCAGGCGGCAGCGGAGCACGAGGCTGCCGAGGAAGAAGCCGACGACACCTTCGAGTTCGGGCAGGCCGCGGCCGGCCACCGGGGTGCCGATGGACAGGTCCCACTGGCCGCTGTGGCGGCCCAGTACGGCCGCGTACGCGGTCAGCAGGGTCATGAACGGGGTGGCGCCGTGGCGCTTGCCCAGTGCGGTGAGGCCGTCGACGACATCGGCGGGGACCTCGAAGAGGGCGGCCGCGCCCTTGCCGTCGCGGACCGCGGGGCGGGGCCGGTCGGTGGGCAGGGCCAGCTCGGGCGCTCCGTCCAGCTGGGTGCGCCAGTGCGCCAGGGCCGGGGCGAGGGCGGCCTCGGTGAGTCGGCCGCGTTGCCAGGCCGCGTAGTCGGCGTACTGGACGGGGAGGGCGGGCAGGACGGATCCGAGCGGCCGGGTGCCGGCCAGCGCGGCCTCGGTCAGCAGGGCGAACTCGCGCTCCAGGATGCCGCTGGACCAGCCGTCGGTGGTGATGTGGTGCATGGCCAGGCCGAGGACTTGGCTGCCGTCCTCGGCCCGGACCAGGAGGGCGCGCAGCAGCGGGCCGTGTTCCAGGTCGAAGCCGTGGGCCCGGTCGGCGGCGAGCAGGGCGCCCGTCTCGCCGGCGGCGGCGCGGGCGGTACGGACCTCCACGCGGACGGCCGGGTCGATGATCTGCAGGGGTTCGCCGTCGGTCTCGACGTAGCGGGTCCGCAGCGCCTCGTGACGGTCGGTCAGGGCGTCGACGACCTGCTGGACGGTGTCCGGGCCGGCCTCGGCGGGTACGTCGAGCTGTACCCAGGAGACCCAGTCGGGGCCCTGGGGGGCGATCCGGTCGAGGAACCACATGCCGCGCTGGCCGTAGGAGAGCGGCAGCGGCGTTCCGCGCGGGACGGGGCGCGGGCCGGGCTCGTCCGCGGGGCCGAGCAGGGCGGCCTGTCCGGCGAGGGTGGTCTCCACGAACAGCCCGCGCAGCTGGATCTCGCGGCCGGAGACGGCGCGCAGCCGGGACGCGAGGCGGGTGAGCTGGAGGGAGGTGCCGCCGAGCCGGAAGAAGTCGTCGTCCAGGCCCACCGAATCGAGCTTGAGGATGTCCTGCCAGACGCCGGCGACGAGCCGTTCGGCGGCGGTGGCGGGCGCGCGGTGGCGGGTGGCGCGGGTGTCGGCGGTGGTGCCGGGGGCGGGCAGCGCGCGCCGGTCGACCTTGCCGCTGGTGGTGAGGGGGAAGGAGTCGAGCTCGACGAAGACCCCGGGAACGTGGGTCGCGGGGAGCCGCTCCTGGAGGAAGCCGCGCAGGTCCGGGAGGGTTTCGCCGTCGCGCAGGCGGACGTAGCCGGCGAGCCGCTTCGCACCGTCGGGCAGGGCGTAGGCGGTGACCACGGCGCCGGCGACGGCCGGGTGCGCGGCGAGCTGGGCCTCGATCTCGCCGGGTTCGATGCGGACACCGTTGATCTTGACCTGGTCGTCGAGGCGGCCGAGGAACTCCAGGACGCCGTCGGCCCGCCAGCGCACCCGGTCGCCGGTGCGGTAGAGGCGGGAGCCGTCCTTGGCGTAGGGGTCGGGCACGAACCGGTCGCCGGTCAGGCCGGGCCGTCCGGCGTAGCCGCGGGCGACGCCGGTGCCGCCGATGTGCAGCTCACCGGGGGTGCCCACGCCCACGGGGGCGCCGGCCGGGTCGGTGACGAGCAGCCGGATGCCGTCGATGGGGCGGCCGATGGGGACCAGGCCGGAGGTCTGCGCCGGGTCGAAGCGGTGGGCGGCGACGTCGACGGAGCACTCGGTGGGACCGTAGGTGTTCCACAGCTCGGCGGCGGACAGCTGCCGCAGCCGCTGGGCGAGTTCGGCGTGCAGCGGCTCGCCGGCGCAGGTGACGGCCCGCAGGGGGGCGCAGCGCTCCCAGCCGCTCTCCTCGACCAGCATCCGCAGGACGGACGGGACGACCTGGAGGACGGTCGCCGCGCTGTCACCGACGGCGCGGACCATGGCCGCCGGGTCGCGCTCCACGCCCGCGGGGGCGATGACGACGCTGGCGCCGCAGGTCAGGGGGGCGAAGATCTCCCAGCAGTGCGCGTCGAAGGTGGGGGCGGTCTTCTGCAGGACGCGGTCGGCGGGGGTGAGGGCGAGGCTGCGCACCGCCCAGTCGATGCGGTTGGCGATGCCGGCGTGGGGCACGACCACGCCCTTGGGGCGGCCGGTCGAGCCGGAGGTGTAGAGGACGTAGGCGGCGTTGGCCGGGTCCGGGCCGGTCCCGGGCGCGTGGTCGGGCAGGGCGGCGAGCGTCTCGCCGAGTTCGGCGGGGACGACCGGGCGGGCGCCTGCGGCGAGGACGGCGTCGGCCGCGTCCGCCGAGGTGACGGCCACGGCCGCGCCGGTGTCCTTGACCAGCCAGGCCAGGCGGGCCGGGGGCTGCTCCGGGTCGAGGGGCACGTACGCCGCCCCGGCCTTCCAGACCGCGAGCAGGGCGGTGACGAGCTCGTGGCCGCGCGGGAGGCAGACGGCGACGGGCACCTCGGGGCCGGCGCCCAGGGCGCGCAGGTGGTGGGCGAGCTGGTTGGCCGAGCGGTCGAGTTCCGCATAGCCGATGCTGCGTCGGCCGTCGACGACGGCGACCGCTCCCGGTGTCCTGGACGCCTGACGGGCGACGAGGTGGTGGGTGAGGGGGATCTCGTCGGGCGAGGATCCCGTCCGCGGTTCGAACATAGCGCTGGCACTCCTAATGAGATCGTCGGGCGAACCCCGGAAGCGGTGTGGTGCGGGCGGGCCGTGCGCACGGGTGGTGCCTGAGCCGTGCGCACGGCCCGCCGTGGTGCGGCGGAGCGACGGTGCGGCGGAGCGACGGTGCGGCGGAGCGACGGTGCGGCGGAGCGACGGTGCCGGGCGACGGTGCGGGTCAGCCGGCGGCCTGCTCCGCCATGCGGCGGCGCAGGCTGGCCGGACGCATGTCGGTCCAGATCTCGTCGATGTGCGCGAGGCACTCCTCGCGGCTGCCTTCGGTGCCCTCGGCGTGCCAGCCGGCCGGGAGGTCGCGGTCGGCCCACCAGACCGAGAACTGCTCCTCGTCGTTGTGGACCACGCGGAATGCGGCGGGAACGGACTGCTGTTCGGACATGGCTGTCTCCTGGAGAGGGGGTCGGGCGGGTGTCATACGGAGGTGGTGAGGGGGGGCTCCCACAGGTGGGAGACCGCTCCGAAGTGCCGGGTGACCCAGGCGTCGGAGTACACGGTGTCGAGGTAGCGGTCCCCGCCGTCGGGGAAGACGAGCACGCACTGGGAGCCCGCAGGGATCCGGTCGGCGAGTTGTTCCAGGGCCGCGACGACGGCTCCGGAGGAGGCCCCCGCGAGGACGGCCTCGCGGCGCACCAGCCGACGGCAGGCGGCGACGCTGTCGAGGTCGGGTACGTGGACCACCTCGTCGGCCAGGGTCAGGTCGGCGAGCGGCGGCCGGATGGCCGCGCCGTGGCCGGGCAGCAGCCGGGGACCGGGCGGGTTGCCGAAGATGGCGCTGCCGGCGGCGTCCACTCCCACGACGGTGGTGTCCAGGTCGTTCGCGCGGATGTACTCGGCGCAGCCCCGCAGGGTTCCGAAGGTGCTGACGGCCGAGAAGAGGTAGTCGACGCGGCCGCCGAGCGCACGGTCGATCTCCTCCATCGTGCGGTGGTGTGCGATCGGGTTGAGCGGGTTGCTGTACTGGTTGGGCCAGTAGGCACCGGGGAGCTGCTCGGTCAGTTCCCGGACCCGGCGCAGCCGGGAGGGCAGGAACTCGCCGGTCTGCGGGTCGGGTTCGGTGACGATCTCGACCTCGGCCTGGTAGGCGCGCAGGAGGTCGATGTTGCGCGCGGTGGTGCGGGCGTCGACGACGCAGATGAACCGCAGGCCGAAGCTGCGGCACAGCTGGGCCAGTCCCACCCCGAGGTTGCCGGAGCTGGACTCGACGACCACGGACCGGGCCGGTTCGAGTTCGCCGGTGGCGACCTTGTCCGCGAGCAGGCGCAGGGCGGTGCGGTCCTTGATGCTGCCGCCGGGGTTGAAGCGTTCCATCTTGGCGTAGATCCGGGACGGGAAGTCGGGCAGGATCCGGTCCAGCGCCACCAGCGGGGTGCCACCGATGGTCTCGCGCAGCCCTTGGGCGAGGGCGCGGCGTCCAGGCTTCATGAGGGGCGGGTCTCCCCGGGCAGGAAGCCCTCCACCTCCACGCCCAGCCCCTTGGCGGCGGCTTCGGCGTGGACCCGGGCGGCCAGGGCGATGTCGAGGGCGCCGAGTCCGAAGGGGGAGTAGACGAGGGTGCGGGCGGGGTCGCGGCGGAAGGAGGCGGGGTCGCGCAGGATCCGTCCGATCTCGGCGTCGACGAAGTCCCGCTTCCCGGTGGCCTGTTCGGTGAGGTGGACCGAGGTCTGCTCGCGGCTGACGTGGTCGGTGTCGTCGGTGACGTTCTGCGCCGCGAGGATGTCCTCGACCTTGATGTCGCGCAGGGAGACGTGCAGGACGGTGGACCCGGGGGCGAGCGGAGCGAGGTCCAGGTGGGGCGTGGCGGCGGTCGTGGCGAGGGAGACCAGGCGGTGGGCCGCGAGGGCCTCGCCGACCGTGTCCGCGACCGTCACGCCGAGGCCGGTGAGCTCGGCGGCGCGGCGGGCGAAGAGCGCGGCGCGGGCCGGGTCCTGGTCGTGGACGGTGGCGTGGCGCAGCCCCGGCAGTTCCGAGCGCAGGAAGCGCAGCACTTCCAGGTTGATGACGCCGCAGCCGATGAGTGCGGCGCCGTGGGTGTCGGGCTCGGCGGTGAACAGCCGCGCGGCGACGGCCGCACTGGCGGCGGTCCGCTTGGCGGAGATCACCGAGCCCTCGACCAGGGCGGCCGGGCGGCCGGTGCCCGCCTCGTTGAGGATGATCGCCGCGCTGGCGCGTTCCAGACCCTGTTCGAGGTTTCCGGGAAAGGAGGATATCCATTTCATCCCGGTCGCGGGCTCGTCTCCCCCGACGAACGCGGGAAGACCGATGATGCGGTCGCGCGGGGAGTCCGGGAAACGCAGGAATATCGAGTGCGGCAGTGCGGTACGGCCTTCGTCATGGGCCTTGTACGTCTTTTCCACGACGTCGGCCACGAGGCGTTCCTGCCCGTCCAGTATCTGCCGGACGTCGGCATGACGCAGAATCAGCATGGTGTCGCTTCCTTATGCTCGAAGTTCTCCGGGCAGCGGTCCCCGCCGGCCGGAGCGACGATGACGCAGTTCGATCCGGCTGGGATCCGGTGGGCGAGCTGGACGAGGGCGGCGGCGGCCGCGCCCGCCGTGGAGTCGGCGAGCAGCCCCTCGGCGCCCAGCAGGCGCTCCCGCATGAGGGCCGCCTCCTTCGGGTCGACCCACACCACGTCGTCGACGCCGAAGGGGATCGCCAGCGGGCCGGTGGGCACCGGGGCCGGCCCGCGGCTGACCCCGATGACGGCGGTGTCCAGGCCCTGGATCCTGGCGAACTCGGCGCAGCCGCCCAGGGTGCGGGGGTAGGCCAGGTCGCACAGGACCAGGTCGACCCGGTTCTCCAGGGCCTCGGCGATCTCCCGCATCGTGTCGCTGTCCTCCTGCGGCCACACGGGGGCGGCGCTGGTGCTGAGGCGGAACGCCGGGGACACGGTGGCGATGATCTCCGCCATCCGCTCGGGGGCGGTCCCGGGGGCGACCGTCTCGTGGCGCGCCCCGTAGGCGGTGAGGAGCGCCGGGAAGGGGTCCGGTGCCCCGCCCTCCATCAGGGCGAGGAAATCGATGCCGTAGTAGCGGCACACCTGCGCGAGGGAGACGGCGAGTTCGGGGGTACAGATCTCGACGGCGAGCGAACCGTCCGGGACGCGGCCCTCGCGCCGGATCACCTCCCGTACCAGGGAGAGCGCCGTGCGGTCCTCGATGCTTCCGCCGGGGTTGTGGCGCTCCATCTTCATGAAGACGCGGGACGGGAATCCGTCGAGGAGACGGGTCAGCTCCACGAGGGGAGTGCTCCCGATGGTGGAGATGATTCCTCGGTGTACGGCCTGGTTCACTCTTTTCCTCTCTCTCCCTGGACCGCAGGGATGCCTGAATCAATGTGCGGGGGGCCTCTATCAGCCATCTATGCGAATCCCTGCGTCCGTCTCCGGCAGGCGGTGGTGGACGACGGGGCCCGCGCCGGCCGCCTCCTGGGCCACCGCTCCGTAGAGGGGCGGGACGAGCGGGAGGTCCTCGACGCGCCAGGTCGAAGGACCGGAGGGCTCGGCGTGGTGGACCAGCGCCGCGGGGCGGGTTTCCGGCTGTACCTCGACGCCCGGCAGGTCGACGACGATGCCGACGCCGCTCGCCTTGAGCACGGCCTCCTTGCGGGTCCAGCAGCGGAAGAAGGCCTGCCGGCGGGATTCCGCGTCCGGCCTGCCCTCGATGTGGGCGAGCTCGGAGCGGGACATGACCAGGAGCGAGGACTCCTCGGAGACCTCGGTGGCGGCGCCGTCCTCGATGTCCACGCCCACTTGGCGGCCGGCGGCGATCGCGAGCAGCCAGTGGGATCCGGACCGCGAGAGGTTGAACTCCAGTGAGCAGTCGGGCCATTCGATGCCGGGCCGACCGTGGGGTGCTCCCCCGCAGCGCGGGCAGGCGCGGCGGCCGATGCGCAGCGCCGCGGCCTCCACTCCGGTGTAGCGGGCGAGGATCCGGCGTACGGCGGCGTGGACGCCCGCGTAGGGAACGCCCGCCCCGGCCGCCATGCCGCGCAGTTGCTCGCGCTCCTGCGCGGAGAGCACGGCCCGGTCGGCCGGCGACAGCAGGCCTGGTGCGCGGCCCTGCCAGACGTGGACGGCGCCGGTGTCGAGGAGGTTCCGGTGCAGAGCGGTGACCGCCGGGGACCGGAGTGCTGCCGGGGTCCCTGACGCGCCCATCAGCCGGACATCGCCACGAGGACCCGGCGGGTGCCCGTGAACGGCCGGCGGCCGTGCGCCAGCAGGACGTTGTCGATGAGCAGCAGGTCGCCCTCGCGCCAGTCGACGTCGACGGCGTTGTCCAGACCCCGGTCGCGGATCTGTTCGATGAAGGCGGTGGGGATGGGGCTGCCGTCGGCGAAGGTCACGGCCTGCGGCAGGTCCTCGGCCGGCATGATCGCCGCGAGCTGCGCCGCGGTGTCGTCGCCGAGTCCGGCCGGGTGCCACTGGTCGGCCTGGTTGAACCAGACCTCGGCGCCGGTGACCGGGTGGCGGGTGGTGGCCGGGCGGTGCTGGGAGATGCGCAGTCCGCCGTCCGCCTTCCAGGTCCATTCGGCCCCGGAGCCGGCCAGGAAGGCCTCGACCTCCTCGCGGTCCTTGGTCTCGAAGGTGTCCTGCCAGCTCTTGCCGAGGCCGTAGCCGTCGTGCAGGTTCTGCAGGTAGCGGACGCCTCCGGCGAAGGCCTCGCGGACCTCGGGGTCGAGCGCGCCGAGCCAGCGCGCGGCGTCCAGGGCGGGGGTGGCGCCGCCCGTGGCCGCCGCCTTCTCGCAGTAGAACGCGAGCCGGGTGGGCCACTGGTGGGCGTAGCTCATCTCGTTGTGCATGGAGATGGTGAACTCGGGCGGGTACTCGGTCGAGGTGTAGACGTTGCCGCCGACCTTCGTCCGGGGGGAGTTGCCGTGGACGTAGGCGAGCCGGTTGGGGAGCAGCAGGTCGAGTACGTCCGGGAGGCTGTCGGGGGTGATCCCGAAGCCCCGTAGGACGATCCCCTTCTCTCGGGTGAGGAGGGCGGCGAGGCCCTCCTCACCGGCGGTGTCGGCGAGCTGTCCGGCGAGCCGGTCGGCGCCCGCCCCGTCGGCGGTGATCTCCAACGGGGCCCAGGTGCCCGTCCTGTCTTCGGCCGTGCTCTGCATGGTCGGATCCCTCTTCTCTGCGCACGTGTTCGTGTGACGTAACCGAGGGTCGGGCGGGCAGCATGCCGAAAACTATGCGGCCGCTACAGCGCCGACCCACGGCGCCGGCCGTCCCCGTCCCGGTCAGACGGAGGCGCTGCCGTCGACGGCCGGGCTGGTGCCGAAGGCCTTGACCGCCTGGTAGTAGGTCCAGGCGGTGGAGTCGCACGAGGTCTTCTTGACGCCGGAGTAGGCGGAGCAGACCCGCTTGAGGTCGTTGTAGAAGGCGTCGTCCAGGCGCGGCTTGTTCGTGCTGAAGGAGCCCGCCGCCTTGTAGTTGCGGTAGCCGAAGTCGTGACGGGCGCAGGCGTTCTGGAAGGGGAAGCCGAACGGGTTGTCGGGCGAGGAACTGCAGTAGTCGGTCGACCAGTCGAAGCCGTACGCGGCCCAGCTGCCCTGCGCGGAGCGGGCGGCGGACCAGGCGTTGTAGCTGGCCGCGCCGGTCTGGGTCCAGCTGCTCAGTACCTGGGGCTTGTCGGCCGGCGCGGCGACGGCCGGGCCCGCGAATGCGACTATCCCGGTCACGGTGGTGGCGACAACGGCAGCGAGGCGACGGCGCATCAGAGTCCTCCGACAGACGGGGCGCCGGGATTTTCCCGGGCCGAGCCATCAGAGTGGAGGGGGCGGTTATCGGGGATCCCCGCCGCAGCTATACGGAACCTTTTGGCGAACGGCCGTTCCATTTGCCCGAAGCGCACGGATAAAGCACACTGCACAAAGTCATCCACCTGGATCTACCGGCCGGTAACTGATCACATGGTCGGGTGCAGCCGGGGGGATTGCACGAAGGTGATGTGAGGGGACCGGGGGGACCGCGACGGTGCGAGAGGTCGTCTTCAGGCTTTTGGGCCCTCTCGATGTCCACATCGACGGAAAGCCCTTACGGCCGGGCGGTGCCCGCCAGCGGACCGTGCTGACCATGTTGCTGTTGTCACCGGGCCGGATCGTCTCCGTCGACAGCCTGATCGAGGCGGTGTGGCCGGACGGCGCTCCGACCACCGCCCGCAACCAGATCGCCATCTGCATCGCGGGCCTGCGCAAGGTCTTCAACGCGGCGGCGGACGCCTCGGGACTGATCGCGACCTCGCACCCCGGCTACGTCCTCAACCCGCTGGACCACCGCATCGACTCGGTCCTCTTCGAGGACCGGGTCCGCCAGGCCCGGGAGTTCAGCCGCGGCGGCCGGACCGCCGATGCCTGCGACAGCTTCGCCGAGGCCCTCTCGCTGTGGCGGGGCCGCGCCATGGACGGCATCGCGGGCGCCCGGATCGAACAGGAGGCGGCCCGCCTGGAGGAACTGCGGCTGGACGTCCACGAGGAGTACGCGGGCCTGCGCCTCCAGCTCGGCCGGCACCGTCTGCTGATCCCCGAGCTCACGGCCCTGGTGGCGGAGAACCCGCTGCGCGAACAGGCGCGGGCGCACCTGATGCTCGCCCACTACCGCTCGGGGCGGAGGGCGGACGCGCTGGTGGTCTACCGCGAGGGCCGCAGGCTGCTCGTCGACGAACTCGGCATCGAACCGGGCTCGGCCCTGCAGGGACTGCACGACCTCGTGCTGCAGGACTCCCCCGAACTCACCCAGCCGCGCGCCAATCCCGCCCCGGCGCCCGTGACGGCGGCCGCCGCACAGCTCCCCGTCGCGGCGGCCTCGTTCACGGGGCGGGCCAAGGAACTCAGCGAACTCGACCGGATGCTGGACGAGCGGCTGGGCCAGTCGCCCCTCACGATGGCCGCGATCAGCGGGATAGGGGGCGTCGGCAAGACCGCCCTCGCCGTCCAGTGGGCCAACCAGATCGCCGCCCGGTTCCCCGACGGCCAGATCTTCGCCGACCTCCGCGGCTACGACGAGGCGTACGAGCCGGTCTCACCGGCCACCACGCTCGACCGCTTCCTGCGCGACCTCGGCGTGCCGACGCACCAGATCCCCGCGGATCCGGGCGAGCGGGCCGGGCTCTACCGCAGTGTGCTGGGCGGCAAGCGCGTGCTGATCGTGCTGGACAACGCCCGCTCCTTCCAGCAGATCCAGCCGCTGCTGCCCGGGAACGGGCGCTGCTGCGTGATCATCACCGGCCGCGACCTGATGGACGATCTGATCGGCGACTACGCCGTCCTGCGCATCGGCCTGAACGCGATGGACCCCCAGGAGGCCACCGCCCTCCTCGGGGAGGTGGCGGGCGAGCAGCGGATCGGCGCCGATCCGGGCGCCACGGAACGGCTCGGGGTGCTGTGCGACCGGCTGCCGCTGGCACTGCGCATCGCCGGAGCGCGGCTGGCCGCGAAACCGCACTGGTCGGTGCGGAGCCTGGTGACGCGGCTGGAGGACCAGCGGCGGCGGCTGGACGAGCTGAGCCCGGGCGAGGGCGGGGTGCGGGCCGGCTTCCGGCTGAGCTACCGCGATCTGCCGGGGCCCGCCCGGCAGTTGTACCGTCGGCTGGGCCTGCTGACCGTCCCGGACTTCGCGGCCTGGGTGGGGGCGGCGCTGGCCGATGTCACGCCGATCGACGCCGAGGACCTGATCGAGCAGCTGGTCGACGCGCAGCTGCTGGAGGTCGCACCGTCCTCGGGGGCCGTCACCCGCTACCGCTTCCAGGACCTGCTGCGGCTGTTCGCGCTGGAATGCGCCCAGGCGGAGGAGAGCCAGGAGGACCGCGAGGCCGCGCTGGCCCGGGCGTACGGCGGCTGGCTGGGCCTCGCGGACATCGCGCGCCGGCGCACCTACGGCGGGAACCACGTGATGGGGTACGGGGACCTGACGCCGTACGCGCTGCCGGACGCGCTGGTCGAGGAGCTGATGGCCGACCCCGTGGGGTGGCTGGAGTCGGAGCGCACCGCCCTGGTCGACGTCGTGCACCAGGCGGCGGAATCGGACGGGTCGGCCGCCTACGCCTGGGCGCTGACGGTGAACAGCACCACGCTCTTCGAGGCCCACAACTACCTGGAGGCCTGGCGGTCCTGCGCCGAGCAGGCGCTGGCCGCCGCGGTCCGCACCGGCGACACGCTCGGCGAGGCGACGATGCTGCGCTCGCTGGGCACGCTGGCCATCTACCAGCGCCAGTACGAGGAGGCCGAGCCGGTGCTGGTGCGGTCGGTGGCGCTGTTCAACGCGTACGGCGAGAAGCACGGCGGGGCGGTGGCCCTGCGCAACCTGGCGCTGTGCGCCCGCTTCTCCGGCGACCTGGAGGGCGCGACCAAGGACGCGCGGGAGGCGCTGGAGGGCTTCCGGGAGACCGGTGACACCGCGGGCGAGTCCCATGTCCTGGGCCTGCTCGCCCAGCTGGAGCTGGAGCGGGGCAACACCGCCGAGGGCATAGCGCTGTGCACGGAAGCCATCGCCAAGAGCCGGGAGGCCGGCAGCGTCCGGGGGGAGACCCAGAACACCTACCGGCTGGCCGAGGCGCTGCTGCGGCACGGCGATCCGGCGGGCGCGGAGCAGACCTGCTTCAAGGTGCTGGAGCTGACCCGTGAGGACGGTGACCGCCTCGGTGAGGCACACTCCCTGCGCGGCATCGGGGAGGCGCGCTGGCGCCAAGGCCAGTGGGAGGCGGCGGAGTTCGTGCTGCTGCAGGCGCTGGAGGTGGCCAAGGAGGTGTCCGACCGGTTCCTGCGCGCCCGGATCGAGACCGATCTGGGGCTGTCGCTGGCGGTCCGGGGCTCCGGTGACGCCGTCCGGTGGCTCTCCTCGGCACGGGCGGTCTTCGAGGAGCTCGGCGCGGTCGTGTGGCGCGAACGGGTGGGCGAGGCGCTGGGGGTCGTCACGGCGGCCGGGGCGCACCCCGTACCGCCGGACGATCTGGTCCGCGTCCTGGAGGGCTGAGCGCCGGCGGCGGCCCCTGCGCTCAGGTCCAGGGGACCTCCGGGACGATGCCCGTGACGATGTCGGTGATCACACCGATCACACCGGGGGTCGGTCCGGTCCAGGGCACCTCACCCTGTACGCCGGTGCTGACGGGCGCGGGCGGCTGCTCGCTCGCCGCGGCCTCTCCCGCCGATCCGACCGTCAGTGCCAGTGCGGCGACCACGGCGGAAAGAGTGGTAGCGAGGGCGGTGCGGGTGCTTCGCATGCGTCGTCTCCTAGTCGAATCCACTTCGCTGCCGCTGCGGTCGGCGACAAGCAGGACGCTATGGAGGGGCGCTGTCGGAGCGATTTTGGTTCGATTAACGCCCAGGAACCACTCCCACCTGGGAGGAAGGATTCCGGAACGCGCCGCGCGCCCCACCGCCGGTGGGCGGTGGGGCGCGCGGACGTGGGGGGTGTGCGCCCGGGTCAGGCGTTGTTGTTGCCGTTGTTGTTGTCGTTGTTGTTGATCTCGTTGTCGGCGTTGTTGTTGCTGTTGTTGCCGTTGTTTGCGTTGTTGCCGTTGTTGCTGTTGTTGTTGTTCATGACGGGGTCCTTTGTGTCGGGTGGGTATCGCACTCAGCGGGATCAGCCTCCGCGCCGGGGCTATATCGCCACTTCGCATACACGTGCACCACGGCTATAGATCTTCCGTAGGCACATGCACGAACCTGGGCACCGACTGTCAGGACCGCCGCCTGGAAGAGGGACCCGCACATGCCGAGCAGCTCCGCCGCAGATACCCGCGTCCGAAGCGTCGTCGTCCTCGGCGGTGGGGTGGCGGGCTGGATGACGGCCGCCTACCTCGGCAAAGCGCTCCAGGGCACCGTGGAGATCACCGTGCTGGAGTCCCCCTCGGCCTCGCCGCTCAGTCTGGGCGTGGCGACCGTACCGAGCCTGCAGCATTCCTTCTTCGACTTCCTCGGCATCAACGAGGAGGAGTGGATGCGCAAGTGCGACGCCAGCTTCCAGATGGCCGTCCGCTTCGTGAACTGGCGTACCGAGGGCGAGGGCGAGGCCCGGGCGCGCCCGCTGCCGTCGCAGGGCCCCGACCACTTCTACCACCCCTTCGGGCTGCTGCCGGACTACGACCAGACCCCGCTCTCGCACTACTGGTTCAAGCGGACGTTCGAAGGCACGACCAAGGAGCCGTTCGACTACGCCTGCTTCCGCGAGCCGCCCGTGATGGACGCCAAGAAGTCCCCGCGCTGGCTCGACGGGCGGACCGCCACCCGGTACGCCTGGCATTTCGACACCGGGCTGTTCGCCGACTTCCTGCGGGACTTCGCGGTGGCCAAGCTCGGCGTGCGCCACGTCCGGGGCGAGCTGGCCGAGACCGTCAAGGACGGCCGGGGCTTCGTCACCGCCCTGCGCACCGAGGACGGCACGGCCTTGGACGGCGACCTGTTCGTGGACTGTTCCGGTTTCCGCGGACAGCTCCTCGACGAGGCCATGGGAGAGCCGTTCACGGGCGTGGAGGGGCATCTGCTGGGCGACAGCGTGGTGACCGCCGACGTCCGGCACGACGACGCCGCGCACGGGGTGGAGCCGTACACCTCCGCCATCGCGATGAAGGCTGGCTGGACCTGGAAGGTCCCCATGCCGGGCCGGTTCGGCACCGGGTACGTCTATTCCAGCCGCTTCACCACGCGCGAGGAGGCCGCCGCGGAGCTGTGCGCCCTGTGGGGCCTGGACCCGGCGACGACGCGGATCGGGTACGCCCGGCTGAGGGTCGGCCGCAGCGAGCGCGCCTGGGTGAAGAACGTGGTCGGCATCGGCGCCTGTACCGGCTTCCTGGAGCCGCTGGAGCCCACCGGGGTCCACTTCATCACCACCGCCCTCCACCAACTGGTGCGCTACTTCCCGGACCGCACCTTCCAGCCCGCCCTCGTGGACCGGTTCAACCGGGAGGCCCGGGTGATGTTCGACGACACCCGCGACTTCCTGCAGGCGCACTTCCACTACGCTCCGCGCGACGACACCCCCTTCTGGCGGGCCGGCAAGGAGCTGGAGCTTCCGGAGGGCATCCGGGAGAAGGTCGCCGCCTACCGGGCGGGCCTGCCCATCGACGCACCGGTCACCGACGAGTCGGCGTACTACGGCACGGAGTCCGGGAGCCGTTCCACCTGGACGAACGGCAGCTACTACTGCATCTTCGCCGGTCTGGGCCTGATGCCGGACGCGCCGATGCCGGTCCTCGCCCACATGCCCGACTCGGTGGCCGGGGCGGAACCCCTCTTCGACAGCGTCAAGCGCCAGCAGCAGAACCTGCTGGAGACGCTGCCCAGCACGTACGAATACCTGCGCCGGCTGCACGGCGAGAGCCGGTTCTGACGGGTGCCGGACACCGCGGCGCGACAAGTGGCCGGAAAGGGCGGACCACTACGCCACGCCGGAGTGGTGCCGCTACAGCGTCCGTGGAATGTCACTCGAATCGGGCTCGAGTGATCCTTCCGATTCCGCCGGACAGGCTACGCGAGATGCTTCAATGGCCACCGTCAGGGGCACTATTGGATCAGCAGGGAGCGGGCACGGGGATGCGGAAGTCGTATGTCGCGGCGCATGTCTACATGATCGTCGGAGTGATCTCCGGCCTGTACTACCGCGAGCTGACCAAGATCAACGATTTCGAGGGCGAGACCCAGCTCGGCGTCCTCCACACCCACTTGCTCGCGCTGGGCATGCTGGTCTTCCTGATAGTCCTCGGCCTCGACAAGGTGTTCGGCCTGTCCGGGAACAAGCAGTTCACCTATTTCTTCTGGTTCTACAACGCAGGCCTCTCGATCACCTGCCTCAGCATGCTCTACCGGGGCACCCAGACCGTGCTCGGCAATGAGGTTCCCGAACTCTTCTCCCTGGTCGGAGGGTTGGGCCACATCATCCTGACGGTGGGGCTCGTGCTCCTCTTCATCCTGCTCGGCAAGCGGGTCAAGGAGCACGAGAGCGCGCGGTCCGGGCAGGCCGAGCAGACCGAGCCGGTGAACAGCCCGGTCTGACGGCCGCCTTACGGCGTGCGGGCCGCCGGGCCGGTCAGGATGCCGGTCAGGGCGGCCAGGCGCTCCTGCGCGAGGTCGGGGCGCAGGCGGCGGCCCCAGGTGAGGGTGGCCAGGCCGTGCCAGGCGCTCCACAGCACCTCGGCGACGAGGTCGGGGTCGCGGTCGGCCGCCACCGGCTCGACTGCCTGCCTGATCTCGGCGAAGGCCGCCGACAGCGGCTGCGGCGTACCGGCCGCGGAGTGTTCCAGGCCGACGTCGAGGGTGAGCATGGCCTCGTAGAGGACCGGGCCCCGGGCCGCGAAGTCGGCGTAGGCGCGCGCGACCGCGTCCAGGGCCGCGTGCGGGTCCTGCGAGGAGAGCCGGGCCGCGTGCAGCGCCGCGGTCAGCTCGGTGAAGCCTTCGAGAGCCACCGCGTTGACGATGGCGTCCTTGTTCTTGAAGTGCTGGTAGAGCACGGGCTGGCTGTACTCGATGCGCTCCGCCAGCCGTCGCGTGGTGACGAAGTCCCAGCCCTCCGCCTCGGCCATCTCGCGGGCCGTGGTGAGGATCAACTGCCGGCGCTGGGCCTGCTCGCGGACTCGGCGCTCTCTCAGGGTCATGCGAACTACGGTAGCACTGTCGGTGAAAATCTAGTTGTCAGTGATAGGGTTTCTGTCTTTGGGCGGGGGCGCTTTTCGGCCGGTGCCCACAGCGGTCGTCCGGTGCGGTCGTCCAGTGCGTCTCTAGGTGCGGTCGGCAGCATGCGGGGCAAGACCGCCCACGGAGAGGCCACCCCCATGCAGACCCCGACTCCCCTGGAGCAGCTGCTCGACCTGGCGGCGGACCTGCTGGGCCACGACCGCCGGACCCTGCCCGCCAGGGCCGCGGGTTCGCCCTTCATGACGCTGGGCGGCGGGCTCGGCCAGGCCATGCGGCTCCAGGCCCTGGCCGGCGAACAGCTGCAACTCTCGCTGGACATAACCCAGCTGCTCGGCCCCCTCCCCCTCGCGGACGTCCTCGCGCGGGCCGTCGCCGTCCCGCGCGGCGCCGCGCCCCGGGCGGCCGGCTCCGGGCCGCGCGCCCTGCTGCCCGGGCAACTGGCGACCCTCACCGCGCAGCAGTACACCGGCGCCGCCGCGGTGCACCGCATGCTCAGCGCCGAGCTCACCGGGCCGCTCGACCTGGGCGCGCTGCGTACGGCCCTGGACGCCCTGGGTGCGCGCCACGAAGGGCTGCGCACCGCGTTCGGGCCCTCGCCGCAAGGCCCCGTACGGCGCGTTCTCGACGCGTACGCGCTGCCGCTCGTCGTCATGCCGAAGGTGCCCGCCGACGCCGGCGAGGACCCGGTGGCCGCGGCGCACGCGCGGCTGGCGGTGGACGTGGAACACCTGGCCGGGCATCCGGAGCGGCCGCCGCTCGCCTTCGCCCTGACCCGGCTGGCGGCCGACCGGCACCTGCTGACCTTCCTCTACCACGAGGCCGCCGTGGACTGCTGGTCCGTCTCCCTGGTCTGGCGGGAGCTGCTCGCCGACTACGGCCGCGCCGTACGGAGCCGGCCGCTCGACCGGAGCGACCGCTCCGGCTCCGACGCGGCCCTGCGGCGGGCCGAGGGGCTCGAGCGGTCCGGTGCGCTGCGCGCGCTGGCCGCCCAACGGGTCGAACGGCTGCGCGACTTCCCCGCCGTCGTGGACCTGACGGAGCCGGGCCGGAGGCCGGCGGTGTTCGACTTCCGCGGCGACCGGGTGCTGTTCGGGCTCGGCCCGGGACTGCGCGGGGCCGTCGACGCGACGGCCGCGCGGGCCGGGGTGCCGCACGCGGTCGTCCTGCTCTCCGCGTGGGCGCTGGCCGTGGGCCGGCGCTCCGGACACGAACGGCTGCTGGTGGGCACCGAGATGCCGCGGCGCCCCACGGCCGAGCTGCTGGGCACGGTCGCGCCGTGCTCGGCGACGGTGCCGGTGTGCTGCGAGCTGGAGGGCGGGGTCGACTACTTCCTGCGGGGCGTCGCCTGCGCGTTCGGCGAGGCCCTCGGTTACGCGGACCTCGATACGGCGGCCCTGGCGCGCGAGCTGGGCGTACCGGGTGACCGGTCCCGGCCCGCCCTGACGCAGGTGGTCTTCGCGGCCTGCGACGAACTGCTGCCCGAGACGCTGGAGGCGGGACCGCTCACGTCCCGCTTCCACCACGGACACCTGGGCGGCACCACCGCGGACGCCGCGCTGCGGGTGCTGCGGTGGGGAGCGGATCCGCTGCTGAGCCTGGAGTTCGCCTCCGGAGTGTTCACCCGGGCCGAGGCGGTGGGGCTGGCGAGCGAGCTGACGGACTGTGTGGAGGCGCTGACGGGCGCGGACCCGCAGGATCCCGTCGAGGACCTGCCGGCCATGTCGTGCGGCGGAGGGGCCCGTAGCAGAGCGGCCGCGGCCGGTGGGGCCCACACCTAGGGCAAGTCTCGCCACGGTACATCCGGTGTGCGCACGACCGGGGGATGATCCGCGCACACCGGATGCCATGGGCCCGGACGACGGGGGATGGACGTCCGGGAGTTCGGTGTCAGCCGGCGAAATCGGGGAGGCGGGCGGCGACCTCCTCCGGGGACGGCATCGCGGCGATCTCGGCCGCGATCTTGCGGGCCCCGTCCCGGTAGCTCTCGTCGCCCAGGATGAGGCGGGCCTTCTCCGTCACGGCGTCGGCCGCGAGGTCGAAGACGAACTCGCCCGCGCCGGCGGCGTGCAGGGCCTGGGCGTTGGCCGGGCCGTCCGCGCCCTGCGGGATGATCAGCTGGGGCAGTCCGGCCGAGAGCGCGGCCAGGGTCGTACCGCTGCCACCGTGCTGGACCACCAGCGAGGCGCGCGCCAGGACCTCGGACTGCGGAACCCACGGCGCGGCGATCACGTGGGCGGGCAGTTCGCCGAGCTCGGCGAGCTGGATGCGGAACCCGGTGGCCACCAGCACCGGCACGCCCAGCGGGGTCAGCCCGTCGATGACCGTGCGCAGGTTCTCGGCGGAGCCCAGCGCGGTGCCCAGCGTGAGGTACACGAACGGGTCGCCGGAGGCGCCCAGTCCGCCCGGGATCTCGCCCGGCTCCACGAACGGGACGGGGCGCAGTTCGATGCGCGGCTGGCCGGACTCCAGGAGGCTCCGGTCCTGGAGGGAGGGCGGGCAGATGTCGATGAGGGTGTTGCCCAGGGTGCTGACCCGGTCAGCGGGAACCTCGACGCCCAGGTCGGCCGCGGTGGCGAGGATCTCCTGCCGGAGCCGGTCGGCCTCGTGGTCCTGCGCGAGCAGGCCCACGTCGTGCGCGAGGGCGGGGATGCCGGCGAGCCGCGCGGCGAAGCCGGCGCCCGGGTTGAGGACCTCGTGGACCACCAGGTCGGGGCGGTACGTGGCGAACGCCGTGGCCAGATCGGCGGCGATCCAGCGGGGCAGGACGGAGCCGAACACCTTGATGTGCAGGTCCGCGAGGACCGACGCCGGAACGTCCTGGGCGCCCACCTCGCCGCCGTGCGCCTCGAGGAAGGCTTGACCGCCCGCTGCTTCGATGAACGCCTCGGGCACGGACCGGCCCGCCGTCACCGGTTCGAACCCCGCCTCACGGAGGGTCTGGTGGAACTGCTCACCCGTGGCGAAGGCCACCTGGTGGCCGGCTGCCCGTGCGGCCCTCGCCAAGGGAAGCAAGGGGAAGACGTGCCCGAAATTGCCCACGCTGGCAAAGAGGATTCTCATGAGCCTCAGCGTAGGGACGCCGCCGGGCCATGTCTAGTGTTGCTAGAAATTTTGTCGTCGATCAATTTTCTGTCGAGGCTCGCTCCAGTGGCGGCCGATCGCGCTCCCCCATCCTCGCGATGCGGCCGCCTGCCCCTGGGCATGCGGAACAAGGCGAAGGAGCCATTGATGATCACAGCCCAGACGGTGCCCGCGGGCCTCGTTCCGAGTCTCGGGCGACGGTTCACGCTGTCGGCCCAGACCCTCGACAGCGCGGTGACGCCCAACGCGGTGTTCCGCGCGTGGTTCGCGGAGCAGCGGCGCACCAACCGCTACGACGTGCGGCGCATCCCCTTCTCCGAACTGGTCGGCTGGCACTTCGAGGACTCCACGGGGAACCTCGTCCACGACAGCGGCCGGTTCTTCTCCGTCGTGGGCCTGGACGTGCGCTCCGAATGGAACGGGTACGGCGCGTCCTGGTCGCAGCCGATCATCAACCAGCCCGAGATCGGCATCCTGGGCATCGTCGTCAAGGAGTTCGACGGCGTCCTGCACTGCCTGATGCAGGCCAAGATGGAGCCCGGCAACATCGAGACGGTCCAGCTGTCCCCGACCGTGCAGGCCACCCGGAGCAACTACACCGGCGTGCACAAGGGCGCGGCCGTCAACTACATCGAGTACTTCCGGCCGCCGCGGGTGAACTCGCGGGTCCTCTACGACTCGCTCCAGTCCGAGCAGGGTTCCTGGTTCCTGCGCAAGCGCAACCGGAACATGGTCGTGGAGGCCATCGGCGACGTGCCGGAGCACGAGGACTTCATGTGGCTGACGCTCGGCCAGATCCACCAGCTGCTGAACGAGTCCAACGTGGTCAACATGGACGCCCGTACGGTGCTGTCGCTGATCCCCTCGTTCGCCAGCGAGGGCACTCCGCTGCACAGCACGGAGCACCTGCTGAACCGGCTCACCGAGATCAAGGCGCTCCGGGAGCTCGTGCAGACCACCATGCCGCTGTCGGACGTACAGCGGTGGAAGCGCACGGACTACGCGATCGAGCACGAGACGGGCCAGCACTTCAGCGTCATCGCCGCCTCCGTACAGGCCGCGAACCGCGAGGTGAAGAGCTGGACCCAGCCGCTGATCGCCCCCGCAGAGCAGGGACTCGCCGCCTTCCTGGTCCGCCGGATCGGCGGGGTGACGCACCTGCTGGCGCAGGCCAGGTCCGAGGCGGGCGTACTGGACGTGGCGGAGCTGGGCCCGACCGTCCAGTGCCAGCCGGCCCGGGCGCTGACCCTGCCCCCGGAGCAGCGCCCGCGCTACCTGGAACTGGTCCTGCGGGGTCAGGGCCGGCTGCTGTACGACACCGTGCAGTCCGAGGAGGGCGGCCGTTTCCACCACGCGGGCAACCGCTACGTGCTCGTCGAGGTCGGGGACGATTTCCCCCTCGACGTCCCCGAGGACTTCCTCTGGGTGACCCCGGGACAGCTCGCCGGCCTGCTGCGGCACAGCAACTACCTCAACATCGAGGCCAGGACGCTGCTGACGAGCCTGCGCGCGACCCGGGCGCTGGACGGGGAGTACGGCCTGTGAGCGGGGGCGGTACGGAGTCGCTGCCCGGACGACGGCTGCGGATCGGCGTGCTGGGATGCGCGGACATCGCCGAGCGCCGCATGCTGCCCTCCATGCTGGGGCAGCCGCTCGTCGAGGTGACGGCCGTGGCCAGCCGCAGGATCGAGCGGGCGCGGCAGTTCACCGAGCGGTTCGGCGGCGCCGCCGTGGCCGGGTACGAGCGGCTGCTGGAGCGGGACGACGTGGACGCGGTGTACGTGCCGCTGCCGCCCGAGCTGCACGTGGAGTGGACCCTGCGGGCGCTGGCCGCCGGCAAGCACGTGCTGTGCGAGAAGCCCTTCGCCACCAGCCTGGCCGACGCGGAGAAGGCCGTGTCCTTCGCCCGGGAGAACGGCCTGCTGCTGATGGAGAACTTCATGTTCCTCCACCACTCCCAGCACGCGGAGGTACGCCGGCTGGTGGCGGAGGGCCTGATCGGCGAGGTCCAGCTCTTCGGCTCGGAGTTCGGCATCCCGCTGCGCCCCGACACGGGGCCCGAAGGCCTCCCGCGGCGCGCGAGCACCCTGCCGGAGGTCGCCGCGTACCCGATCCGGGCCGCGCGGCTCTTCCTCGGTGACGGGCTGCGGGTCGCGGGCGCGCAGGTGCGCCCGGACAGTGCGTACGGCCCTCAGCCCTCGGGCAGCGCGCTGCTCGTCGCGCCGTCGGGGGTGGCGGCCCAGCTCGCCTACGGGGTCGAGCACGGGTACCGCAGCGGCTACGGGCTGTGGGGCAGCGAGGGACGGCTGCGTCTGGAGCGCGCCTTCAGCACACCGGACGAACTCACGCCCGTGCTCCGGGTCGAGCGGGCCGGCGGCGTCACGGAGATCCCGCTCCAGCCGGACCGGCACTTCACGAACATCGCCGGCGTGTTCGCCCGGGCCGTGCTGTGCGGGGAGGACTTCACCCCGCACACGGAGGCGATCCTGGCCCACGCCCGGCTCGTGGACGAGGTGGAGCGCGCCGCCTCGTTCTGACGGCGAACGGCGCGACGACCGTACGACGCAACGGCCGATGGGCCGGTGCGCGAGGTGAGGTCCACCCCGCGCACCGGCCCATCGGGCCGCCGGCTCCTGGAGGCCTACTCGCCCTGGCCCGCGTAGAAGTCGGCGCCGAGCTGGTGGAACATCCCCGCCACGTCGAGCTGGTCCCAGTGCTCGGCCAGCAGGCCGTCCTCGACGCGCCAGATGTCGATCGTCTGGAAGGTCAGGGTGCGGCCGGTGGCCGGTATGCCGAAGAAGACGCCCTGGTGAGTGCCCGAGTACTCGAAGCGGCCGACGATCCGGTCGCCCTCCGCGATCAGGTCGTGCACGACGATCTTGACGTCCGGGAAGGCGTCGAAGATCTGCTGGAAGAAGGCCGTGTTGGCCTCGATGCCGTCCGCGACGATCGGGTTGTGGTCGATGTGTCCGGGAGCGGTGTGCTCGGCCATGGTGCTCACGTCGTGACTGTTGATCATGTCCACGAAGCGCTGGATGAGTTCGCGGTGGTTGTCAGACATATCGGGGTGCCTCTCTCGGGCAGTCGTCGCCGGTGGATGGTCGGCGGTCCGAGGATCCTCAACCCCGGTCGAGCCGTTCTGGAGGACGCCTGGCCCCGGGCCCAAGTCGTCTCTCGGTCACTTCCGCCAGAAGAGGTGGTGCGTCACCCCGCTCGGGCTCGGGACCACGTCCATGTGGAACCGGTCGAGCAGCTCGTCGGGGGATTCCCAGAGCCGTACTCCGGACCCGAGCTTCAGCGGTGAGACCACCACATGCAGGGTGTCGACGAGGTCGGCGTCGAGGAACGCGCGGATGGTGGTGGCCCCGCCGCCGAGCCGGACGTCCTTGCCCCGCGCGGCCTCCCGGGCCTGCCGCAGGACCGTAGCGGGGTCGCCGTCGACGAAGTGGAACGTGGTGTCGGACAGCGTGATCGAAGGACGTCCGTGGTGGGTCAGGACGAACACCGGGGTGTGGAACGGGGGCTCGTCGCCCCACCAGCCCTGCCACTCGTGGTCCTGCCAGGGACCGCGCTGGGGCCCGAACTTGTTGCGGCCCATGATCTCGGCGCCGATGTTGCGGGCGTAGTCCCGCGTGAAGTAGTCGTCCAGGCCCCGGCTGCCCCCGGGATCGGTGCGCATGGGCCAGCTGGCCGTGGCGCCGGCCCACGCGAACAGCCGCCCCGGATCGACGTGGCCGAACGGCCTCTCCAGGGTCTGGTCCTCGCCGGCACCGATCCCGTCACTGGAGACGTTGAAGTTCTGCACCCTCAGCAGCTGGGTCACGTGTTCCTCCTGGGTTTGCGACGACGGTACTGAGAACAGACCGTGCGGCCCGGGAGAACTCATCGCCGCATCCGGGTGACGCGTCCAGGTGACGCGTCAGGGCGGCGCCCGCGCGGCCGGTCCCCCACCCCCGCTCAAGTGCCCGCTCCTAGCCTTCGGTGCCATGAAAGCTCTCGTGCTCTCCGGCGGGGCCGGAACCCGCCTGCGCCCCCTCACCCACACATCAGCCAAGCAGCTCGTTCCCGTGGCCAACAAGCCGGTGCTCTTCTACGGCCTGGAGGCGATAGCCGACGCCGGCATCACGGAGGTCGGGATCGTCGTCGGGGACACCGCCGAGGAGATCCGGGAAGCCGTAGGCGACGGGTCGAAGTTCGGGCTCCAGGTCACCTACATCCCGCAGTCCGCGCCGCTGGGCCTGGCCCATGCCGTGGTGATCGCCCGCGAGTTCCTCGGCGACGACGACTTCGTCATGTACCTCGGGGACAACTTCATCGTCGGCGGCATCCGCGACCTCGTCGCGGCCTTCCAGGCGGAGCGGCCGGCCGCGCAGATCCTGCTCACCGAGGTCTCGGACCCGAGGGCCTTCGGGGTGGCCGAGCTGGGCCCCGACGGCCGGGTCGTGGGCCTGGAGGAGAAGCCGGAGGTCCCCAAGAGCAATCTCGCCCTGGTCGGGGTCTACCTGTTCACCGGCGCCGTGCACCGGGCCGTGCGGGCCATCGAACCCTCCTGGCGCGGCGAGCTGGAGATCACCCACGCCCTGCAGTGGCTGATCGACACGGACGAGGACGTCCGCTCCACGACGATCTCCGGCTACTGGAAGGACACCGGGAACGTGGCCGACATGCTGGAGGTCAACCGCTCCGTCCTGGAACTCGCCGAACCGCACACCCTGGGCGAGGTCGACGAGGCGAGCGAGATCATCGGGCGGGTCCAGATCGACGAGGGCGCCAAGGTGAGCGGATCGCGCATCGTGGGGCCCGCCGTGATCGGGCAGGGCACGGTGGTCTCGGGCTCCTACATCGGCCCGTTCACCTCCGTCTCGCGCGACTGCCGGATCATCGACAGCGAGATCGAGTTCTCCATCGTCCTGGACGGGGCCTCGGTCCGCGGCGTCAGCCGGGTGGAGGCCTCCATCATCGGACGCCACGCGGAGGTCACGCCCGCCCCGCCGGTGCCCGCCGCCCACCGGCTCGTCCTCGGAGATCACAGCAAGGTGCAGATATCCTCATGACGACGACACGCATCCTGGTGACCGGCGGAGCCGGGTTCATCGGCTCCCACTACGTCCGTACGCTGCTGGGCCCCCAGGGGCCGGGCGACGTAGAGATCACGGTGCTGGACAAGCTCACCTACGCGGGCAACCCCGCCAACCTCGACCCGGTCCGCGGGCACGCCGGCTTCCGCTTCGTGCGGGGCGACATCTGCGACGCGGAGCTGGTGCGGGAGCTGGTGGCCGGGCACGAGCAGGTGGTGCACTTCGCCGCCGAGTCCCACGTGGACCGCTCCATCCTCGGCGCCGGCGAGTTCATCACCACGAACGTGCTCGGCACCCAGACCCTGCTGGACGCGGCGCTGCGCCGCCCCGGCGGCAGTGCCCGCTTCCTGCACGTCTCCACGGACGAGGTGTACGGCTCGGTGTCCGAGGGGTCCTGGCCGGAGACCGATCCGCTGCGGCCCAACTCCCCGTACGCGGCCTCCAAGGCCTCCTCCGACCTCATCGCCCTGTCCTACCACCGCACGCACGGCCTGGACGTACGGGTCACACGCTGCTCGAACAACTACGGGCACCACCACTTCCCCGAGAAGGTCATCCCGCTGTTCGCCACCCGGCTCCTCGACGGGCTGCGCGTACCGTTGTACGGGGAGGGGCTCAACGTCCGGGACTGGCTGCACATCGACGACCACGTCCAGGGCCTGGAACTGGTGCGCACCGGCGGCCGGCCCGGCGAGGTGTACAACATCGGCGGCGGCACGGAGCTCAGCAACAAGGAGCTGACCACTCTGCTCCTGGACCTGGCCGGCGCGGGCTGGGACAGCGTCGAGCACGTGGCCGACCGGCTGGGGCACGACCTGCGCTACTCGGTGGACTGCTCCAAGATCTCGGCCGAGCTGGGCTACCGGCCGAGCAGGGACTTCGCGGAGGGGCTCGCGGAGACCTTCGCCTGGTACCGGGACAACCGCGCATGGTGGGAACCGCTGCAGCAGCGGGCCGCCCTGACCTGACCTGACCGGGCGGGCGCACGAAGAGACGCGGCGGGCGATGGACGTGCCCGCCGCGTCTCTTCGTGCGCCCGGGTCAGCCGGTGACCCGGTGCGCGTGGGAGTCGGTTGAGGGCTACTGCAACCCCGACAAAGCTGCGGCGGTCTGTTCGTCGTGTTCGCGCAGCATGCGCATGACGGTCGCAGGGGCTGAGTGCCGGCCGCGCTTCTTGCCGGTGCGGATGACCAGCCGGGCGGCGATCTCGCGCAGTGACAGGTGGTCCTGGTAGCGCAGGCGGAGGGCGGTGGCGAGCATGTCCTCGTCGGAGACTTTGACGCCGCCGATGGCCTTGCCGTTCTTGCGGGCGGTCTCCTGGCCTTCGAGGGTCTTGTCGCGGATGTAGTCGCGCTCGGACTCCGCCATGGCAGCGAAGAAGGCGAACAGGGCGGCCCCGCGCCCGGCCGGATCGTGCTTCCCGGCCAGGGGGCCGGTCAGGAACTCCAGCTCGATCTCCGCGTCCCGCAGTTCCTCGGCGGCCTTGAGGATTTCAAGGGCACCACGGCCCAGCCGTTTCATCTCGTGGACGACGAGGGTGACCTTCGCGCCGAGCGAGCGGTACTCGCGGGCGGCGGCGAGGGCGGCCTTCATCTCGGGTCGCTCGCGCACGCGGGTGCTGATGCGTTCCTGGAACAGGCGGTGCACGCTGGAGGCTTCGATCGCGTCGACCTGCGACTGGATTTCCTGCGTCCGAGTCGAGACGCGTGCGTACCCGAGCCGGACTTCCATCGGAGTGGACGCCGCCACGGGCTTCACGGCCGGCAGGGCGGTCCAGAGCGAGCCGGGATGCCGTACGGCTGGGGTGGCGACGTGGAGTTCGGAGCGGAGTGCGGGGACGAGCTGGAAGCGGGCGGTGTGGTATTTGAGTGCGACCTTGCCCGCGGTGGTCCGGCACGGGGAGTCGGCCGGGGCCCGACAGGTGGACATCGGGCACGTGTGCGCTTCGACGAGCTTGTGGGGGTCGGGTTCACACCGGAATCGTTTCAGGAGTGGGTTTCACAAGTCACGAGGAACGAAACGGCCTGTGAAACACAATGACCTGCACGGATG
Organism: Streptomyces sp. NBC_01264; assembly: GCF_026340675.1. Lineage (NCBI taxonomy): Bacteria > Bacillati > Actinomycetota > Actinomycetes > Kitasatosporales > Streptomycetaceae > Streptomyces > Streptomyces sp. NBC_01264. The sequence continues at coordinate 185,207 of NZ_JAPEOX010000003.1, forward strand.
TCCCGACGGCACGGTGTTGCAACGGGGAACACCCATGAAACACGGCGTGTCGATCCGGTTCCGGGCAATCGACGTCGTGGGGCCATTCCGCTCAGGGCTGTGTCCAGCAGCATCCAGCACGTGAACGCGTGGTGCTCTTCGAACCGGCCGGTCAGGGATTCGGCCAAGGTGGCATGACTGGCCTTGATCGTGCCGTGCGCGAGGTCCGCGAGGGCTTTCGGGCTGCATTTCCCGGCGATCAGGGCTTCGAGCATGGCGCGTCCGGAGACACCGAAGGTATCGGCTTCACCACGGAGGACGTGACCCTCAGGGAACCGTAGGCGGCTCGAACGCCGCGGACCGGCGCCGGGCGCTCGCGCGGCACGCCCGCCGAGGTGCCGGCCGGTGGGGAGCTTCCGCTGCACCGTGGCGGCTCGCATCGAGCGCCGTCCGTGGGAGCGCTCCCACTTCCGTGCTCCGCGTGATGCCGTTCGTACGGCCTCCCCTCTTGCGGGGCAGCCATTTTGCCTAGGGCCCGCCTTCCGGATCGGGCCGGGCTCGCGGGGTCCGGTGCGCACGCTCGTCCTTGTCGTCGGTCGCCGAAGCTCAGCGTCGACTCCGCCCTCCGCCTTACGTGCGTAGGCACTTGCCCAGCTCCCCGATCCGGCCCGGTGCCGGAGCCAGGCCCCAGGGGCCCTCGACGTGCAACGCCGTTGGTGAGGTATGGGGCTGCTGAAGCGGGAGTGAATCATGAGGTTTGCCGGATTGGTGGATGTTCGTTTCGTGTAAAGAACTGCCGATCGGTTAAGTCGTGAGCGACAAGGAGCGGTACGGATGGATGCTCGTCGTAAGGCGAGGGTGCGCTCGAGCGGTGCCTGGCTCGTGTGCGGGGCCCTGGCGTCACTGGCGTTGGGTGTGGGAGGTGCTCCGGCCGCGGCTGCTTCGGCCCGCGCGCACCAGGTGAACGTTCCGTCGTATGCGGGCTCCCATCAAGCGCCGTGCGGGCGCGAGGATGACGACCCGCGCAGGGGTGGTGGCGGCGGGGACAAGGACTGCAAGGAAGGCAAGCCCGGCCCTCGCGGCCCGAAGGGCGACACCGGTCCGCAGGGGCCGAAGGGTGACACCGGCCCCAAGGGGCACCCGGGCAAGCAGGGTGACACGGGCCCGCAGGGTCCGAAGGGCGACACCGGGTCGCCGGGCCCCAAGGGCGACACGGGGTCCCAGGGTCCGAAGGGCGACAGCCCCAAGGGCGAAACCGGAATCCAGGGTCCCAAGGGCGAAACCGGAATCCAGGGTCCGAAGGGCGACACCGGAATCCAGGGTCCGAAGGGCGACACCGGAAACGCGGGTCCCAAGGGTGACCAGGGCGCGCAGGGCGTCAAGGGCGACCCCGGCGCGCAGGGGCAGAAGGGCGACACGGGCAACCAGGGAGCGCCCGGCACCGTCGGCCCCGCCGGTCCGGGCGGCCCCGCTGGCCCCGCTGGCACGGCGGGCATCGGCGGTCCGCCCGGTCCGGGAGGCCCGGCTGGTCCCGCAGGCCCGGCCGGTCCCGCCGGACCTGCGGGCCCCGCTGGCTCCTCCGGCAAGGGCAAGCCAGGACCCCAGGGGCCTGCCGGCCCCAAGGGCGACAAGGGCGACAAGGGCGACAAGGGTCCGCGGGGCCCCAAGGGCGACGCGGGCCACAAGGGCCACGCGGAACTCGAGGTGCGACGGGTCGTCAACGTCAGTGCCACGGTGGCTCCGGGCGCCACGACCACCCTCGAAGCCGTCTGCCCCCGCGGGTACTTCGTCACCGGAGGCGGCGTGACGCTGCAGAGCCCGGACCTGAAGGTCCTGTGGGACAACTCCGGTGATGCCCAGAACTGGATCGCGTCCGTGAGCAACACCCTGGCCGCGGGCACCCCCGCCCCCACGGCCGGGACCTGGGTCGCGGAGATCCACGCGCTCTGCGCGAGGCTCGACCACAAGAAGCCGGTCCAGGGTCACGCATGACACGCCTCCCCCAGAGAAGGGCTCTCACTCCCGAGCGCCACTCTCCCACCGTCAGCCGCAACGAGGAGCGAGAATTGAACGTCCACCGCACCCCGGGCCACTCCGGTGCCCGCCTCCGCCGCCCGGCCGTACTCGGCTCGGCTCTGGCGGCCTCCCTGGCCTTCGCCCTGACGGGCATCACGGCCCCGGCCTTCGCCGCGGCCGCACCCGTAGCGGTCGCCGACACCCCGCACCAGTCCAAGGGCGGTGATTGCAACGGCCACGACGGCGACAGGCGCGACGGCGGCGGTCGGGGCTCGGGCTACTGCAACGACCACCGGGGCGGCATCAGCTACGAGCTGCAGTCCCGTACGGTCGAGGCCACCTTCACCGTCCTGCCCGGCATGCCGAAAAACGGAAGCGTCGCTTGCGACGCGGGCTGGCTCATCGACAGCGGCGGCGTCGAGCTCAGCTCGCCCCTGCTCTTCCTGCAGAAGTCCATCAAGGGCGTGAGCTCGTCGTGGGAGACCACCGTGGTCAACAACGACACGACCTCGCACACTTATGACGTGGCAATCGTCTGTAGTCGGCTGATCGCCATCCAGCACTAACCGGGCTGCCCTTCGGACCAAGCCGAGCCGCTTCGGCGCCAACCGTCGAAGCGCCTCGGTGCCGGAACGACTACTCTCCCCGAAGTCCGCGTCAGGCTCCGGGGAGCTTCCCCCCATGAACCGGGGAGCTTCCCCCCATGAACAAGTCGGCTGCCGTTCCCCGGTAGCTGACGCAGTGCCACCGGACATGCCGGTCATGAGCCCCAGGTCTGCAAGAGCCCCACCGACGAAGCGGCTCGGGAGCAGAGGGGGATCCCCGGATCCCCCTCTCACCGGACAGGCCTACGGGGGCCCGCGTAGCGTTTGGGGTTACGCCGTCGCCTCTGCACCGGGGCGGCTGGCGGGGGAACGCTTCCGTCTCCGGTTCTCCGTAACACTCGGGCCGACGTGGAAGAACGCTTCCACGGACCGACGAGTGACAAGGCGACCTCCAGCACCGTCGTGTCGCCGCCGGGGGCGGTGAATGAGCCGGGGTTCCGCTTGAGGAGGCGTTCAAGGGCGTCCCAGCCCACCCGGGGCGGCCGGTGACTCCGGTCGATGAGCGGGACGTCAGCCGCGGCATTGAGCCCTTCGTCGTACAGCAGCCGGCGCAGCCAGTAGCCGTTGCGGTCAGCTCCAAGGAGCCGGATCGCTGCCTTCATGCTCTCGTTGCGCAGTCCCTTGAGCAGCACCGCGGCGAGTTCCTCGCCCGTCCGGCTGTCCTTGATCATGGGAGGCTCTCCCGGTCAGGATGAGATAGAAGATCTGCGACGATCCCACCCCACTGCCTTCAACCCATGGGACGAACCCCGCCCTCACACGCCGTCTGATCACCCGAAGGACGGGCCGCCTCGGCCTTACGGACGCACCTGTGGTGTGAAACCGCCGACCACCCCCAAACGAGAATCACGCCACCCCCGCTTGACCGGCCCCGCGTTAGGGTGTCCGCACCGCCTCGGCACCTCCCTCCCCCGCGGGGCGCCGGGTCCGCTTCACTGTTCTACAGCCCGGCGCCGGGCTCGTGCGTGGCTACGGTCCGCAACGGGCGGTGCCCCTTGTCATCGAGCTGGGCGAGTTCGTGTTCGTAGTCGACGGTGATGGAGCCGTAGAAGTTGACCACCGAACTGCGCGCCGGGAAGATGCGCGCCAGCACCTCGGCATCCACCTCGCGGCCGGCGCTACGGGTGATCTTGCCTCCGCGGGCGTAGTGCAGCTGCCGGCGCAGCGCGTGGAGGGACTCGCCCTTGTCCAGCTGACGGGCGATCTTCCTACGGTAGACGGTATCGGACAGGTACTTCGCGGCACGGATGGTCCTTCGGATCGCCCCGTACTCCTTCAAAGCGGCCGCCAGCGCGTTCTGCCGGGAGGACGCCGAGAGCTTGCCCACGATCAGCGAGGCGGTGGCGTGGCCGTACTTCAGCGAGCCGGCCAGCCGGAGCAGGTCGTCCCAGTGGTCGCAGACCAGGTCGAGGTTGGCTTTCTTCGTCAGCAGCGGCCCCGCGGTCGGGAAGCGCGCCTCGTAGTCGCTCTTGGCACCCATCCTGCAAGGGGATGCCGCAGGACGCGGCCATGCCGTGCAGACCGAGATTCGTGGACAGCCCGATCAGGCAGGCGATCAGATTCCTTTTGAGCTGCGGGGAACGGGCCGGCTTGCCGTCAGCGTGGACGAAACAGGCCAGGAAGGCGGTGTGCCGGTCCATCTCCACCAGCAGCGAGGTGATCGGCAGGCTCGGCAGCATCCGCTCCAACTCGCCGTGCAGTTCCTCCGCCTCGCTGGGGATGTCCTCCGCCGTCAGCGGCGAAATCACCAACTCGCCGCCGTCGTTGGGCCGAACAGGTCCGTCGCCGCGCTTGAGAGTGTCCTCCAGGTCGCCGAGCGCCTCATCGAGTTCGTCCAACACCTGTGGCAGGGCCTCGGAGAAGTCGGGGCTCTTGCCGACCAGGCGACAGAACTCCGCCCGGTGCATCTCCCACTGGGCGGGCTTGAACAGATAGGCGGCCGGATTGTCGGAGCGGCGCGGCACGTACACGTCCCCGCTCCGCAGGCCGTCGCGCAGCGCGAGCAGCGTGCACAGCTCCCAGTAGTGCCGATACGCGCTCGCATCGCCCTTCGCCGCAGCCTCATCCAGGTACCCCTGCCAGCGGGCCGGTACGAACAGGGTCGGAGCACCTTCGGGGACGTTACGGGCGCCGGTGGCGTTCAGCTCCCGCAGGATCTCCAGCGCCTCGATCAGCGGCTTCGCCTCCGTGCCGCCCTTGAACCGTACGGTCTCCAGGACCTTCGGCGCGAACTGCCGGATGTAGCTGTAGGAGCCGTCCGGCAGCCGCAGGTGCCCGTGGTCGCGGGGCAGTCTGACAGTGGATCCGGCATACGCGGACCGCAGGTGGCTCATGCCGATCTTCCCCGCAGCAGCGTCCCGACCTCCTCGTCCCGGATACCGGCATCCGCCAGCACGGGCAGGATCTCCTCCAGCAGCGCGAGCCGGTCCTCCGACAGCTTGGCCCGCTCGGCGAGCTCGTCGCGCAGCTTGATCCTGACCCGGGACTCCGAGCCCGACAGCGTCTGGTCGAACAGCTGCACCACCGAGTCCAGCACGTCGACCGAAGACTGCGCCAGCAGCGTCAAGAGGATCGGGTGGCGCCGGTTCGGCTCCCGTCGCACCAGCGCCTGCGCCTGCGAGGTCAGACGACGCCCGATCTGGGCCAGGAAGCGGCGCCGCTCGGCGGGCAGGGACGACATGTCCAACGTGTCGGCTCCCAGTCCCCGCAGGAACCTCAGCTTCTCGACCTCACCCTTCACTCGTCGAAGACGCCTGCACGGGCCCGGTCACCAACCAGTGCAGCCGCGACGAGCGCAGCTGAGGGTCGACCACGAGCAGGCCGTCCAGGCCACGGGAACGTTCAAGAGCGAGCAGATGGGCCACTCGTGCGTGGGTCTCCCGCTCGGCCTCCGTACGCGCGGCAGCGACCTTCTCCAGCAGCGAGACCACCCCCGGCCTGATCACCTTCGCCGCACACAGGTACTCACAGCCCAGCCGGAACGGCAGCGATGGTGAATCGTGCCGCATCGCCCGCGCCAGCAGGAACTCGTCCGGCTCCTTCAGCTCCAGGACCTTCGCCGCACGCCACCCCACATACTTGGCGACCTGCCGAAGGTGGTCCGTACGCGTCTGTTCCCGGGACGTGCCGTAGCTGCGCAGTACCTCGACCGGTAACTCGAGCTGCCGGGCCAGGCGGCACACCGCCGCCAACGGGGCCGCGGGCCGCCGGCACCTCGTCCGGCACGAAACGCAGCCACGGCAACGTGCACAACTGCACCGCGGCCCCCAAGACCGTCGCAGGGCGCAGGAACTTCCGCAGGAACGCCTCATCAGCCGGGGCGAGGGTGAAGTAGCGGATCAGCTCGTCCTTACCGATCGCCGGGAACGACCGCAGAGCCTCCAACTCCTCATCGGAAAACACGCTCGTGGCCATCGCACGCCCCTCCCGTCACCGAATTCACCCAGTCAGCCCAACGAGACAACCGACTCCAAGGCAACGGGCCAGGTCAGGAGCTACTCCGTTGTTTATTCGGCGGGTAGTACTGGGACCCCGAGCCCCCGTAGGAGGCGACGGCCTGCTGGTAGGTCGGGAGCAGTCCGAGGGCGGCGGCCTCGGAGAGGCCCGGCGCGGCGGCGTCCTTCTCCGATCTGATGAACGGCTCCGAGCTGTTCCACGGTATGCCGATCTCCGGGTCGAGCGCCTGGATGTCCACCATGGTGCCCGGCACGTACTCCTCGGAGCAGAGGTAGTTCATGCAGGTGTCCTCGGTGAGGGCGAGGAAGGCGTGGCCGAGGCCGTCCGCGAGGTAGACGCCGATGCCCGAATCGGCCTCCTGGAGGGTGGTGTCGAACATCCCGAAGGTGGGCGAGCCGACCCTGAGGTCCACGACCACGTCGAGGGCGGCGCCCCGTACGCAGGTCACCAGCTTGGCCTGGCCGGGCGGCAGCAGCGTGCCGTGGATGCCGCGGAGCGTATTGCGGTGGGAGACCGAGAAGTTGACCTGCCGCACGGTGAACGGCTGGCCGGTCAGTTCCGTCAGCTCGCCGATGCGCCAGGCCTCGAAGAACCTGCCGCGGTTGTCCGAGAGCGGTGACGGCGTGATCCGGAAGGCGTCCTGGATCTTCATCTCCTCAATGGGCATGTTTCCTCGGTTCGTTGTCGTAGGTCGTGAACTGGGGCCGGGTCAGAGTCTGTGACGGCCGGCTCCGGCACCGCTCGGAGCGGGCTGGAGCGGGCCTGCGCGGACATGGCGACGGCCTCCGCGCGCAGGCGCGGAGGCCGTCGACGTACGTACGGGCTGCGGTCAGCGCACCGCGGCCGGTGCGGACTCCTCGGCGGCGGCCGGAGCGGCCTTGGCCGGGGCCGGAGCGGAGGACTGGGAGGTGGGCTGGGAGGTGGACTGGGACGCGGACGGGGACGCGGACTGCGCCACCGGCGGACCGCCCGCCTTGCTGCCCGGGGCGATCAGCATGGACAGGGTCGCGGCGGCCACCGCGGCGGCGCCGACCCACATGGCGGGGACGAGGCCGTCGACGAAGTTCTCCGCCGAGGCGTACCCGCCGTTGGCGCTGAAGATCGAGGCCAGGAGGGCCACGCCGAGGGCCGCGCCGACCTCACGGGTGGCGGCGGTGACGCCCGAGGCGATGCCCTGCTCGTGCTCCTTGACCGAAGCCATCGTCAGGTTCATCAGCGGCGCGTAGAACAGGGCCATGCCCGCGCCGCAGATCATCAGGGAGGGCAGCTGGGCGACGTAGGAGGTGCCCGGTTCGAGGACGAAGGCCCACCAGACCATGCCGGCCGTCATCATCGCGAGGCCGACGGTGACCACCGGCTTGCCGCCGATGCGGTCGGAGACCATGCCGCCGAGCGGGGCGACGACCATCGGCATCGCGGTCCATGCGAGCAGCCGGACGCCGGTCTCCATGGCGCTGTAGCCCTGGATGCTCTGGAAGAACTGGGTCATCAGGAAGATCGCGCCGAACATGCCGACCGACATCAGGGTGCCGGCCAGGTTGATCGCGGTGAACGCCTTGATCCGGAACAGCCGCATCGGCACCATCGGGTGCTCGGTGTGGTTCTCCCAGAGGACGAAGAGGACCATGACGACGGCTCCGCCGATCAGGGAGCCGAGCACCAGCGGCGAGGTCCAGCCGTCGATGTTGCCCTTGACGATGCCGAGGACGATGCCGAACAGGCCGATGCCGCCCAGGATGGTGCCGACGACGTCGAGACGGGAGCCGGAGATCTTGCTCTCCGCCAGCATGCGCAGCGAGACCGGCGCGAGGGCCAGGCCGATCGGCACGTTCAGCCAGAAGATCCACTGCCAGGAGAGGTGCTCGACGATGGCACCGCCGACGAGCGGGCCGGCGGCGACCGAGAGACCGTTGACGGCGCCCCAGATGCCCAGTGCCGTACCGCGCTTCTCCGCGGGTACCGCGGCGGTCAGCAGGGTCACCGACAGCGGCATGATCATCGCCGCGCCCGCGCCCTGGACGGCGCGCGCCGCGATCAGTTCGTTGATGCCCGGGGCGAGCGCCCCGGCGGCCGAGGCGGCCGTGAAGAGCAGCAGGCCGAGGACGAAGACCTTGCGCCGGCCGAAGCGGTCACCCAGTGCGGCGCCGAACATCATCAGCACCGCGAAGGACAGCGTGTAGGCGTTGACCGTCCATTCCAGATCCGAAAGGCTGCCGCCGAGTTTGTCCTTGATGGTCGGCAGCGCAGTGATGATCACTAGCTGATCGAGCCCCGCCATGAAGGAGGCGACACTGGTGGTGAGGATGGCCCATAAGACCACCTTCTTGTTCCCACCGCCCGATGCTGGGGGGTTGACGGCGCTCATTCAGAGCTTCCTTTCTGGAGGGTGACACATGCCGAGCCGGCGCTCATGACGCTACGGACGGAACCTCAAGTTCAACTTGAGTTCCGGTCGGGTCGCCGCAACGCCGCGGGGCCCCGTACCGGCGTCGGTACGGGGCCCCGCATCAGCGCGAAGGCGGTACCGGGTCAGCCGAGCTGACGCTGGAAGGTGGCGATGTCGAAGTAGAGGGTCTCGTCGACCAGCACGTCACCGTCGAAGTGGAAGAAGACGGCGACCGGGGCGTCGATGGACTTGCCGAGGTTGGGTATGCCCCGCCAGTCCGCCTCCTGCTTGCCGCGCGCCTGCGCCTCGAGGATGACCGCGGTGGGGGTGTGGTGCACGTGGTGCAGCTCGTGCTCCAGGTTGGGGAACGCGGCCTGGAGCTCGGCGAAGTAGCCCTTCTTGATGGCTTCCGCACCGATCAGCGGGCCCTCCTCGAAGGCCTGGATGCGGTAGACGCCACCGCGCGGGAAGGTGGCGAGCACACCGTCGATGTCCCAGGCGATCTCGGCGACCGTGTGCTCCAGGATGACCGCTTCGCGCTTCTTGCGCAGGTCGGCATCGGGCTGGGGCAGATCCGCACCGGGCAGGATGAACTCGTGCTCCATGGCCATGACATTTCCTCCACGCATGTGACCGTCTTCTGGTGCGGCTGACGCTAGGAGGCACGCCTCGGCGCGCCCTCGCGTCCCGCTCGAATACCGGTTCGTGCGGGTGGACGTACGGGCGAAAGCGGTGGTCGGGCGGGGCGCTCGGTCGGGTCGGTCAGGCGGCGCTCCTGCTCTGCTCGGCGCGCTGGGGCGGACGGTAGGTGGGGCGGTAGCCGCAGGCCAGACCGACCGGAGCGAGCAGGGTGGACAGGGCCATGTCGACCGCGTGGGGGCGGCCGGTGACGGCCCGGTACTCGTCGCGGAAGCCCAGGGCGAGCAGCGGCATCTGCAGGAAGGGGGTGCCGTCGGGGCGCAGCCTGCCCTCGCCGGCCAGTCCCCACAGCGTCTCGAAGAGCTGCTCGGTCCGGTAGGCGGGGGTGACCCGCCAGGTCATCCGGGCCCGCTCCGGACCGTCGTTCCACATCGAGTGGGCCACGCCCGGCGGGATGTGGAACTCGGCTCCCGCGCCGTACGTGTGCAGGGCGCCCTCGAGCCGGACGTTGATCTGCCCGCTCTGGACGCGGAAGAGCTCGGTCTGCTTCGGGTGGTAGTGCGCGGGCGGCATGTGGGCGGCGCTCGCGTAGTCGACCTCCACTTCCAGGTAGGCGCCGTCCGTGTCGGCCGCCGTGGCCAGGAAGGTGAGCCGGTCGGCCCCCATGTGCAGGGTGTCTCCGGAGCGTGCCATCGGATGTTCTCCCATCGGTCCGGACGGACGGTCAGGCTGCGGGGGCCTCGATGTAGCTGAGGGCGTTGAAGATCGTGCGGTTCGGGTCGGTGATGGCCCGGCGGCCGTGCATGACCCGGGTGTTGTCGATGAGGGCGGCGTCGCCGTCCTGCCAGTCGAGGTTCTCCGTGAGCCGGGCGGTCACCGACTCGACCTCGGCCAGCAGTTCCGCGGACAGCTCGGTGCCGTCGGCGAAGGTGATCTTCGGCTTCTCGTAGTTGAAGGAGGGGCCCAGGATGCTGTTGGCGAAGGAGGGCCGCTCGGCGAAGACGGTGCGGTCTGCGGCGGGGGTCCGGAAGGAGTAGCGGACCCCGCCGTCCTCCTGGGCCACGATCTTGGTGCCGGGCGTCCGGTCGCCGAGCGCGATGAGCTCCTCGACGTCGATCTCCGCCGCCGGCGTGGTCCCGCCGAGCAGGTGGTGGGCCATGGCCCGCCACTGCGCCTCGGCGACGTACCGGCTGTAGACGATGTCCTGCGCGGCGAAGGCCTCGCGCGCGGCGGGGCTGAAGGCGTCCCAGACGCGGTAGCCGTCGCAGACGGTGGTCTGGGAGCCGGAGGACGCGGCCTTCTGGCAGAAGAACCAGGCCAGGTGGGAGCGGAAGGGGCTGTTGCCGTTCTCGGTGTGCAGACCGACCTCGTCGAAGCCGGCGTCCACCTTCTGCGCGACCTCGGAGTAGAAGTCGCGGGCCGGGTCGATGGTGGTGGAGGTGGACGTGGACTGCACCAGCGCGGTGAAGCCGGCCATGTCGGAGCCGGTGAACCCGCGGAGCAGCAGGAAGCCCGCCCGGGCCAGCAGGTCGCGCAGGACCTTCGGGCCTATGTCCGCGAGGCTTCCGCCCTCGACGGGCTCCACGAGCAGTCCGGTGCCGGTGCCGTAGGGGGTGGTTCTGACAGCGGTCGTGGTGACAGCGGAGGTCATGCGTGCTCCAGGTTCTTCTCGGTGTGGTCCGGTGCGGTGTCATCCGGTGCGGTGTCATCCGGTGCGGTGTGGTCTTGCAGTACGTGGGCCCGTACGACGTCGCGCCGCGGGCGGCCGGTGACGGTGAAGCAGGTGGCGTACCGGGGGTCGTCCTCGGGCATCAGGTGGATGACCGCGGCGCGTTCGATGCCGGAGAGCCGCTCGCGGCCGAACTCCTCGATCCGTCGCCGTGCGGTGGCGGGGTTCAGGCCCGCGTCGACGACGAAGAGGCCGTGGACCTGTTCGAGCCCGTCGGCGACGACCGCTGCCTCGCGGATGAAGCCGAGCTCCCGGTAGCGGGCCTCGACCCACTCCGGGGAGACGTTGCGTCCGCTCGCGGTGATCACCATGCTCTTCTTGCGGCCGGTGATCCGCAGGTAGCCGTCCTCGTCGATCTCGGCGAGGTCGCCGGTGTGCAGCCGCCCCTGTTCGTCCACGACGACGCTGGAGGGGTCCTCCCGGGTGTACCCGGCGAAGAGCGAGGTGCTGTGGATCAGCAGCTCGCCGTCCTCGGCCAGTTCGGCCTTCACGTGGTCCAGCGGGCGTCCCACGGTGCCGAAGCGGACCTCGCCGGGGAAGTTCCAGGAGACCACCGAGGAGTTCTCGCTGAGCCCGTAGCCCTCGTGGACGGTGAGTCCGTACGCGTCCAGGCGTTGCAGGACCTCCGCGGGCACGGGGGCTCCGCCGCAGGCGATGAAGACCGGGCCGTCGTGGCCGAAGATCCGCTGGTGCCGCTCCCGCACGCTCTCCCCCGGCTGCTCGTCGCACAGCGCGAGGAACAGGGCGGCGACCGTGGGCGGTACGACCAGGGCGGTGGGCCGGGCCTGGCGCAGCAGGGTGAGCATCCGGGGGCCGGCGTCGGCGGCGGTGCCGACCAGCGCGGTGCCGGGCGGCAGGAAGGAGACCGACCCGCCCGCCAGGAAGGGCATGTAGAGCCCGGCGACCTGCTCGATGAGCAGGCTCAGCGGCACGATCGAGAGGTAGCTCTCGAAGAGGGCCGGCTTCGCCCGCGCCCGCAGCGAGGTCAGCAGTTCGTCCAGGCCGTGCCGGCGGATCCGTACCCCCTTGGGGGCGGAGGTGGTGCCGGAGGTGTGGATGACCTTGACGACCGCGTCCTGCTCGGGGACTTCGGGGAGCGGTCCCCCGGCGGGCGGCCCGGCCAGCAGGGCCGGCAGGTCGACGGGGGTCACGGAGCAGCCGGCCGGCAGGACGGCCGCCCGGGTGTCCGCCGTCCAGCGCTCCAAGGCGCGGGCGCCGCTGTCGTCGACGAGGCAGAGGTCGGCGGTCTCCAGGAGGGAGGCCGCCTGCTCGGCGGTGAAGGCGGTGGGGACCGGGATCTCCACGGCTCCGCCGAACAGCAGGGCGAGGTCGGCGACGACCCACTCGGGTGAGTTCTCGGCGAGCAGTCCCACCCGGGCGGGGCGGCCGTGCTCCGCGGCCCACTGTTCGAGCCGGCCGGCCCAGACGAGGGCCGCGCCGATGATCTGGCGGTAGCTCCAGGCCGCTGCGGCCTGGGCGACGGCGCCGTCCGCGGCGGCAGGGGCGAGCACGCGCACCATCACGGCGTCGCTGTCGGCCTGTTCCAGCAGTCCCCCGGCGAGGGACACCCGGGGGGTGTCATGCGGCACGGGTCAGCACCTTCGCCTCCGGGCGGTTGCTGACGAACCGCATGTCGATCTTCTCGAAGCAGTAGCGGCCGATGGCGGCGAGCAGCAGCGTGCTCTGCTCGGCGGCTATGGCGTAGCCGACCATCGGCTGGGTCTCGTAGTACGAGCCCCAGGTGGCGGCCTCCTCGGTGGAGAGCCGGTCGGGCGAGGCGTCGGCGAGGGGGTGGAAGACCACGCCGAGGCGCTGCATCAGGGCGGCGAGCCGGTGGGTCATCGTCATCACCGCGTAGGGCCGGCCCAGGCAGGCCATGACCAGCGGGATGGACTTGATGATCTCGGCGCCCGCGGTCGCCCGGACCGAGGAGATGTTGCCGACCTGCATGACCTGGGAGCGCTTGACCGGCGCGTCGACGTCGGCGCTGATGACCTCCTCGACGGGGGCGTCGAGGTAGCTCTCCAGCAGGAAGTCGGCCCCCTCGGCGTAGGTGATGCCCGCGCAGGCGAGGGCTTCCTCGGTTCCGTCGTCGTTGTCCTCGAAGAAGGCGAGGAAGCTGTCCGGGTCCGGAGCGATGCTGGCCTTGTACTGCTTGGCGAACACCTTCTGGGCCAGGTCTGCGGCGACCAGCCAGTCGGGAGTGCCGCGCTCGGAAAGCGTGATTCTCATGTGCCGCCCCTTTTTGGAGGGTGGAGTGGGAAGAGAGGAACGGGGCCGTCAGCGCAGGCCGGCGACGGCGGTGCGCCGTGTCACGGGCTGGGCGGCGACGGCGAGTCCGGCGGCGTGCACGGCGCTGTTGATCGAGGTCTCGGCGAGGATGCCTGGGGCGGCGACGGCGTCGCCGATCAGGTAGACCCCGTCCCCGCGGTCGACGGCGGGGCGGTCGCGCCAGCTCAGGCCGGGCAGGTCGAGGGCTCCGGTGCGGCCGCGGGAGACTCCGTCGCGGCGCCACAGGATGCGCTCGCGCCAGCCCGGGGTCGTCAGGTCGAAGAGCTTCTCCAGCCGGGCCAGTGCCTCGTTCTTGGACTCGCCGGGCCGCAGCGGCATGGCTCCCTGGAAGAGGGCCTCGCCCTTCGGGGCGAGCGAGGGGTCGTGGTCGGAGTACTGGGAGGTGAAGCCGCCCTCGTCCATGTCGAAGGAGACGTTTCCGTCCTTCTTGGAGCGGGTCACGGCCATGTCCAGCAGCGCGGAGGTGCCGCTGGGCCAGTCCAGCGAGCTGTCGCCGAGCAGGCTGCGGGCCGAGGCCAGGGAGGTGGCGACGATCACCGGTCCGTCGGTGGGCAGTTCGGTGAGCCGCGACCCGGTCTCGATGACCACGCCGTGCCGCTTGGCCACCCGCTCCATGCGCTCGATGACGGTGCCCCAGCCTCCGATGAAGTACCGGCTGGGCAGCGGGAACCGGGGGGTGCCCACGCGCAGCAACCGCTCCCAGACGAAGGCCGCGGACAGCCGGCCCGGGTCCCCGTCGAAGAGGATGGGGCCGAGGAAGCCGAGGGCCTCGTTGACGGTCTGCTGCTCGAAGCGCTCGCTCGCCCAGTCCTGGAAGGAGCGGTCGACGGGGACCTCGATATCCCGGTGGAGCCAGCACATCTTCATGTAGCCGCTCGGCAGGGTCATCCGGAGCTTGCCCTGGTGGCGGAAGCGCATCCGGGTCCACTCGTGGAACGACAGCCGTACGTAGCGGCCGGCCAGGCCGCGCTGGGTCAGCCAGTGCCAGACCGGTCCGTTGTCCATGATGGTGTGCGGGCCGTCGTTGGTGACGTAGGGCGCCGAGGCCGACCGGGCGCGCCCGCCGAGGTGCGAGTGGGCCTCGTGGACGGTGACGCGGGCGCCCTGCTCCGCGGCGGAGATCGCCGCGGCCAGGCCGGCCAGGCCTCCGCCGATGATCGTGATGTTCGCCATGGTCATTCACTCACTCACGTTGGGATGGACGGTTTCAGCCGTCGAGGGTGGCCATGGCGCCGGCGGGGTAGCGGTCGCCCACCGTGCTGCCGTGGGGGGCGATCCGGTCGAGGGCGGCGAGGTCGTCGGCGCTGAGGGCGACGGCACTGGCGGCGGCGTTCTCCTCCAGGTACTTCACCCGCTTGGTGCCCGGGATGGCGACGACGTCGTCGCCCTGGGCCAGGACCCAGGCCAGTGCGAGCTGTCCGGTGGTGATCCCCTTGGTCGCTGCCAGGGCCTCGAGCTGCTCGACGACGTGCAGGTTGGCGTCGAGGTTGTCCTTCTGGAAGCGGGGAGCCACCCGGCGGAAGTCGTGCGCGGCCAGGTTGTCGAGGTTGCGGATGGCTCCGGTCAGCAGGCCCCGGCCGAGCGGGCTGTAGCCGACGAAGCCGATGCCGAGCTCGCGGACCGTCGCCAGGACGCCGTTGACCTCGACGTCGCGGGTGGACAGGGAGTACTCCGTCTGCACGGCGGTGAGCGGATGGACGGCGTGGGCGCGGCGGATGGTCGGGGCGGCCGCCTCGGAGATGCCGAGGTGGCGGACCTTGCCGGCGGCCACCAGCTCGGCCAGGGCTCCGAAGGTCTCCTCGACCGGTACGTCGGGGTCGACCCGGTGCAGGTAGTAGAGGTCGATCCGGTCGGTGCCGAGGCGACGCAGGCTGCCCTCGACGGCGGCGCGGACGTACTCCGGGCGGCCGTTCTGCTTGCCGGTGATCTGTCCGTCCGGGCTGACCTCGTTGCCGACCTTGGAGGCGACGACGACCTGGTCGCGCCGCCCCGCGATGGCCTTGGCGACGAACTCCTCGTTGGTGTGCGGACCGTAGAAGTCCGAGGTGTCGAGGAGGTTCACGCCGAGTTCGAAGGCCCGGTGGGCCGTACGCAGGGCCTCCTGGTCGTCGGCCGGGCCGTAGGCGAAGGTCATGCCCATGCATCCGAGACCCTGCTCGGAGACCACCAGGCCCTGGCTGCCGAGCTTTCGTTGCCGCATCATCATGCGCCTTCCGCGGTAGTTATCGACGCTAGGAATACTAGCAGAGCTAGACTAGAGAACTGCCGGAGCCGCCCTCGAGGCCTGGGCCGGGAGGGCGGCAACCCGTCGTATCGCTGTGGTCAGACATCCCATGCCGTTTCATGTCAAGAGGGATAGAGCTGGGCGTGGTGTGACCAGGCGGTTGCTTCGTCGTAGTGGGTGCGGGTTTTGAGGCATCCGTGGAGGATGCCGACGAGGCGGTTTCCGACCTGGCGGAGGGCAGGGTTGTAGCCGGCGTCGCGGGCGCGCTGCTTGTCGTAGTAGCGGCGGGCGCCGGGTGAGGTGTTCAGCGCGGAGAACGCCTGGAGTTGCAGGGCCGAGGCGAGGCGGTTGTTGCGGACGTAGCGGGCCTGGACGGTGTGGCTCTTGCCGGAGGCCCGGGTGATAGGGCTGGTCCCGGCGTAGTTCTTGCGGGCCTTCGCGTTGTCGTAGCGGGTGGGGTCGTCCCCGAACTCGGCGAGCACCCGGGCGCCGGTGATCTCCGCGATGCCGGGCATCGAGAGGTAGATCTCAGCGTCCGGGTGCTCAAGAAAATGTGCCTTCACCTGCCTTTCGAGCTCGGCTATCTGCTCGTTCAGACTGATCAGCAGGCGCGCGTGGGCTGTCGCGGCGGCCGCGTAGGCGGCGGTCACCGGTTCGGGCAGACCGAGGTGTTCTTCTCGCAGCGCGGTCTGGATCGTGGCGGCTTTCTGGGGCCGGTTGTGCCGGCGGTGGCGGGTCAGGACCGCGGTGATCTGGGGGCGCGTCAGCTTCGCCGCGGTGGCGGGCGTGGGCGCCTTGATCAGCAGCTCCAGTGCGTCCGTGCTGGTCAGCGCCAAGTCGGCGTAGGCGTCCAGGGCCGCGGGGAAGTACTCGCGCAGCGTATTGCGCAGCCGCTGGAAGGTGCGGGTGCGTTCCCAGATCAGTGTCTGGTGGGCACGGGCGACGACCTTCACGGCCTGGGCCTGCTCGCTGTCTCCAGCGACGGGCCGCAACTGGTCACGGTCGATACGGACCATGTCTGCCAGCGCGTGCGCATCGCCTTTATCGCTCTTGGCGCCGGAGGTTCCGTAGCGTTCCTTGAACCGGTTGACCTGCCTCGGGTTGATCGCGAACACCTGGTAGCCGGAGGCGATCAGGGCCTGCACCCACGGGCCGCGATCGGTCTCGATCCCCACCACCACCTCGGCGGAGTCCACATCCGCGCCACCGTACTTCGCGATGAGCGCGTGCAGTTTCGCGATGCCCTCCACCCCCTCGGGCAGGGTCGCGACGGCCAGCTTGCGGCCCGTCCCGTCCTGGACCTCGACATCGTGATGGTCTTCGGCCCAGTCGTCACCGATCAGCAGCAACAGTTCTCTCCCGCTCGTATCCGTTCGTTCAGTTGCACAGCAGCCTGCGGAAGGCACGGCACGCGGCCTAATGGATCCAGTGCTCACGCCCGTGGGCGGGCACGCCATCCCATCAGCGGTCATGGCCTCCCGGCCGACCAGCAGGGGCACGGTCTGACCACAGAACTCGAACGGCTCCGGCATCGGAAGTGCTCACCTGCTGGCGGCTACAACATCAAGTCTCTACGACCCGATACGTCCCATTAGGCGGCGGAGGCCAGTTCGCTCGTGACGGAGGACCAGGTGTGCTCCTGCTCCGCCGCGTTCCCCGCGGCGAACTGCGCCCAGGGGTCGGCGCCGACCGCCTCGGCCGCGGCCCCGCGCAGCCACACGTCGAAGGCGGCGCCGGACTGCGACAGCCGCTTCGCGGCCCCCGCCGGGTCACGCGCCTCCACCCGGTGCACCAGTACGTCCCGGTCGCCGAGCCGCTGGAGGGCGAAGGACTCCTGGAGGATCCCGGCCCTGCGCCGCGAGGCCTCGTACTCCCTCAGGCGCGGCCCGGAGAACTCCGCCTGTACGTCCTTCCAGCGCGCGGCGCCGCCCTCGGGCAGCGGCAGCAGCACGGTGGCCGGCTCGACGCTCCGGCGCGCCGCGGCGCGGGCGGCGGTGCGCGAGGAGGGCGCCAGGCGCCGCATGCCGAGCACGGAGAGCATGTTGGACTCGACGCCGATGCCCCAGCGCTCGGCGATCAGGCCGTCGTCCAGCAGCCGCCAGACCACCACGCCCTGGAACTCGATGTAGTGCCCGGTGGGCGGCATGCCGAGGAACTCGCCCCGGTGCGTGCCGCGCCAGGTGTTGTGGATGACGACGTGGTCGCCGTGGGCGCTCATGTCCTCGATGGTCACGTGCAGGTCGGGGAAGCCCTCGCGCAGGCCGGCGATGGTGTACTTGACGCCCTCCAGCCCCTCGGGCGCGCCCGGCAGCGGCTGGTGGTCGATCATGTCGGGGCTGTAGATCTCCTCCACGATGGAGAAGTCGCCCCGGTTCACGAAGGTGTCGAAGACCGCGCGGATGGTCTTCTTGTTGCGCTCCTCCACGCTCACCGCGCTGGGCACCGTCTCTTGTATCGACACGTTCCGTCCTTAACTGGTGGGGAAGGGTGCTTCCCAGGTGAGGGTGAGTCCCGCGTACAGGTAGCGGCTGGCCTCGATCGCGAGGAGCAGCACGGTGTCCCCGGGCCGGATGCGGCCCTCGGTCCAGCCGGCGTCCAGCGCGAGGGGGACCGCGGCGGAGCCGGTGGCTCCCACGTCGGTGAGGTTCTCCACGATGATCTTGCTGAGGGTCGTCTGGTCCTCGGCGGACAGTCCGGCCGTGCCGTACTCGCTGGCGAAGTACTCGGCGTTGCCCTCCGGCAGGACGCACGCGTCGATGTCCGAGAGGGCGAGCCCCGAGCGGCGCAGCATGTCGTGGATGCCCTCCACGAAGACCTTGGGGCCGAACTGCGCGGTGCCGGGGATGTCGAGCTTGATGTCCATCAGCCGCTTGCGCTGCTGCTGTTCGTGCAGCGGGGCGTCGGTGCCGCCGCCGACGATCAGCATGCCGGGCTTGCGGGCACCGCCCATGGACCGCGTGGCGAACACCTGGCGGCTGACCTCGTGGGCCGAGCCCTCCTCGCCGCCGCGCAGCACGACGGCCCCGGCGCCGTCGCCGAAGGTGTAGACGGTGAGCCGGTCGCGCATCCGCACCTTGTGCGGGTCGACGCCGAGGAAGACGGGTGCGAGCAGCGGCGAGACCGACTCCGCGCCGATCACCAGCGCGGTGCGGTAGGTGCCGTCGGCGAGCAGGCGCCGGGCGATGTCGAAGGCCTGTACGGCGCCCACGCAGCCGGCGCGGACCTCGATCACCGCGCAGTCGGCCAGGCCGAGCTGCTCCTGGACGTAGGTCGCCGCGACGGGCAGCAGGTAGTCCGGACTGGCGGTGGAGAGCACGATCAGGTCGACCTCGGCCGCCTCCACGCCGGCCCGGTCCAGGGCCTGTCTGGCCGCGGCGGTGGCCATGGCGGAGGTGGTCGTACGGTGTTCTCCGGTGAGCGGGTCCACCATCCAGTGGCGGCGTTTGACCTGGATGCCCTCCAGGACGTCGTCGGGCAGCGGCCCGCAGACCCGGGCCAGGGCGTCGTTGTCGAGGGGGTCGCCCGGCAGGTGGGCACCGGTGGCGAGGATCGATACGTGTCGGTCGGTGCTGGGTGACATGGTCAGTTCTCCGTAGCGGGACGCAGGACGAGGCTGATGTGGGTCCCCCCGAGCGAGGAGCTGTTGATCAGGACCGGCCCTCTGGCCAGGCCGTTGTCCCAGCCCGTGAGGGCGAGCACGGCCGCCAGCTGCGCGCCCGCGCCCGCCGGCTCGCCGAGCGTCCGCTTGGGGGTGTGGACCGGGACGGAGCCCGCCCCTTCGAGCCGGCCGGCGGCCAGCTCCTCGGGGCCGTCGGCGCGTTCCAGACCGGCCGCGTTGGCCCAGATCCCGGTCAGCTCGCCCGGCTGGACGCCCGCGTGGGCCAGGGCCCCGCGCATGGCCCGCTCGACGCCCTCGCCCTCGGCGTCCCAGCGGCCGATGCCCTGGGCGTCGCAGGTGGTGGTGTGCCCCGCGAACTCGGCCAGTACCCGGGCCCCGCGGGCCAGGGCGCTCGACTCGCGCTCCAGGACCAGGGCGATGCCCCCTTCGGAGAGGGTGTAGCCCTCGTCCCCGAAGAGGGGCAGGCCGCGGTAGGCCTCCAGTACGCCCGGGGAGAGGTCCTCCACCGCCGGGCACAGCACCGCGTCCGCGCGGCCCTGGACCAGCAGGTCGTAGGCGACGGTCAGGGCCGAGGCCCCGGCCGCGTGCCCGGTCGTCACCGTGGAGGTGGGGCCCTTGGCGCCGACGTTCATGGCGACCTGGCCCGCGGCGGCGTTGAAGACGGTGTTGGGGAACACCGCCGGGCTGCCGTAGGAGGGGCAGATGTCGAGGACGGGCTGCAGGAAGTCCTCGATGCTGCGCATCGGGCCCAGCCCGGTGCCCAGGACGACGCCGACCCGCTCGTCGGCGGTGAGGCCGGCGTGCTCCAGGGCGACGCGGCAGGAGGCCACGGCGAGCTGCCCGAGGCGGTCCACGCGGCGCCGCTCGGCGGGCGAGAAGTGCGCCGCCGGGTCGAAGTCGGCGCGCGCGACGCGCAGTCCGTCCTCCTGCGCGCCTAGCGGGCTGCCCTCGCGCCAGGCCCGCCACAGCGCCTCGGCGCCCGTACCGGCCGAGGTGATCGCGGCGAAGCCCGTGACCACCACCTTTTCCCCGGCGGGCGGGACCTCGGCGGTGAAGCGCCGGCCGTCGGGACGGCCGAAGGCCACGCACGCGTTGGCCCCGGCGAAGGCGAAGTTGTTCGACAGCGCGGCGTCCATGGCGTGCGCGCGCCCGGAGTCCGGCACGGCGTCCAGGCCGCACTTGGGGTCCACACCGGTGAAGTTGGCGGTCGGCGGGGCGATCTGCTCGACCAGCGCCTGGACGGTGACGATGGCCTCGACCGCGCCGGCGGCGCCCAGCAGGTGGCCGATCATCGACTTGGAGCTGCTGAGCGGGGTCTTCTCGGCGGCCTCGCCCAGAGCGGCGCGGACCGCGTTGCTCTCGGCGGAGTCGTTCTTGGGCGTGCCGGTGCCGTGGCCGTTGATGTAGCCGACGTCCTCGGCGGTGAGGCCGGAGGAGCGCAGCGCGCCGCGGATCGCGCGGGCCGCGCCCTCGCCCTTGGGGTGCGGGGCGGTGGCGTGGTAGCCGTCGGCGGAGAGCCCGTAGCCCAGGACCTCGGCGAGGACGGTGGCGCCCGCGGCGCGGGCCACGGACTCCTCGGCCAGGACGAGCATGCCCGCGCCCTCGCCCAGGGAGAGGCCGTCGCGGTCCTTGGAGTAGGGGGCGGCCGGCTTGCTGGACAGCGACTGGAGGCTGGTGAACCCGGCCCACGCCGTCTCGGTGAAGGCGTCGCTGCCCCCGACGAGCATGGCGTCGGAGTGTCCCGAGCGGATCGACTCGACGGCGTGGGCGATGGCGTGGGCGCCCGAGGCGCACGCCGTGTTCACCGACAGCGACGGCCCCTTGAGCCCGAAGGCGCTGCTGAGCGCCTCGGCGATGGCCTGCGGCGGTACGAGCAGGTAGTGCCGGCCGTCGTCCTCGGGCGCCGCTCCGGCCCGGGCGCGGCGGGCGAGCTTCTCCGCGCTGCGCAGGCCGCCGTTGCAGGAGCCGAAGGAGACGCCCCAGCGGGCGGCGGGCACGCCGCCGAGGTCCGCCTGGTCCAGCGCCTCACGCGCCGCCGCCAGCGCGAAGTCGACGGCCGGCTCGCGCTCCCGCCCGCCGAAGGCGGCCAGGTAGTCGTAGCCGGGGGCGAGCTCGCTCTGGACCTCGCCGCCGATGTCGGTTCCGTAGCCGTCCATCGGCATGCCGCGCACCGGTCCGATGGCCGAGTATCCGGCCCGTACGCCCTCCCACAGCGCCGTGGCGGTGGCTCCCTGGGCGGTCACGGCGCCGACCCCGCAGACCACCACGGTCCGGGTCCGGCCCGTGCCGTCCGGCGCGGTGTCGTGCTCGTACACGTCGTCGGTCATGTCCGCTCTCCGTCCGGGTGGGTCCGTATGTCCGTCATGAGGCCCGCCCCATGGCGATGGCCACCGCCTGGCCTTCCAGGCCGCGGGCGAGGGCCAGTGCGCTGTCGGGCCGCGTTTCGCGCGGGGTGAGCGGTACGTAGTCGAGGTCGCACTCGTCGGCGGGGTGGTGCAGGTTCTGGGTGGCGGGGACGACGCCGGAGTTCAGGGCGAGCGCGCTGACGGCCGCGTTCAGCGCCCCGGCTCCGCCGACCAGGTGGCCGGTCTGCGGTTTGATGCTGCTGATCTGCGCCGCCTTGGCGGCCGTACCGAGCGCGTCGTGCAGGGCGAGGGTCTCGCTGGCGTCGCCCTGGACGGTGGCGCAGCCGTGCGCGGCGATGTAGCCACCGTCGTGGAAGACGCCGCCCGCGTCGTCGAGCGCGCGGACGATCGCCCGGGACAGGCCGCGGGCCCTGGCCTGCGGGCTGGGCGGGCGGACGCAGTCGTTGCCCGCGCCGTAGCCGGTGACCTCGGCGTAGCAGTGGGCGCCGCGCGCCAGGGCGTGTTCGCGCTCCTCCAGGACGAGGAGGGCGGCGCCCTCGCCGAACACGGAGCCGCTGCGGTCCCGGTCGAAGGGCCGGAAGGCCTCCTGGCCGAGGTCGGTACGGGTGGACAGGACCCCGAGGCCGTCCATCTTGGACATGGCCCACCAGCCGGTGGCGTCGTCGTACCCGCCCGCGAGCACGATGTCGGCCTCGCCCCGGCGTACGGTGCGCATCCCGCGGCCGATCGCCATGGCGCCGGCGTCGGCGGTGCCCGCGAAGTAGGCGTTGGCGCCGCGGATTCCGTACTTCTCGGAGATGTGGAAGCCGGCCGCGGGCTGCAGCCCCTCGACGAAGAACAGCGGGGCGATCACCGAGGAGGCGGTCTGGCCCAGCTTGTACAGGTCGGGGGTGCCGTCCTCGGCGCGGACCGCCTGGAGCTGGGCGATCAGCTCGTCCATGCGGGGCATTTCCTTGTTGCTGCCGAGGAACAGCCCGGTGCGCTGGCCGAGGTCGCCCTCGCCGTCCAGGCCGGCGTCGCGCAGGGCCAGGGTGGCGCCCGCCAGGGCGAGCTGGTCCCCTCGGCACAGCATGCGCAGGGTGCGCCGGTTGGCCCACTGCTTGGGGTCGAAGTCGGGGATCTCCGCACCGATGCCGGTGCGCAGGGGGGACGGGTCGTAGGCGCGCAGCGGGCCGATGCCGCTGCGGCCCTCGAGGAGGTTCTCCCAGGTGGGTGCGGCGCCCTGACCGATCGCGGTCATCAGACCGATGCCGGTCACCATCACGCGCCGCCTGTCGTCGCTCATGCTGTGCCCTCCCTGGGCTTCTCTGCGCTCACCAGGGTGAGGAGGCGAGCGGCGGCGACCACACGGCCCTCGACCCGGGCGGTGGTCCGTACATCGGTCGTCTGCTGCGTGCGGCCCGTCACCTCGACGGTGATCTCGACCTGGTCGCCGGGGGCCACGAAGTGCTTCCAGCGGACGCCCCGTACGGAGGCGAGCCGCCATCCGGCCGGGTCGGCGCCCGCCACGGCCTTGGCCAGGTCGGCCATGCTCTCCAGGAGCAGTACGCCCGGCAGGATGGGGTGACGGGGGAAGTGGTGGTCGAAGACGGGCAGGGTGGCGGGGATGTTGCGGACGGCGACCGCCCGTTCGCCCGGGACGAGCTCGACGAGGCGGTCGAAGCCGTGGGGGACCTCGGTCCTCGTGCTCACCCGCGTCGCGGTGCTCAGCTCCGTCGCGGTGCTCACCTCGGTCGCGGTGCTCACGCCTCCTCCTGGGGGGCGCTTATGACGATGCTGGTGTTGCTGCCGCCGAACGCGAAGGCGTTGATGAGGACTCCGGCCACCGGCATGGGGCGCGCGGTGTGTGGTACGTAGTCCAGGTCGAGGCCGCGGTCGGGCCGGTCGAGGTTGAGGGTGGGCGGTACCAGGGAGTGCTGCATCGCGTTGACGGCCGCGAGCACGCCGAGTCCGAGGCTGGCCGAGGTCAGGTGTCCGGCCATGGACTTGGGCGCGCTGACCACGATCCGCTGGGCCTCGGAGCCGAACACCTTCTTGATGGCGGTCGTCTCCGACTGGTCGTTGCCGTGCGTGCTGGTGCCGTGCGCGACGACGTAGTCGATGCCAGCGGTGCCGAGGCCGGATTCGGCGATGGCGCCCTCCATGGCCTGGATCGCTCCGGAGCCGTCCGGCGGGGAGTCCGTGATGCGGTAGGCGTTGAGGGTGGAGCTGTAGCCGAGCACCTCGGCGAGGATGGTGGCGCCGCGTTCGCGGGCCGCGTCCATGTCCTCCAGGATGACGGCGACGGCGCCCTCGCCGACCACGAAGCCGCTGCGGTCCGCGTCGAAGGGGCGCGAAGCGTGCTCGGGGTCCTCGTTGTACTGGTCCGTCAGGGCCCCGAGGAGGCTGAAGCCGAGCAGGTCGAGCCAGGTCGTCAGCGAGTCGTAGCCGCCGGCGATCATCAGCTTCGCGTCGCCCTCCTGGATGGCGCGGTACGCCTCCCCGATGGCGTGCCCGGATCCGGCGCAGGCGGTGCTGATGCCCAGCATCGGACCGGTGCCGCCGACCATCCGGGCCATCGCGGCCAGGGGCACGTTCTGGTCGTCGGTCAGGGTGAGGGCGGGGGGCTGGCAGATGAAGGCGTCCGCCCGGCCGGTGGTGGCCCGCAGGTGCCCGATGTCGAGCAGCGCCTGGAGCTCGGGGCGGCCGACGCTGGCCCCCATGGCGACGCCGCGCTCGTCGGCGGAGTACACCTCCTCGGAGAGCTCGTCGACCCCGGCGGAGCGCACCGCCTCCCAGGCGGCCGCGACCCCGAACTGGCCGACGCGCGAGAGGTGCTTGCGCCCGACCTTGGCCGGGATGGCGGCCGCCGCGTCGAAGTCCTTGACCTGTGCGGCGATGCGCACCGGGAATCCGGAGGCGTCGAAGGTGGTCAGCGGACCGACTCCGCTGCGTCCGGTGGCCAGGCCTTCCCAGGTGCTGTCCGCATCGTTCCCGAGAGGGGTGACCGCCCCGACTCCGGTGATGGCTACGCGCTTCATCCGACCGGTCCTCCGCCCTGCAGCTGTCGCGCCATGCGCGCCGTGTTCGCCGGGTCGTCGAGACGCTCGGCGTCGATGAGCGCGCACATGATGCCGCTCGCTTCCAGGACGGTCTCGCCGTCCACCGTGACGGTGCCGTCCAGGATCGCGGCGTCGTCGTTCATCGATTCGATCCTGGCCTCCATGCGGAGCACCTCACCGGGCACCACCGGACGGTGGGCGGTGGCTTCGCCGACCGCGAGCAGCGCCGCGCGCAGCGTGTGGTCGGTGCTGAGCATGATCAGCCAGGTGGCCGACTGGCACAGCGCCTCCAGCGCGAGTCCGAAGGGCAGTGCCGGGCCGTTCGCCGTGTCCTGCCAGTAGTCCTCGTCGACGGTGGTGACCTTGCGTGCGGTGATCCGCTCGCGGGGGGTCCAGGTCTCGATCCGGTCGATCAGATGGAATCGCATGGTCGTCTCTTCTTCTTCCGTTCCCTCCGGTCCGTTACGGGCGGCCGATGCCGAGCTGGGCGGAGAATCCGCCGTCGACGGTGAGCAGTTCGCCGGTGGTGTAGCCGGAGTCCGGGCCGGCCAGGAACACGGCGGCGGCGGCGACCTGCTCGACGGTGGCGAAGCGGCGCAGGGGGATCTGGCGCTTGATGCTCTTGCCGCCGTCGCGCTGGAGCACCTCGCCCACCAGTTCGGTCGGGGTGAAGCCGGCGAGGACCGCGTTGACCCGTACGCCGAACCGCGCGAGCTCGATCGCGGCGGAACGGGTGAAGGAGTTCAGGGCGCCCTTGGAGGCGGAGTAGTTGGACTGTCCGATCCAGCCGCGCTCGCCCATGGCGGAGGAGATGTTGACGACGGTGGCGTCGCCCTGGGCCATGAAGTGCTCCATGACGGCGTGCGTGCAGTGGTACGCCCCGCCGAAGTTGACCTTCATGACGTTCAGCCAGGCGTCGGGCGCGCCTTGGTAGATCAGGCCGTCGTCGCTGGTGCCCGCGTTGTTGACCAGCACGTTCAGGGAGCCCAGCTGTCGGATCGCCTCGGCGACCAGTTCCGCGGCCTCGGCGGGGTCGGAGACGTCGGCGCCGATCGCCACGGCCCGGCCGCCCGCCGCCTCGATCTCCTTGACGACCGCCAGGGCGTCCTCCCGGCGTGAGCGGTAGTTGACTGCGACAGCCGCCCCCTGTTCGGCCAGGGCCAGGGCGATGGCCCGGCCGATGCCCCGCGAGGCGCCGGTGACCAGGGCGGTGCGGTCCTTCAGCTTCATCTGTCTCTTCCCGTTTCTGCTACGAGGTGGGCGTCCTGGCTGCTGCGGCCGACGGCCCAGGGGCCCCGGCGCCACCCCGCATCCGCCCGGCCCGTCGGTGGGCGCCGGGCGGACGCGGGAGGGCATGTCAGGCTGCGGCGGCCGCGTGGGCGCGCTCGGTCAGCAGATCGGTGAGGTTCTGCACGGTGAACAGGCCGAGGACGCCTTCGGCGGTCAGCGGCTCGGCGAGCTGGTTGCGGTCGAACTGCGGCAGGACCTTCTCCAGGTGGGTTAGGCCGGTGTCGTTGACGACCTCGTTCTCGTCGCCGAACTCCTCGTCCGGGATGCCGCCCTGGAGCAGGTTGGCGATGTCGGCCACGGTGATCTTCACCTTGGTGGCGCGCTCCAGCCGGAAGAGGATGTCGAGCAGGTCGATGGACTCGGCACCCAGCGCCCCGAGGAGGGTCGCGTCGGGAACGGCCTCGGCCTCGTCGATGCCGAGGGCGTCGGCTATGGCGGCCTGGACCGCGGGGAGGTAGTCGGTCGACAGGGTGGTCAGGGTTTCGGGCACCGTTTGCTGCCTTTCAAGTGGATTCTCGCGAAGGGAGAAAAGGAGGGTGAGGAGGAGGGCCGGAGGAGACAGGTGGCCGGAGGGACGGAGGGTCCGAGGGTCCGAGGGACGGGCCGGCGTACGCGGCTAGGCGGCGACCGCGCCCACGACGGGCTCCGTGCTCAGGTCGCGCAGCAGGGTGCTGATGCGGCGCTCGTCGTTGGTGCTGCGCACCAGGGCGCCGGGTACGCAGCGGTTGGCGAAGCCGCTGAGGACGCGGCCGGGGCCGACCTCCAGGTAGCCGCCCACGCCGTGCACCGAGGCGGCCGCCAGCACGTCGACCCAGCGCACGGGGCCGGCGAGCTGGCGCCGGAGCAGGTCGCGGGCGTGCGCCCCGTCCCGCACCGCGGCGCCGGTCACCGAGCTGATGACGAGCAGCCGGGGCGCGGAGAACGTGGTGCGCTCCAGTTCGGCGGTGAACTCGTCCTCGACCGCGCTCATCAGCGAACAGTGGAAGGGTGCCGAGACCTTCAGCGGCACGGCCCGTTCGGCGCCCGCCTCCAGGGCGAGCCGGCCGACCTCGGCGACCGCCTCGCTCTGGCCGGAGATCACCGTCTGGCCGGCCTCGTTGTAGTTGGCGACCTCCACCACGCCGAGCGGTGCGGCAGCCGCGCAGAGCTCCTCGATCCGCTCGGGAGCCAGCCCCATGACCGCGGTCATGGCCCCGGACACCCGGCGCGAGACCCCGGCCATCAGCTCGCCGCGGCGGCGTACGAGGCGCAGCGCGTCGCCCGCTTCGAGGACGCCGGCGGCGATCAGGGCCGTGTACTCGCCCAGGCTGTGCCCGGCGACGGCGCCGGGCCGGAAGCCCGTCCGCTCGCGCAGGATCTCGTACACCGCGAGGCTCGTGGCGACGATGGCGGGCTGGGCGATCTCGGTCGGTGCGAGGTCCGCCTCGGGGGCCGTGGTGCACAGTTCCGTCAGGGGGAGTCCCGTGGCCTCCTCCGCCCGGGCCAGTACGCGTCCGGCCGTGCGGGGGTGTTCGCGGAGGAGGTGTCCGGCCATGCCCGCGCGCTGCGAGCCCTGACCGGGAAACATCGTGAAGAGATTGTCGATCATCCCCGTTCCTACCTCACTGAGTTGTGGGTGACAGGCCGCCCCGGTGTCGAGCCGTGGGCGGCCGGTCCTCGACCCCGTGAAATCTGGCAGCACGTTCTGGCGCATTCCTCGAATGCGCCTCGACTCACTCGGCGGCCGCTCCGGGCGCGGCGGCCGGCTGGGTGAGCGCTCGTCCGGGGGCCTTGGCCCAGCGGGCCCCGTAGGCGACCTGCCCCTTCTCGGCCGCGCCGAAGGCCTTGGTGTTCCAGTTCTTGCGCATGAAGGCCTCCCGCGCCTTGATCAGCAGCGGGTTCTCCACGGAGCCCATCTGCCCGATGCGCCAGGCGATGCGCTGCAGGGGCGCCGTGCGCCCGCGGCGCTCGGTCTCGTAGCCGCGCAGCGCCGCGACCGGGTCGCTGCCGGCCCGCTCCAGGTGCTCGGCCAGGACCAGGGCGTCCTCCAGGGCCTGGCAGGCGCCCTGGCCGATGTTGAAGGTGATGGGGTGGGCGGCGTCCCCGAGCAGGGTGACGCGGCCCTTGCCCCACTGGCGTTCGGGCTTGCGGCCCTCGACGTCGCCGCGCAGGATCCACTCCTCGGGGGTGGCGCGCAGGATGTCCGCGACGGGGCCGCCCCAGCCCGCGTGGCGGCGCAGCAGCATGTCCCGTACGCCGGGCTCGTCGCGCCCGCCGGGCGCTCCGTTGGCCACGCTCATCCAGTGCACCAGGCCGGGGGCGACGTCGTAGTAGGTGAAGCGGGTGCCCGGCCCGAACATCGCGTTGAAGGTGCCCGCCGGGATGTCGGCGTGCTCCATGGGGGCCCGGCCGCGCCAGGCGATGTAGCCGCTGAAGCGGTTCTTGGCGGGGCCGAACATGGCGTCGCGCACGGCTCCGTGGATGCCGTCGGCGCCGATCAGCAGGTCGCCGCGGTCGCTGCCGCCGTCGGCGAAGCGGACGGTGACGCCTTCGGCGTCCTGGTCGAAGCCGATGACCTGGGCGCCGGTGCGCACCACGGGGCCTTCCAGCGCGTCGCGCAGGATGCCGTGCAGCACGGAGCGTTCGACGGCGATGGTGGGCTGTCCGTACCGGGTGACGAAGTCGCCCACCGGCCAGGCGCCGAGCACCTCGCCCCGCCAGGTGCTGAAGTGCGCCGTCTGCTGGGCCGGGGCGATCTCCAGGACCTTCTCGGCCAGGCCCAGGTAGTCCAGCGCGAGCACGCCGTTGGTCCAGATGTGCAGTCCGGCACCGCCGTCGCGCAGTTCCTCGGCCCGCTCGAAGACGACGACCTCGAAGCCCTTGCGCTGGAGTGCGAGGGCTGCGGCGAGGCCGCCGATCCCTCCGCCGGCGATGAGTACGCGACGGGGACGTCGTCCTATGGCCATCTCAAGCTCTCCTCGTGGCTGTCCGGGCGGCCAGGCCGCTCCCATCGGGTACGAGATCCCTGACGGACTCCGGTAGTTGTCAACGCTAGCATTACGAGCGTCGATGTTGATAGTGTCAGCAGGACATCTAGCATCGCTATATCCCCGTGGCGCGACGGCCACGCGGCAACCGGCAGAACGACAGAGGTGGTTGTGATGGAAGCGCTCCTGCTCACGCTGGCCGTGGTGGCCACCATGGCCAACGCGGTGGTCTACGGAACCGACGTGTTCTCGGCACTCGTCCAGCGGCCGGCCATGGCCCACGTGGACGACGCGGCCCTGACCAGCGCCATGGGCCAGATCCACCGCTTCGGCGACAGCCGGATGCCCATCCCGGGCGTCTTCGGCCTGGTCGCCACGGTCGGCACCGCGGCCGTGGCCGGATTCGAGGGCAAGACCACCCCGTCCGTGGCCTCGGGCGTGGCCGCCCTGGCCCTCGTGGTGTGGCTGGTCATCTACAACAAGGTGAGCGCGCCCGTGAACAAGGAGCTGACCGGAGCGGCGCTGGACTGCCGCGTCGCACCCGACGCCCGTGGCCTGCAGCGCACCTGGGACAGCGTCATCAACGTCCGGGTCCTGCTCCAGGCGGTGGCGCTCGGCGGAATGTGCGTCGCGCTCGTGGCCTCCTGAGCCGAGGCCCCCGCAACTCCCCGGAAACCCACGCACCGGGGCTTCGAAGGGGACCCGCCACCCGGCGGGTCCCCTTCGGCATGCGCCCCCGCCGCGCCCCCGCCGCCACCCGGAGGCGGCTGTGCGGGAGGCCGGGAGGGGTGGCCGGTTTTCGTGGTTTTCGCCAAGGCTGATGGCCCGTCCGTTTGGGAGAGACTGCCGGTCGGAGGGCTTGATCCGCCGCGCTCACGGGCGGGGCGGGCCCTCTCGCACGGTGAGGAACCAACGGGGAGGACCGCACGATGAGTGCACAGGAGCAGTACGACGAGATCGGTGAGGCGTACGAGGGGTTCAAGGCCCTTCCGCTGGAGCAGTGGGCGATCGTGCCCGGATTCCTGTCCCTGGTCGGGGACGTGACGGGCAAGTCGGTGCTCGACCTGGCCTGCGGCACCGGCTTCTACAGCCGGGAACTCAAGCGGCGTGGCGCGAGCGACGTGCTCGGGATCGACATCTCCGGCGAGATGGTCGCCGTCGCGCAGGCGATCGAGGAGCGCGACCCGCTGGGTGTGCGCTACGAGGTGGGCGACGCGGCCGAGCTGCGGTCCTTCGAGGAGCCCTTCGACATCGGGCTGGCCGTTCAGCTCCTCAACTACGCCTCGGACATCGCCACCACGGAGCGGATGTGCCGCAACATCCACCGGAGCCTGAAGCCCGGCGCCGAGCTCTTCCTGATCAACCAGTCGCCCGACTACCGCTTCGACGGGCCGACCCCGGAGAAGTACGGCTTCCGCACCGAGCTCACCGGTGAGGAGGTCGAGACGGGCCTGCAGGTCCGCACGACGGCGCTGCTCGACCCGCCGGTCTCGTTCGTCGCGAACTTCCCGCGCCGCGAGGTCTACGAGGCCGCCCTGAAGGCGGCCGGATTCAGCGAGCTCACCTGGATCCCGGTGACCGTGTCGGAGGCCGGCGTAGAGGAGTTCGGCGCGGAACACTGGGCGAACCTCGCCGACAACCCCCCGCTGACAATGCTCCGCTGCGTCGCCTGACGCCACGACGGCCCGGCCCCGGAGTCCCGGGGGCCGGGCCGTCGGTGCTTCGCGGGTGCAGCCGTCCAGGTCGCGGCGCCAGTGCTCGCCCAAGGCGTCGAACTCCACGGCATCGCCCGCCGGCTCCAGCGCCGCGAGCGCTCAGAGGCTGCGGGCGGTGATGTCGCCGTAGGAGGTGGTCGCGTGGATGTCCAGCTGGGCAGTGGCGCTCCCGGTGTTCCGCAGGGCGTTGTGGATCCGGCCGTAGGAGGTGCCGGCGTCCAGGGTGGCGCCGGCTCCGGCGGCGGCGCCGACCGAGATGTCGCCGGACTCGGTGCGCAGCACGACCGTTCCCCGCACGGCCTCGGCGATGGTGATGTCGCCCTTCAGGGTGCTGATCTCCGAGGAGCCGTCGAGGCGGCCGACCGCGATGTCGCCGGCCTGGACGGTGAGGCGGGCGCTCGCGGTCTGGTCGAGCTTGACCGAGGCCTGCGCACCCTCGAAGGCGACGTCGCCGAGCCGTCCGACGCCCCGGAGCTCGGCGGCGGCCGCCTTCGCCTCGATGCGGGAGCCGGCGGGGAGCTGGACGGTGACCTCGACGGATCCGGCGGCGCCGAGGATCCGGTTCTCGGCCTCGGGGACCTCGATGCGCAGGACGCCTTCGGTCCAGGTGACCGTCGTGCGCTCCGCGGTCTTCACGTCGCGGCCCTTCGAGGCGTCCGCGGGCAGGACCTCGACGGTGACGTCGGCCCGGTCGGCGGCGATGAGGTGGATGCGGCCGGCGGGGATGTCGAGGACGGCGGCGATCGGGGCGGTGGTGGCGAACTTCTGCATGGCGTCTCTCCTGTGAGCGTCTCCGTGGCGCCGGATGTTTCCGACAGAGGAAAAGCTACGTTGCGTTCCAATACCCCGCAACATACTCGTTGCGAAAAACCCACATCTGCACAGCTCAGAGGCCGAATATCGTTGCAATGGTCTTGAATTCAATGCAACGCGAGCCCTCCACGCGTTGCAATGAACTACGAGTGAACGCTATGCTGGCGATCATCGGAGACCTACAGAGGGAGATCACGGTGCCGGGAGGCAGACTCACCCAGCAGGAGCGCCAGCAGATCGCGCTGGGGCTGGCCGACGGGCTGGCTTACGCGGAGATCGCCCGGCGTCTGGACCGGCCGACCTCGACGGTCACCCGCGAGGTGATGCGCAACGGCGGCCCCGCCTCCTACCGCTCGGACCTGGCCCACCGCGCCACCGAACGCCGCGCCCACCGGAGCAGGCAGGCCGCGCCCCGCGGGCCGCAGGCCTCCCCGCAGAGCGACGGGCGCGATTCCGAGGCCGTGCGCGCGTACGAGGAGACGTTCGCCGGCATCTTCATGCAGTCGGGCCTGTCCAGGATGACGGCCCGGGTGCTCGCCGCCCTCTACACCACCGACGCGGGCAGTCTCACCGCGGCCGAACTCGTCCGGCGCCTCCAGGTCAGCCCGGCGACCGTCTCCAAGGCCATCACCTTCCTCGAAGGCCAGTCCCTCGTCCGCCGCGAGCCCGACGAGGGCCGCCGCGAGCGCTACGTCGTCGACGACGACGTCTGGTACCAGGGCATGATCGCCAGCGCCCGTGCCCACACCCTGCTCGTGGAGACGGCCCGGCAGGGCGTCAACGTCCTCGGCCCGGGCACCCCGGCCGCCACCCGCCTCGAGAACATCGCACGCTTCGTCGACTTCGTGAGCGAGGGCATAACCCGCGCCGCGGAACAGGCCCGCGAGGTCCTCCACACGAAGCCCGCGCCGCACTCCCCGGAGGGCTCCGGCTGAAGGGTGTCGCAGAAGATCCCCAGCCGCGCGGCTCAGACGTCGTGGTCGTGGTCGGCTTCGTGCAGGCGCTGGTCGAGGTCGTCGGTCCAGCGTCGGGCCCAGCCGCGCAGCTCAGCGGTCTCGTCCTCGGTGAGGCCGTACGCGGCGAACTCGTCGTCGTCCGCCCAGTCCGCACCGGCGAGGCGGTCGCGCAGGTCTAGAAGGCGGAACTCGTCACGGCCGTGGCGCTCGCCGAGGCGTTCGAGTTCGGTGGTGGTGCGGTGGCGGGAGGCGGCGTGGACGTCGATGAAGTCGCGGACGGCTCCGCGGTCGGCCAGGGCGCGGACCTTCGTACCGATGACGGAGTCGAAGGCGAGTACCGGCCCGTACGCGGTCTGGGCCGGTGGGTTCCAGAAGTGCTCCTTGAGGACGTCGACCTCGCACTCCTCCCCGGTGTCGGGGTCGACGACCATCAGCCGGGCCGACAGCGGGTCCACGGCGATCACGCGCACCTGCCAGCCCCGGTCCGCAAGACCCTGCTCCAGGCCGGTGACGATCTCGTCCATCGGGGCGGGGTTCTCGGTGGCGACGTCGAGGTCCTGGCTGATGCGCTCGACGAGGCCGTGGGCCTGGACGGCGTACCCGCCGGTGATCACGAGTGGGTACGGAGCTCCGATGTCGATC
Source organism: Streptomyces sp. NBC_01264 (assembly GCF_026340675.1). Taxonomy (NCBI): domain Bacteria; kingdom Bacillati; phylum Actinomycetota; class Actinomycetes; order Kitasatosporales; family Streptomycetaceae; genus Streptomyces; species Streptomyces sp. NBC_01264. Next base: position 217,941 of record NZ_JAPEOX010000003.1, read on the forward strand.
ACGGCTGCGAGGAGTCGGCGGTGCAGGTCGGTCAGCTTCACGCGGCGGCGGATCCCGTCGCCGCGAGCAGCTCGGGGAAGGCGTCCTCCCAGACCTCGCGGAGGTGCCGGCTGACCAGGGTACGCAGGACGGGCCACTGCGCGAGGAGGAGGTCGTGGTTGAGGAGCGTGACGAGGTCCTCGTGCTGGCCTTCGGCGAGGACGGTGCGGTAGAGGCCCATGCGCAGCCGCGGCCGGTCCAGGTCGTAGGACCGCAGCCCGGACCAGGCCACGTGCAGTGGCAGCTCGACCACGCCGTGGTGGGGCCCGGCGAGCTTCTCCAGCGAGGCGGGCAGTCGGCCGGCGTACCGGGCGTGGAGCACCTCGGCCGCCGAGGGCGCCGCGCTGCTGGAGGAGAGCATGACCATGAACCCGATTATCCCGCGTCCCGCCCGTCCCCGGTACCGCAGACGCGCGGGCGGTCCCCACCGGCCGCATGCGGTGTCCTGCACGGGGCCTACGCAGGCTACGACCGGTGCGGGCATCCGTGTACACGCCGTGTGCCGGGCGACGGAGAGGGCCGGTCCGGTCGAGGCGGGCAAGCCCGCAATCCCCTTCTGTTTCTGTCTCTCCCCTGAACTTCGCGTGCATCGTTGCTTACACGGGCGAACGACCTCTGCAGAACTCTGGCCAGGCTCTGAAAACGCGGTGTGTTGAGCCGTCGCCCCGGCCGGAAGAAGCTGTGAAGCACGGTCCGGTCAGCTGTCTCCGCCGGGATCGAGACCAAGGGGAGTGCGCATGTCTCAGCTCGGCTCGCGCGAAGACAGGGTGGTCCGGCCGGACCGGCCGGACCGGCTCGACACCGATGTCGTCGTCGTGGGCGCGGGGCCCGTCGGGCTGATGCTCGCCGGGGAACTGCGTCTCGGCGGCGCCGAGGTGACCGTACTGGACCGCGGGGAGGCCCCGGCGTCGCGGCCTCGGCCGCGGTCCTCGGACCTGCACACCCGCACCATGGAGATCCTCGACGGCCGGGGCCTGCTCGGACCCCTGGGCAGCCCGCCCCGCGAGATGCGGGGGCACTTCGGCCGGTGGGCGGCCTCCTCGGGCGCCGATGTGCGGCGCCGCTTCGAACTGCGCGGGCTCACCGTCACCGAGGAGCACGTGGAGGCCGAGGCCGTCGGACCGGCGGGACCCGTACGCGTCCGTGGCCGCTACCTCGTCGGATGCGACGGCGGGCACAGCACCGTACGGCGCCTGACGGGGGCGCGGTTCCCCGGCCGGGTGCTGTTCGCGGGCGACGCCGCCGACCGGCGGGCGCCGGCCGGCGGGCGGGCGCTCGACCTCGGACTGCAGGACGCGGTCAACCTCGGCTGGAAGCTGGCCGCCGCCGTACGGGGCTGGGCGCCGCCCGGCCTGCTCGACAGCTACGACACCGAGCGGCGCGAGGCCGGCCGCCGGGTCCTGGCCACCATCAGGACCCAGCCGCACCTGCTGCCCGGCGGGCCCGGCGGGCCCGGCACCGATCCTCCAGGGCCCGGTACCGACCCACCACGGACCCTGCTGGGTGCGCGGATCCCGCACGCCCGGCTGGTCACGCCCTGGGGGCCCGTCATGACCACGACGGCCATGCTGCGCCCGGGCCGCGGGCTGCTGCTGGACCTCGTCGGCAACCCGGCCCTGCGCCGCGCGGCCCACCCCTGGGCGGACCGGGTCGCCTTCGTCACCGCCCGCCCCGAACCCGGCGCACCGCCGGGCCCCCTGCACGGCACCGGCGCGGTCCTCGTACGGCCGGACGGCCACATCGTGTGGACCGCACCGGCCGGTACCGGGGCCGGCCTGCCGCGGGCCATGCTGCGGTGGTTCGGCGCCGGGCAGCCGTCCCGACCCCCAAGCGGAATCGGGGACTGAGCCGGACGAAACGAGGCCGGAGCTCTGTCCGAGGGCCGTCGAGCGGAGCGCGATCGGCTCTCCGGAAGCCGTCGGGACGCTCTTGGCAGGGTGACGCCACAGCCGTGCCGCGCCGCTGGTCCGGCGCTCCCGCGCCGTGCACGGACCGACGGTCCGGCCGGCACCGACGAGACGGGGCGACCCCACCACCAGGAGGCGACCGGGCCCCTCCCTACCCCAAAACACTTCCACCCCTCGCAGAAGGCGGTACGAATCATGACACTGCAGACCACCAGCACCTGGCTCGAACGGTTGCCCGACCTCCCGGCCCTGCGCGCCGCGGACACCGGGGCGCGCATACGGATCATCGAGCAGTACATCTGCCAGGAGCTCACCGAGACCCTCGACATCCCGCCCGCCTACCGGATCAACGTCCGTCGGCCGCTGCGCAGCCAGGGAGTGGATTCGATCATGGCCATCCAGCTCAAGCGGAAGCTCGAGACGGCGCTGGGCGTCACGGTGAAGGCGGCGGACCTGCTGCGCGACGACAGCGTGGCCGAGGTCGCCGCCCTGCTGTCCGCGCTGATGCCGGACCGCCGGGAATCCCAGCCCCAGTTCGCCGCGGCGGCCGGCGCGGGCCGATGAGTAATGCCTCCGGGACGGCCCGGATCACCCCGCCGGACCAGGACATGCACCTCTGGGTGTGCCATCCGGACCTGACGGAGGAGAACCAGCACGCCCTCGTCACGGACGAGCTCGACGCGAAGGAGCGCAAACGGGCCGCCGCGTTCATCAGGCCGAACGACCGGCTGACCTACCTGTCCGCCCACATCGCGCTGCGGCGGCTGCTCTCCGCGTACACCGGCATCGCGCCGGGCGAGCTCAACTTCGGCCGCGACGCCTGCCCCTGCTGCGACCGCCCCCACGGCCGGCCGGTGCTCCGCGACTCGCCGCTGCCGCTGCACTTCTCCCTGTCGCACAGTCACGGGGTGGTCCTCATCGGGATCGCGACCTCGACCGTGGGCATCGACGTGCAGCGGGTGCCGTCGCTGGAGACGACCAACCTGTGCATGCCCGATCTGCACCCGATGGAGCAGAAGGAACTGGCCGAGATAGAGGTCGACACGGACCGGCAGCTGGCCTTCGGCCGGCTCTGGACGCGCAAGGAGGCCTACTTCAAGGGCCTGGGCACCGGGCTCGGACGGGAACTGTCCGCCGACTACCTGGGCACGGACGAAGGGCCGGACGTGGCCGACCGCCCCGAGGGGTGGATCGTCCAGAACCTGCCGAGCTGCCCCGCCCACGTGGCGGCGTCGGCCCTGCTCACCGGCGGACCGCACGAGATCACCGCCCGCTTCGTGACGATGGAGATGCTGACGGCCGCCGACGCCCTGGAGCTGATCGCCTCGGAGCCGGCGATGTGCTCCGACATCGAACCGTCTGCCGACCGGTAGCCGACATGGACCAGACAACGGGGAGGAAGTAGCACCGTGGTGACGACACAGCAGGCCGACGGAGCCGGAGCACCGCCCGACCGGCTCGGTGAACTGGCCCGCATCAAGGAAGAGACCCGCGAGGGCGCCAACCCGGCGGCCACCGAGCGCCAGCACGCCAAGGGCAAACTGACCGCGCGCGAACGGATCGACCTCCTCCTCGACAAGGGGAGCTTCACCGAGGTCGAGGGCCTGCGCAGGCACCGGGCGACCGGCTTCGGCCTGGAGGACAAGCGCCCTTACACCGATGGCGTGGTCACCGGCTGGGGCGAGGTCGACGGCCGGACCGTGTTCGTGTACGCCCACGACTTCCGGATCTTCGGAGGGGCGCTCGGCGAGGCCCACGCCCAGAAAATCCACAAGGTCATGGACATGGCCCTGGCCGCGGGGGCCCCGCTGGTCTCGCTCAACGACGGGGCGGGCGCCCGTATCCAGGAGGGCGTCTCCGCGCTCGCCGGTTACGGCGGCATCTTCCAGCGCAACACCAAGGCCTCGGGCGTGATCCCGCAGATCAGCGTGATGCTCGGGCCGTGCGCCGGCGGAGCCGCGTACTCGCCGGCGCTCACCGACTTCGTCTTCGCCGTCCGCGACATCTCGCAGATGTTCATCACGGGTCCGGACGTGGTGCAGGCGGTCACCGGGGAGCAGGTCACGCAGAACGGCCTGGGCGGCGCCGACGTCCACGCCGGGGTCTCGGGCGTGGCCCACTTCGTCTACGACGACGAGGAGACCTGCCTCGCCGAGGTGCGCTACCTGCTCTCCCTGCTGCCCTCCAACAACCGCGAACTGCCGCCGGACGTGCACAGCGAGGACAGCGCCGACCGGCACTGCGACGCGCTGCTCGACACGGTCCCGGCCGACGGGAACCGCTCGTACGACATCCGCGAGGTGATCGCGGAGATCACCGACGACGGCGAGTACATGGAGGTCCACGCCGGCTGGGCGCCGAACCTCGTCGTGGCGCTGGCCCGGCTCGGCGGCCAGGTGGTGGGGATCGTCGCGAACCAGCCCGCGGCCATGGCCGGGGTCCTGGACATCAAGGCGAGCGAGAAGGGCGCGCGGTTCGTGCAGTTCTGCGACGCCTTCAACATCCCGCTGGTCACGCTCGTCGACGTGCCGGGGTTCCTGCCGGGCGTCGACCAGGAGCACCAGGGCATCATCCGGCGCGGCGCGAAGCTGCTGTACGCGTACTGCAACGCGACGGTGCCGCGGATCTCCGTGGTCCTGCGCAAGGCGTACGGCGGCGCGTACATCGTGATGGACTCCCGCTCGATCGGCGTGGACATCGCGCTGGCCTGGCCGACCAACGAGATCGCCGTGATGGGCGCCGAGGGCGCGGCCAACGTGGTCTTCCGGCGGGAGATCGCCGCCGCCGACGATCCCGAGGCCATGCGCCTGCAGAAGATCGACGAGTACAAGACCGAGCTGGTGCACCCCTATTACGCGGCCGAGCGCGGCCTCGTCGACGACGTGATCGACCCGCGCGAGACCCGCTCGGCGCTGATCCGCTGCCTGTCGATGCTGCGCACGAAGGACGCCGCGCTGCCCCGCCGCAAGCACGGCAACCCGCCCCAGTGAGGAGGACCCGGAGATGACCGAGGTACAGGTACGAGACGCCGCACGCGAGAAGCACCACCCGTTCCTGGTGCGGGTGGAGAAGGGCAGCGCGAGCCCGGAGGAGGTCGCCGCGCTCACCGCCGTCCTGCTGGCCAGGGCCGCGGCACCGGGCCCCGCCGCGGAACCGGTCCACCCGCGGCGGCCGGCGGCCGGCTGGCGCCGCCCCGAGCGGGTCGGCGGGTTCGACGGCCCCCGCACCTGGCAGGCCCGCACGCACCAGCCGAACGCATAGGGATCCTGAGAGCACCGAGAAGGGACCAGAGCATGCCTTCGATCGACGAGGACCTCGTCCGGCACCTCTCCGGACAGCTGCGGGAGCTCACCGACCGCGGCGAGATCTCCCGGCTGTGCGACCGTTACGTGAGCCACATGGACCGGGACCGGGACGACGACGCGTGGCTCGGCTCGGTCTTCACCGAGGACGCGGTCCTCAGCTTCCCCTTCGGCGAGTACAAGGGGATCGAGGGGCTCGTCGCCTTCCAGGAGATGGGCCGCTCCAGCTTCGCGCGGAGCCACCACATCAGCGCGAACCACGAGATCGACCTCGACGGCGACCGGGCCCGGGTCCGGGCCCACACGCTGGCCGTGCATCTCAAGCGGCGCGAGGACCCGGGAACGCACTTCGACGTCGGCGGCCACTACGAGGCCCTGGTGGTGCGCACGGAGGAGGGCTGGCGCATTCAACGGTTCACCTACGAGGTCGTGTGGAGCAACGGCGAACCGCCCGCGGTGGGGACGGAGGGCTGAGCCGGGGTGCTCCGCGCGGGGGTGTCCGCGGGCAGGACGGCCCTCGCGCGCAGGCCGGGATGGACTCCGCGCGCACCGAGTTCGAGGCGGCCTCCGGAGGCGGCGAGCAGGGCGGCGGCGATCGTCAGTCCGAGCCCGCTGCCCCGGCCGCCGCCGCCCGCACGGCCCCGCCAGAAGGGTTCGCAGGCGTGGGCGATCTCCTCACGCGTCATTCCCGGGCCCTCGTCGCAGACGTCCACGGCCACCTCACCGGGGATGTCCCGGCCCACGGACACCCGTACGGTCGCACCCCGCGGGGAGACCTTGAGCGCGTTGTCCAGCAGGACGTCGAGGGTCTGCTCCAGCGTGCCCCGCTGCTGCAGGACGGACGCCCGCTCCCCGATGATCTCCAGGTGCGTGCCGGCGGCCCGCGCCGCGGCGGACCAGGCCTCCACGCGCAGGGCGGCGACGGCCAGGGCGTCCGCGGTCTCGGCCCGTACCGCGGCGTGCTCGACCGCGCCCCAGGCCAGTACCTGTTCCAGGACCTCGGAGAGGCGCGCCACTTCGCGCAGGATGGCGGCCACCTCCCGGGCCGGCGCGGGATCGGCCGCGTCCCGGAAGCGGTCCTGGAGGAGTTCGAGGCGCAGTCGTACGGAGGACAGCGGGCCCCGCATCTGGTGGGCGGCGGCCACCGCGACCGTGGGCTGCTCCGGCTCCCAGGGGGGCGGCGCGTTCGTCGCGTTCACGAGGCCCGCGCCTGTGGGACGGTCAGGCGGTAGCCGACGCCCCGGGCGGCTTCGATCCAGTCGTTGCTGCCGAGCTTGCCGCGCAGGGAGCCCACGTGGACGTCCAGCGTGCGGGTGGAGCCGAACCAGTTCTCGTCCCAGACCCGCGCCATGATGTCCTGGCGTTCCATGACCGTGCCGGGTTCCTCCAGCAGCATGGCCAGCAGCTCGAACTCCTTGCGGGTGATGCGTACTTCCGTGCCGTCCAGGTACACCTTGCGGGCGCGCCGGTCCAGGCTGAGCGGGCCCGCCCGCAGGATGCCGCCGGCCCGGTCGGCCCCGGGATCGGCCCCGGCGCCGTGCTCGCGTTCGCCTTCCCGTTCGTACGCGTGCTCGCGGTCGCGGTCGTGGACGTGTACGGGACCGGCCCCGGGCGCCCGTCCGTGGGCGGCGGCGGCGCCGTCGTGCCAGGGGCAGTCGCCTGAGCGCCGGAAGACGGCCTGGATGCGCGCCATCAGTTCGTAGCGGCCGAAGGGCTTGGCCACGAAGTCGTCGGCGCCCATGTGCAGCGCCATCACGCGGTCGAGTTCCTCGGCCCGGCCGCTCAGCGCGATGACGGGTACGCAGGAGCGCTCCCGGATCCGCCGGCAGACCTCGTGACCGGCGAGGTCGGGCAGGCCGAGGTCGAGCAGGACCAGGGCGGCGTCGTCCAGCTGCTCCAGGGCCGCGGCCCCGGTGCCGGCGATGCACGTGGCATAGCCGTGCACGGTCAGCGCCTGCTCCAGAGCTTCGGCGATTCCGTCGTCGTCCTCGACGATCAGTACGGTCCTCATCGGTGCCTCCCGGTCCGGTCCGCTGCCCGCGAGTGGACCCCACTTCGGGACAGTACCGCCGCCGGAAGGCCTGGGACGGGGCGCGAGAGCGGGCCGAGAGCGGGGCGCTAGCGGGCCTCCACCTGGGCCGACGCCCGCCGGGTGCGGCGCGGCCGCCCTGTCACGGGCGGACGTCCGCGGCGGGGACCGCCCGGACCGCGCGCAGGGGCATGAAGCGGCGGGCCGCCTCCTCCGCCTCGGCCAGCGAGGCGAAGCCCCGGTCGCGGGCCGCGGCTTCGAGGGCCGCCGGGCCGCCGGAACCCCAGGTCTCCCGCAGGTGTCCGCGGACCTCGCTCACCGGGATCCGGCGGGCGCGGCCCCCCGGTCCGGTGCCCGCCGCGGCCTCGCCCAGCCGGTCGACGGCGGCGACCGCGCTCGTGCTCGCCGCCCACACCGCGTCCGCCTGGCGCAGTTCCGCGGGCACGCCGTGGAAGGGTGCGTCCCCCGGGGCGCTGCGGAAGGAGCGTACGAGCAGGGTGAGCAGCCGGTGCCAGGGGGTTCCGGAGCGCCGCTCGCCGGGGGTCAGCCAGTGCTCCCACGCCTGGGCGGGGAGCAGGTCCGCGGTGATGCCCGCCCGGGCGGCGGACTCCAGCGCGCAGGTCTCCAGCTCCGATTCCCCCACCGGCAGCTGGTGCCCGGCGATCCGGTGCAGGGCGAAACCCCGGTAGCGGGCGGGGAAGTCGGGGGCGTAGAGCTGCTGGAAGCGGAGCACGTCGAACGCGCGGACGCCGGGGTGGCGCCGCGCCCCCGGTGTGGGCCGGAACGTGCGGCGCCACTGCGCGCGGCGGCTCGTGGGCGCGAGGAACCAGGCCGGTACGAGCAGCGGTTCCGGTGGGGAGGGCGCGGCGGACCCGGGGGCTTCCTGGGCCAGCCAGGACAGCGCGAGCAGGGAGTCCACGCGCTGCAGATCGGTAGTGGAGCGGGTCCGCCGGGCGTACGCGCGCAGGGCGTCCGCGGCCTCGCCGGTCGGCGCCGCGTGCTCGCCGGCCAGTCTGATCAGCCCGGGCCAGCAGCGCTCGGCGGAGTGCATCGAGCCGGCGAGGTCGAGGAGGGTGTCGCCGGTGGCGGCGTCGAGGATCCGGTCGGTGACGGCGTTGGCCACCGTCCAGCGCAGGGTGACCAGCGCGAGGGTGGGGTGCCCGTGGGTGTGCGTGGGCCGGTGCGCGACGACCTCGGCGTCGCCGTCCAGGGTGCCCTGGACGAACATGCCGAAGACGAGGCCGATGCCGCGCATGCCGTACGGCCACAGTTCCGCGGCGCGCAGCGCGCCGAACCCGGCGGCGCCGACGACCCGGGTGTCCTCGGCGAGCAGGTCGAGGATCTCCTCGTGGGACACCGGGGTGCCGTGGCTCTGGATGCCGTCGAGGAGCACGACGGTGTCCCCGGGCCCGGTGCCCAGCGCGAGCAGATCGCCGTGGCGGGCCGGCGGGTGCAGGACCGCCCCGGGGTGCGCGGCGCGGGCCTCGTCGGCGTCGAGGGCGGCTCCGACGAACACGTGGACGGTCATCGGCGCTCCCCGGGCAGGCGTACGGGGCCGGCGGCGGGGGCGGTGAGGCCCGCGGCGACGACCTTGACGACACGGAAGTCGGTTTCGGTGCTGAGGTCCACGGCCACCGGCCGGTGGCCGGTCACCGCGGTGACCAGACCGGCGAGCCAGCGCATCTCGTCGGTGTCCTCGGCGAACTCGGCGGCGTGGAGGGAGGCTTCCCGCCAGTCGAGGGGCCTTCCCGCGGGCGCCCCGGCGGCGCGGGCGGCGCGCGGCGGCCGCGCGCGGGCCCCGGACGCCGCGGCCGGGCCGTCGCCCACCAGGGCGCGCAGCCGGTCGCGGGCGGCGCCGGTCAGCGCCCGGCCCAGCGCGATGCCGGGGTCGCTGTGCACGCCGACGGCGGTGACGGGCACGGGGAAGGACTTCGACCACAGGCCGACGGAGAAGCAGGGCAGCGCCCAGCGGTTGGCCCGGCGGGTGAGGGTGACCCGGACCCCGGCGGCGGCGAGACGGGCGAGGACCTCGGCGCAGAGCGGGTCGTCGACGCCGGCCGGGTCGACGGGACCGGTGGTGTCGAAGCCCGCCGCGAGCGGGGCCGGGGCGGGCGCGGGGGGAGCCTTGGTACGGGAAGCCGGCGTGAGGGCGCAGTCCTGCTCGATCACCTTGTAGAGCGCGTGGACCACGGTCTCCTCGTAGCTGTTGCCGCCGGCCAGCCCGTCGGCCGTGGTGCGCAGCAGCGGGGGCCGCCACTCGGTGCCGGTTTCCTCGCCCATGGCGACGCAGGCCCGGGGGGCGGCCACGGGGGCGCCGGTGACCAGGTCGCTGCCGATGACCCAGTCCAGGGGCGTGTGTTCGCTGAGCAGGCTGCCGGGCCGCAGGGGCAGGGCCCGTACGTCGTAGGGCAGGGCGAGTTCGCGCGCGGGCGTGCGCAGCACTTCGGCGGGCGGGCAGGCGTACTCGGCGTGCCAGAGCTCCACGGACTCCATGACGGCGGAGATCCGGGCGAGCAGGGGGGTGGCTCCGCGGCCGTAGGCGAGCGGCCGGGTCCGGGCGGCGGGCCGGACCGCGGCGACGACCGGGACGCCGAGGGTGTCGAGGCCGGTGACATCGGCGACCCGGGTGATCCCGAAGGAGTCGCGGAGCTCGTCGAGGCGGGCCCAGGTCTCCTCGGGGTGGCGGACCCGGTGTGTCCCCGCGAAGTGCACCTTCTTCACGCGTCGTCCTCCCCTGCCCCGTCCCGGAGGCCGTCGGTCGCCGTGTTTCCGGCTCCTGATCCTCCAGCGTGCGCGAGCGACGGCCAGCCGATCGGCAAGGGAGCGGCAGAAGTTCGACACGGGTGGTGAAAACCCTGCCGCGGGGGCCCTCCGGGAGTTCGCCGGGAGATTTGCGGGAGATCGCCGGTAGGTCGCGGAGGTCTGATGGGAAGCGGGGTCCATCGGGGCTCTAGCGGCGTGTGCCGACAATGCACCGGTTATGCCGTGCACGGAGCAGGAGGGGAGCCGCCGATGTCCCAGCGAGAGCGCGGCCGGCAGGTGACGGTCGTCGAGCGGATGACCACGACCGGGGATCCCTCCTCGTTCGAACGGGCACTCGTCGGCTACGCGCGCCACCGGGAGTCCGCCAAGGGCTTCGAGGCGCTCGTCACGGCCGCCTGCCCGGACCGCCCCGGCAGTTACGTCCACCTCGACCAGTGGAGCACCCTGGACCGGCTGCTCCAGGCCTCGCACGAGGCCGGGCAGGAGGACGGGCCGTCGCCGCTGCGGCATCCCGGGCTCGGTCCGGGAACCGTCTCCACCAGCGAACTGATGGTCACCGTCGGACGGATGACCGTCGGGGGCGAGCTCTCGGAGGCCGCCCACGTCGTGCTGGTCCATGCCGTCCTCGACGGCCCGCCGAAGCAGTTCGAGCTCGACTTCGGCGCCCTGGTCGCGCAGTGCGTGTCGGACAGCGGTTTCGGCGGCAGCGATCTGCTCCGCTCGGCCGCCGCCCCCCGCTCCTACCTGGGCGTGCTGTGGTGGCTGGACGCCGGGGCCTGTGCGCGGGTGCGCGCCGGCGCCGGCTACCGCGGCCGGCTGGCGGAGCTGTCCGCCGCGGCGGAGGTCACCGAGGAGTCGACCCGGGTCCTGCGAGTGGCCTGAGCCCCCTCGCGGTGGCCCGAGCCTCCCTCCCGGTGGCCTGAGCCGCCCTCCCCCGCCCGGCCGTTACGGGATCCAGCCCGCCTCCTCCGCGATGCGGATGGCGTCGATCCGGTTGCGGGCGTTGAGCTTGTCCACGATGGCCGTCAGGTAGTTCCGTACCGTGCCCTCGCTCAGGAACAGCTGCTCGGCGATCTCACCGGCGTCGGCGCCCCGGGCGGCCAGCCGGAGCACCTGCGTCTCGCGCGGGGATATCGGATTGTCCAGGGCCTCCCAGGCGCTGAGCGCGAGATCGGGGTCGATCACCCGCTGCCCGTTGGCCACGGCCCGTACGGCCTGGGCGAGCCGGGCCGGCGGGGAGTCCTTCAGCAGGAACCCCGAGACCCGGGCGGCCATCGCCCGCCGCAGGGTGCCGGGCCTGCCGAGGCTGGTGAGGATCAGCGTGCGGCAGGCGGGCAGGCGTTCGCGCAGTTCCGCGGCCGCCGTCAGCCCGTCCATCCCGGGCAGGTCGATGTCGATGATCGCCACGTCGGGACGCGATTCGAGTGCGGAGGCCACGATGAGGTCACCGCGGTCCACGGAGGCGACCACCTGGAAGTCAGGTTCCAGTTCGAGCAAGGCGATGAGTGCGCCGCGGACCATGTGGACGTCCTCGGCAAGAAGCAGCGACAGCATGGTTGTTGTTCCCCCGTATACCCCTCGTGCCGGTCGGCTCGCGCCGGTTCAGCCGGCTCGACGTTCCAGCGCCGCGACGGACGCTCTTCCCGCGCTCCCGTCGTACTCGCGTCCCTGTGGCCCGATGTTGTCCGGCGGGTCGGGGGCGATCGGTCTCATCGGCGCCCTCGCCGTCACCCGGAACCGGCTCTCCGGTTCGATGCCCGCGGTCAGGGTCCCGCCGATCGCGGTGAGCCGCGCGGCCAGGTTGCCCAGCCCGCTGCCCCGGTCCACGGGGTCCGCGAGCCCGACGGCCACGACCCCGTCGTTCTCCATCACCAGTTCCACCATCTCCCCGTCGATCACGGCCGTGATGGTGCAGGACTGCACCTTGCTATGCCTGAGGATGTTGGTCACGCCCTCGCGCAGGGCGGTCGCCAGCACGGTGTCCACCAGCGGGTGCAGTCGCCCGCAGTCGATGTCCACCTTCGCCTCCACGCCGGCCGAGGCCATCACGTCGGCCACCGACACCGCCTCCGCCGCCAGCGACATGTCGCGGTACCCGCGGGCGACCGCCCGTACGTCGACGAGTGCCTGGCGGGACACCCCGAGCACGGAGACGACCTCTTCCCGTGCCCGCTCGGGGTTGTTGACGACGAGCCGCTGGATCAGCTCGCACTTCAGCGAGATCGCCGAGAGGCTGTAGCCGAGCAGGTCGTGCAGGTCCCGGGCGAACCTCAGCCGTTCCTGGATGACGGCCATCCGCGCCATCTCGGCACGGGTCTCGTGCACTTCCTTGACCAGGTCCGTCAGCCGGGTGAGGCCGTAGATCACCAGGCCGGTCAGCGCGGTGGAGATGGCCGCGTACGCGAGGTCCAGCACGGTGACGCCCTGTCCCACCGCCCACCACAGCACCACGCCCGAGATGGCCGCGAAGGAGGGCCAGGCGATCCTGGGCGGTGCGAGCAGCAGCACCGAGGCGCTCAGGGGGCCCGCCACACTGCCCCACAGCACGTTCAGCCAGACCAGGGGCAGGAAGGTCAGGAACAACTGCACCCCCAGGGCGGCGCACTTGCGGCCGGTGGACCAGCGCCGGGCCTTGGGCGAGGTGAGGACCAGCTGGAAACCGTAGAGGAGCAGAACCGCCGCCGCGCAGACGAAGAGTTCGCGCCGCCGGTCGCGCAGCGCGTATTCGACATTCAGCAGGGTGACGATTGCGTACCCGGACAGGACGGTGACCACGATGCCCTGCGCGAGGCGCGGGGCGAGCACGTCGGTGACCCGCCGCTTGTCCGGATTCTTGGTTTCCGCTTGCTCGGTCCCCTGAGCTAGGTCGTTGTCCGCAGTCCGGAAACGGCCCGTCATATGCTCACTCCTCGGTAGGAAAACGAGAGCGTCCGAGTCCGCACTATATGCCGAGCCCGGCGAAGATCGGAGAGGTAGCCGAGAGCTGATCTGCACGGGCATCCGGAAGGGCTTCCGTAAGGCCATCCGGAAGGGCGTGCACAGGGGCATCTACAAGGGCAGCGGAAGATCGTTGAGTTCACGGAATGCGGTGGAGGTATTCAGCTGACCGAGACGCACCGGTACCTCGAAAAGGCGTCCGGGGGCGAACCTGGCGTAGAACGGGCGCAGTCCGGGCACCAGGGTCTTGACCACGGGTATGCCCACGTCGGGCCGGGTCTGGTCGAGGACCAGCAGCTCCATCCCGTGCGATTCCAGCAGGGTCCGCAGGTGCGTGACGTCGTCGAGGAGGTCGGCGTTGCGTCCGGCGTACCGCCAGGACGCGGGGGTCCGCGCGGACTGCGCCGGGTCCGCGAAGAGTTGCGGCTGGCCCGGCAGGTCCGTACCGGAACCGCCGGCGGCCGGCAGCATCTGCACCATCTCGGTGACCGCCCTGCGCAGGGCGAGCCGCGGGTCGAGGTGGGCTCCGAAGCCGTAGACGAACTCCCCTTCGGGGCCGTCGGTGCGCCGGGAGACGGCCGCCACGACCGGGATTCCGAGGTCTGAGGTGAGGTCGAGGGCCCAGACCTGGCGCCCGGCCCGGCCGAGCGCCGATCTGGTGGCCGCCAGCCAGGGCTCGTCGAAGGAGTCCAGGTCGATCCCGGGCAGGCGCAGCCGGTTGTACCACCACAGCGCCACGGCGTCCCGCTCGACGAGTTCGAGCACGCCCTGGACCACGGCGTCCTCCGGGCTGCCGCCCGCGGCGTTGCCGTTGGAGTCGGCCCACAGACCGTCCGGGGAGGAGCTCCCGCCCGTGTTGAAGTACAGCGTGGAGGTGGGCAGGAGCCGGTGGGCCCCGGCGGTGAGCGACCACACGGGCGTCCACTCGGTCGCGGCGTCGGCGTCGAAGGGCCGGCTCACGTGGTGGAAGGGCTGCTGCAGGGCGTTCCAGCGCTGCCGGTCGGCGTACTGCCGCTCGTCGAACAGCTGGTACGTGTTGGGGTGGACGGCCGAGGAGCCCAGCCCGGACAGGGAGTCCCGGATGACCAGCTCGTCGCCCTGGCGGGCGGCGCTGTACCGTTCCGCCGCCTCGCACAGCGCGCTCGCCCGGGCCTCGGTGGCGGTCGCCCCCTTGCCTCCGCTGCGGGCCCGCAGGACCTGGTGGACCCCGGCCAGCGAGTGCCCGCGCAGGGCGAGGTTGTGCCCGGAGTCGTAGGCGTGCAGTCCGTCGGGCAGTCCCGGGACCGGGCGGACGTTCGTGACGATGCCGGTGACCGGGCTGATCAGGTGGCGGTTCTCGATGAGGATGCCCTCGGCGCAGACGGCCCGGTCGTTGCTGCCGGTGCCCTCCGCCTTCGGCCGGGAGGCCAGGGCGAGGGGCCGCGCCGTCCGCCGGGCGACGAGCGAGGGGTCCCCGCAGTCGGGGCACTGCGGCCGGCGCAGCACGGTGTGGTGGGTGGTGCTCAGGTTGAGGCTGTCCAGGACGCACACGGAGCGCTGCTCCGGGTAGCGCAGTCCCGCGAGCCACTTCGACAGTTCCAGCACGGCGCACTGCAGACCCAGCGACCGTACGGCCGAGAGGGTCGGGGCGGGTCTCGGCGCCGGCCCGTCCAGGCCCAGGGCGCGCTGTACGGGGAGTTCCCCGGCGCGGTGCTCGGACAGCCGGTGCGCCAGGCAGGACCAGCAGGGCCCGTCGGTGGGCCCGTCGGGTCCGGCGGGTCCGGCCGCTCCGTTGGTGGGCGGCGAGAAGAACGGGCCGGTCCAGGGGTCGGCGCCGAACGGCCTGGCCAGCAGCCAGGACCGGCCCTGGCGGCGCAGCCGTCCGGAGACGGCCCGCAGCCCGGGGTCCAGGTAGTCCGCGCACACCACCAGGGCCAGCGGGGTGTCGGCGTGCTCGTCCACGGCGTTGAGCCCGGAGGCGGCGCAGGCGGCGCGGGCCGCGTCGGCGTCGACCCCTCCGACCGGGATCACCGCTACGGGCGCCGTGCCGACCTCGGTCGTCGCCTCGTACCCGTCGAGGCCCGCCCGGTCCCAGTAGGCCTGGGCCAGGGCGGTGTCCCCGCCGGCCGGGGCGGCGCCGGCGGTGTCGGCTCCGCCGTGTCGGTACCCGACCAGATTGGCCTGCGCGAGACTCCGCAGCGCCCGTCCCACCTCGGCGACCGGCATGGTCCGCGAGGCGGCTCTGAGTAAGGCGTCCAGGGTGTGGCTGCCGTCGAGCAGCGGGACCAAGCTCTCTATCCCGGCTCCGCGCAGGACGGTCACGCCCTGGTCGGACAGGACGAAGGCGGCCTCACCCGGTACCGCTTCGGCCCGCACGTGGCGCTTGAAGGCGACGAAGGGGCCCGCCTGGCCCTCCGGCGGGGGCGTCATGCCGCGACCTGGAGGTCGGCCTGGTCGGTGAGGCTGCCGCCGGTGCAGATGCTGCACCGCAGGCAGCTGGACACCGAACCGGTGACGGCGCTCAGGTCGTCGATGGAGAGGGTCGCGCCGGACGTCCAGTCGAGTCCCTTGGCTTCCAGTCCGAACTCCAGCAGGACCCCTGCCGGGTCGGTGTCGAAGCGCTGTCCGAGCTTGGGTTCCAGAGCGGTACGGGCGGCGAGTTCCGCGAAACGGAAAAGTTCCTGGGCCACGTTCATGACTTCCCCCTGAAACGAACGGTGCTGCACTGGTGTCCTGTTGGGACGAGAGTCTGGAGGGGGACCTCACAGCACCGGCAGTGCCACGTTCACCGGCCGCGTATGACATTTTCATGATTCACCTCGTGCGCACCTCACTGGGCCGCCGAGGGCCTCTGCTGCGAGGCTGTTTGCCTGACTCCAAAGGGGTCGTCGCACACTGTCCGGCATCCGTGGCCCGATGAGGGAGAGCGCACAGATGGAGATCAAAGTACTCGGGTCGCTCACTGCCCAGGAGCGCGGCGTCTCGGTCGTTCCGACCGCTACGAAGCCCCGGCAACTGCTGGCCCTGCTCGCTTTGCACGCCGGCCGGGTCGTCACCGTGCCGACGCTGATGGAGGAGATCTGGGGGGAGGACATCCCCCGCAGCGCCACCACGACGCTGCAGACGTACATCCTCCAGCTGCGCCGGAAGATCGGCAGCGCCCTGGAGCGGGACCCGGAGCTCGACGCCAAGGAGGTCCTGGTCACCCGGTTCGGGGGCTACCTGCTCCAGGTGCCGCCGGGCCAGGTCGACGCCCACGAGTTCGAGCGGCTCGCGGGGCAGGGCCGGGCCGCCTACGACATCGGCGACTACCGTGCCGCGTCCGATCTGCTCGGCCGCTCGCTCGCGCTGTGGCAGGGCCCGGCGCTGGTCGACGTACGTGCGGGATCGATCCTCGAACTCGAGGTGCTCCAGCTCAACGAGGAGCGCACGGCCGCCCTGGAGCGGCGCATCGAGGCCGACATCCGGCTCGGCCGGTGCGCCGAGGTGATCCCCGAACTGCGGGTGCTGGCGGCCCGCCACCCCCTCCACGAGGGCTTCTGCGGGCAGCTGATGCGCGCCCTGCACCGCTCGGGCGGGGGCTGGCGCGCGCTGGAGGCCTACCAGAAGCTGCGGGCCTCGCTCGTACGCGAACTGGGGCTGGAGCCGTCCGCTCCGCTCCAGCAGCTGCACCAGGCCGTGCTCTCCGGCGATCTGGCCCGGACCGATCCGGCCGGCTCGACGGTCCCCCGCCGGCTCCAGCCGATCGCGGCCGCCGAATAACGAACAGGAATTCCCGACTGGCGCCGACCGGCTCCGGCGGGGAAAGGCAATTCGGCGCCCGCACCCGCCGGTTCGGCCCTTTCCCCGGAAAGGGCCCGCGGCGGGCTCACTCCGGGAGCGGGGTCCGCAGGCCGTCCAGCCAGCTCTGCCACGCGGCCGCGTGCAGCGGGGCGCCGGCCGGGAGGGAGCTGCCCGTCCAGGCGGTGACGGGGCGCAGCCCGTGGAGGGCGTTGGCCACCCAGACCTCGCGTCCGGCCAGCGCGGACAGCCTGCGCCGGGCGGGCCGTACGGTCACGCCCGTGCGCGCCGCCCGCTCCAGCAGCAGCGCGGCGGTGACCCCGGGGAGAACGGGGAGTTCGGCGGGCGGATGGCACAGGACGTCCTCCTCCCACCACAGGAGCGAGGAGTTGGCCGCTTCGAGCAGCACCCCGTCCGCGGTGACCAGGATCGCCTCGTCGGCCTCCGCGGCCGCGGCCCTGGAGCGGACCGCTGCCAGGGCGCCCAGGTCCGGCCCCTTGTGACGGGGCGTCCGGCGCGGGTCGCGTACGGCCAGCCCCCAGACCCTGGCGGTCGTGGAGAGCGCGGGGGCGGGGCGCAGCCGGTACAGCAGCCGGTGGCCGCCGGGCAGGACGGTGTCCGGGAACGCGGCGGCGGACGCGGTCTCCAGCTCGACGCGCGGGAACCAGAGGCCGGGCTCCCGGGGCAGCAGGGCGGCCGTGTCGGTCCAGAAGGTGTCCAGCAGCGCGCCGGGCACGCCGGCGGCCGCGGCGCAGGTCGCGGTGAAGCGGCGGCGGTGCCGGGCCAGGGCGCGGACCCGGCCGTCGGCGACCAGCCAGGAGTCCGCGGCGAGGAGCGTGCCGGGTGCGTCCGTCGCGGGAACCTCGTGCAGGGCACCGTCCGGGGTGAGCGCGAAGAGCCGGTCGGCGGCCCGGACCGGGCCGGTCGGCGCCGTCCGCCCGGTCAACGGGACGCCGCGGGCTCGGTGGACGCCGCCCCGTCGCGGCCGGGGAAGCCCCTGCCGAGGAGGCGGAGCAGCGGGGTGGTCTTGGTGATGGTCTCCTCGTACTCGTCGGCCGGGTCGGAGAGCGCGACGATGGCGCCCCCGACTCCGTAGCGGATGCCCTCCTCCGTCACGACGGCGGTACGGATGACGATGCTGAGGTCGGCGCCGCCGCACAGGGAGAAGTAGCCGATCGCTCCGGAGTACACACCGCGCGGGCCCTCCTCCAGTTCGTCGATGATCTGCATGGTGCGGATCTTAGGGGCGCCCGTCATGGAGCCGCCCGGAAACGCGGTGCGCACGCACTCCACGGCGCTCACTCCGGGGCGCAGGGTGGCCCGTACGGTGCTGACGAGCTGGTGCACCGTGGCGAAGGTCTCCACGTCGAACAGCTTGGGCACGTGGACCGAGCCGACCTCCGCGCACCGGCCGAGGTCGTTGCGGACCAGGTCGACGATCATCAGGTTCTCGGAGCGGTCCTTCTCGTTGGTCCGCAGATCGGCGATCAGCGCCTCGTCCTCCCGCGCGGTGGCGCCGCGCGGCCGGGTCCACTTGATCGGCTTGGACTCGGCCAGTCCCTCGGCGGTGACGCGCAGGAACCGCTCCGGCGAGGTGCTGAGGACGGCCAGGTCCTCGAAGAGCAGCAGCGAGGCGAACGGCGCCGGGCTGGTGCGGCGCAGGAAGCGGTATCCCTCCCAGGGGTCCACCTTCGCCTCGCTGTGCAGTTCGTTGGTGAGGCAGACCTCGTAGGTCTCGCCGGCGGCGATGTCCTCCTGGCTGCGCCGGATGCGGTCCAGGTAGGCGTCCCGGTCGTGCCGCAGGCTGAGGTCGCCGGCGTCCAGGGGCTGCGCGGGCACGTCGGCGTCCGCCGTCCGGCCGGCGAGGGCGCGCAGCCGCCCGGTGGTGGTGTGCAGCCATGCGCGGGCGGCGGCGTCGAGGGCGAGCGCCTCGGCATCGTCCGCACCGGGGTCGGCGGGGGCCAGGGCGAGCCGGTGCGTGGTGCCGGTCAGGTGGTCGAAGGCCAGGGCGCGGGCGGCGAACACCATCGTGGCGTCGGGCTGCCGCGAGCGGTGCACGACCGGGCCCGCGCCGCACTGCGCCTTGAGTTCGTACCCGAGGTACCCGACCCAGCCGAGGGCGAAGTTGCAGGGGTTCTCGGCCCTGTCGGGCAGGTCCGTCCGCAGGGACTTCAGGTCCTCGTCGATCCAGTCGAAGAAGGGCCGCCGCTCGACCTGCGCGCTGCGGACGCCGTCCCGTTCGGAGACGACGGTGACCGTGCCGGCCGCGACGTCGGCCGTGGCCACGCGGGCCAGGTCGCCCGAGGCGTCCCCCATGATCGAGAAGCGGCCCGTGGCGCCGTCGCCGCGGCTGCTGTCGAGCCAGAAGGCGTGGTTCCCGCCGCGCAGCAGCGCGTCGAAGACGATCTCGGGGTCCCATGCGGTGGGCAGCCGCTCGGTGAGGACGCGCAGGTGCCGGCCCGGGGCGGGCCGGGCGGGCGCGGCCGCGGGCGCGGCGGGTGCGGGGGGCCGCGCGGCGGGGTGCTCCTCCTGCCAGCGGGCCGTGAGCTCGCGGAAGTTGCGCATCATCAGCAGTCCGTGCTCGCTGCTGATGGATTCCGGGTGGAACTGCACGCCCCACAGCGGGCGTTCGCGGTGGCGCAGGCCCATGAGGATGCCGCCCGGCGCCCACGCAGTGGCCTCGAAGACCTCCTCGGGCAGGTCTTCGACGGTGAGGGAGTGGTAGCGCACGACGTCGAAGGGCGAGGGGATCCCGGCGAAGAGGTCCGTCCCGGTGTGCTCCACGGGGGAGACCCGTCCGTGCCGGGCTCGGGGGCCCGCCGGACGGAGCCGCCGCCGAGGTGGGCCATGCCCTGGTGGCCGAGGCACACGCCGAGGACCGGGCGGTCCGCCGCGCGGACGATCTCGGTGCAGACGCCGAAGTCCTCGGGGCGCTCGGGGGTGCCGGGTCCGGGAGACAGGACGACGTTGTCGAACCCCTCCAGATGGCTGATTCTCCACCCCGGCTCGTCGTTGCGGATGACGACGGGCTCCTGCCCGTTGGCCTCCGCCAGGAGGTGGAACAGATTGAAGGTGAAGGAGTCGTAGTTGTCCACCAGGAGCGTGCGCATGCTCACCTCACGAGGTCATGGAGGGACGGATTCGACAGCCGGATCCGATAGAAAGATCTGATGACTGAATTCCGGACGGACGACGCAGCCCGGGAAAGATCGTCTCGACGGCCTCCCGGATAAACCGGTCCCTCCCGATTCCCCGTCAGGGAAATCGGGGAATGCATGATCTCCCCGTTCAATACGGGCAGACCCTACAGGGAGTCCCTGTTCAGTCAAACATTTCCGCCCCGCGCGACGGGCTCCGCGAGGCAACCCGGGAGTAGGAATTCGCAATTCCGCAAGAATGCTGTCGCGCTTTGCATATGACGCTTGACAGTCCCCGAGGGGTCCTTTCTATTGTGCGGAACTGCTGAGCCAGTCAGGGCTAATCAGCAGTACAACGGGGCAGTGCAAACGGGGAGATGTTTGTTCGTGATCAGCGATTTCGGGGGCCCCGGGCCCGGGGCGGCCGATCCGCGGCAGCACGACGGAAGCTGGGTCGGGGAGCTGCTCCTGCACGCCGGCCACGACGACGCCGAGCCCGCCGTGCACATCGGCGAGCGGCTGGATCGCGCCGGTCTGCGCCACGAGGTCGGGGACCGCCACGCGGAGCTGGCGGAGGCCGGACTGCGCCGCGGCGGATCGGTCGCGCTGCAGCTGCCCCCGTCGCTCGCGCTGCTCACCCACCTGCTGGCCGCCTGGCGGACCGGGGCCCAGGTGATCCTGCTCGACCACCGGCTGACCGCCCACGAGAGCGACCGGGCCCTGCGTCGGACGGCCCCTCAGTTCCTGGTCCGGCCGGCCGGACCGGTGCGCCTCGGCGTGCTGCGCGGCTTCCACGCGGTCGACCCCGTGGCCGAGCCGTACCCCGGGGGCCGCCCGGCCGAGAGCGGGCACGCGCTCGTCCAGCTCAGCTCGGGTTCCACCGGCCCCTCCAAGGTGATCGGGCGCACGGCGGCGGATCTCGTCGCCGAGGTCCACCGCTACACCCTGATCCCCGGCATGCCCCGCCGGGGGGACCGCATCGTGGTCCTCAACTCCCTGATCCACGCGATGGGGTTGATGGCCGGGGTCCTGCACAGCCTGCACACGGGCGTGGAGATCGTGCTGCCGGAGCGGATGAGCGCCGACGGCATCCTCGCCGCCGTGGCCGCTCGGACCGCGCCGACCGTGATCACGGGCGTCCCGTTCCACGCGCAGCTGCTGGCCTCGGTGTCCGCTCCCCCGCCGCTGCCGCACCTCGTACGGGCCGTCTCCGCGGGCGAGCCGGTGCGGCCCGGGGTCGCCGAGGCCTTCGCCGCGCGGTACTCCGTACCGCTGGGCGAGGTGTACGGGATGACGGAGACGGGCGTCCTCGCGGCCGACCTGTCCGGGGCCTCCCGGCCGGCCACGGGGCGTACGGCTCCGGGCATCGAGGCGAAGGTCGTGGACGGGGAGCTCCTCGTACGGCGGCCCGTCAGCCCGTACCTCGGCCCGGCCGGTCCGGACCGGACCGCTGGGCGGACGGCTGGCTGCGCACCCGCGACGCCGCGACGCTCGACCCGGAGACCGGGCTGCTCGCCGTCGTGGGCCGGCTGGACTCCCAGGTGTCGGTCGGCGGGCTCAAGGTCGATCTGACCGAGGTCGAGTGGACCCTGTCCGAACTGCCCGGCGTGCGCGAGGCGGTGGTGGTCCACGACGGGGCGATCGAGGCCTACGCGGTCCTCGGCGAGGGCGTCACGACACGGTCCGTGGAGGCCCTCCTCACCGAGCGGCTGGCCGCCTTCAAACTACCGCACCGCATCCACCCCCTGTCCGCCCTGCCCCGTACAGCCACGGGCAAGCCACGACGGGACCCGGCCACCCTACGAGCCGCCGCCCTGGAACAGGCGTGATCCCGGTGAACCGCCCCCACCCCGCCACCCCGCGCGGAATCCCGGTGGCACCGCACGGGCAGCCCGGGCCACACCGGAGGCTGGCAGCCCCGCGCCTGAACTCCGGCACGGCGTGCCGGAGTTCAGGCGTCCACGTGGGTGACGGAGACCAGGGCGCCCTCGGTGCCCGGGCCGCCGGCCACGCACAGTACGTAGCCCTCGGGGCCGGCGGGGACGGCGCTGGTCAGACCCGCTCCCGGGAAGATCTCCCGCAGGGTCACCGGACGCCCGGCGGGCTCCGGCTCCGGCGGCAGTCCGGAGGCGGGCAGCGGGACCGGCCGCAGCCGGCCCCCGCCGGCCAGTCCGGTGCCGAGCGCCTTGCCCAGTGCCTCCTTGTGCGTCCAGACCCACAGCAGGGCGCGGGCCCGCAGGGCGGGTGCGTGACCCTCGATCCAGCGGACGTCCTCCTCGCCGAACCAGCGCCGGGCGAGGGCCACCGCCGGGAGCTCGCGGGCCGGCTCCACGCCCACGTCCCCGTCGGTGCAGACCGCGACCGCGGTCAGGCCGCGGGTGTGGCTCACGCTCACGTGAACCCGTACCGGCGGCCGCCGTCCACAGTCCGCGGCGCCGGGCCGTGACACCACGTACGGCCGTCCGCCCGGTTCCCTGCCCACGGCCAGGCCCTCGGGCCCGACGCCCAGGACCGCCGCCGCGGCCCGCCGCAGCAGCACGTGCGCGTGCTTGCGCTGGTCACCGACCGGGACCGCGAGCCACACCTCCACACGGGACACCGACACCGACACCCCCACTCGTCCCGGTGCCCAGACACGTCCTGAACACACATACGAACACTGATACAAGGAGCCGGTTCATGAGCACCCCTGTGCGCGCATTCGTAGTGAACACCCTCGAAACCATGAACCTCGACACGGCCGGGGTCACGGACGCCACCCCCCTCGGCGACGACGGCCTGGAGCTGGAGTCGCTCACCACCGCCGAACTCGTCATGCAGGTCGAGGAGGAGTACGGGGTCAAGTTCAGCGACGAGGACGTCGAGGCCCTGCAGACCCTGACCATCGGCGAGTTCGTCGCCCAGGTCGAGCAGCGCCGGACCCAGGTCACGGCCCAGGCCGGCTCGGCGTGAGCGGCCGGCCCCCTGCCCCCGGCCGCCCGGAGGTGATCGCCCTGCTGGCCCAGCACGACGAGTGCGCCCCGGGCGACGTGGGCGAGCGGATCGATTCCCTGCAGCTGGCCTGGCTGGTGCACGTGGTCGAGGAGCGGTACGGCATCCGGATCGACCTCGACGAGGAGCTGGAGGCCATGGACACGGTCGACGGCGCCGTCGCGGTGCTGGCGGGCGCCCTGGCCCCACCCGCGACGGGCGGGAGCGGCTCGTGACCGGGACGGACCCGATGGCGGACCGGGCGGCGAACCCGGCGGCCGACCGCACGGTCGTCATCACCGGACTCGGCGTCACCAGCGCCTTCGGCCGCGGCGAGGAGGCCCTCGGGCGGGGACTGGCCGCCTCCCGGGCGGCCTTCGGACCGCTCGGGCGCTTCGCCACGGACCGGTACCGCACGGGCGTCGCCGCCGTACTGCCGGGCTCCCCCGACCTGGACGAGGAGCTGCGCCGGGTCGTGGACGAGGCCTGTGAGCAGGCCGGGCTGTCGCCGGCGGAGCGGGCGCAGGCTCCGCTGCTGCTGGGCCGGCACGCCGATCCGGCGGTGGCCCGCGGGCCGCTGGCCGTCCAGGCCAAGTCGGCGATCTCGGACACCGCGGCCGCCCTCGCGCGGCCCTGCGGGCTGCTGGGCGCGGCCCGGACCTACACCAACGCCTGTGTGGCCGCCAGTACGGCGGTCTTCGAGGCGGCCGTACGGATCCGCACCGGCCGCCAGGACCGCGTGGTCGTCTCGGCGGGCTACCTCGTGGACGAGGACAACTTCGCGCTGTTCTCCGCAGGCCGGGCGCTCGCCCCGGACGGCGTGCTGCGCCCCTTCAGCGCCGGCCGCAAGGGCCTGCTCCTCGGTGACGGGGTCGGCGCGGTGGTACTGGAGTCCGCGCGGGCCGTCGGCGCCGCGCTGGACCGGGCCGGGCTGGCGCCCGCGGACATCGGCTACGTCAACGCCCACGGCACCGGCACGCCCGCCAACGACTCCTCGGAGAGCGCCGCCCTGCGCCTCGCCCTCGGGGAGGCCGTCGACAGCACCCCGGTGAGCTCCACGAAGTCCCTCCACGGACACGCCCTGGAGGCCTCGGGAATGCTCGAACTCGCCGTCAGCCTGCTGGTCCTGCGCAACGGGGAACTCCCCGTGAACGCGGGCTACTCGGGCCCCGACGACGACTGCCGCCTGGACCTGGTCCTCGGCTCGCCCCGCCGGGTCTCCCCCCGGCACGTCCTCAGCCTGAACGCCGCCTTCGGCGGGGCCGACACCGCATTGGTGGTGAGCGCGCCATGACCCTTTCCACCTACCCCCTGGCAGCCGTGGAGGTCCTCGCCGAGGGCGTCTGGCCCGCCCCGGGCGACCCCCGGCTGCCCGCTCCGCTCGCCGGTTTCGCCGTCTCCTCCTTCAGCCCGATGGCCTCGGCCGCCGCCGACCGCTGCCTGGAGCCGATCTACGGGGCTCCGGGCGCGCAGGAGTCGCAGGAGTCGCAGGAACTCGTACGACGGGCCGGCCGCACCGCGATCGTGCTGGCCTCCCGGGGCGGCGACCTGGAGACGCACACGGCGACCGCGGTCGCCGTGGACGCCGGCCGGCCCGCGGCGCCCCTGCTGTTCTTCCAGTCGGTGCCCAACGCGGTGGTCGGCCACATCGCCAAGCGCTGGGGGCTCGCCGGCCCGGTGATCTGCTTCAGCCCCGACGCGGCGACCGCCGATCCGCTGAGCGAGGCCCTGGACGTCGCCCGCTCCCTGGTCGACGGGGGCGATACCGAGGAGGCGCTGCTGCTGCTCGTGGAGCAGGCCGGCCCGGACGGCGCGCCCGCGAACGCCCGCGCCCTGCTCGTACGGCCCGCGCCGTTCGCCGGGGAGGCGCCGTGAGGAGCGGGCTCCGGGAGCGGTACGACGTCCGGGTCACCGGGATCGGACTGGTCACCCCGCTGGGGATCGGCGTACCGGCCTTCGTGGACGGGCTCGCGGCCGGACGCTCCGGGCTGCGCCGACTGGAGGGCGAGGCATGGGCCGCGACCGGCGCCGACGTGGCCGGGGTGGCCCCCGAGATCAACGCCCTGGACCTGCTGCCGCGCACCGAGGCGCGGTCCGTCGACCGGTTCGTGCTCATGGCGCTGGCCGCCGCCGACGAGGCCCTCGGCGACGCGAAGCTGACGGTGGGCCAGGACGTGGCGCCGGACCGGGTGGCGGTCGTGGTCTCCAACGGCGCCGGCGGGCTCGCGACGTACGAGGAGCAGGCCGTGGCCCGCGCCTCCCGGGGCCGGGCCGCGGTCAGCCCGTACCTCCTTCCCGGCATGCTGCCCAACATGGCGGCGGCCCGCATCGCGATGCGCCACGGCGTACGCGGCCTCAGCAGTTCCATCGCCACGGCCTGCGCGGCGGGGGCGATGTCGGTGGCCGAGGGGCTCCGGCTGATCCGTGAGGGCACCGCGGACGTGGTGGTCTGCGGGGGCACCGACACCGCGCTCGCCCCTTCCGTGGCCACCTCCTTCGGCAACGCCCGCGCACTGGCCCGCGCCGGGGCGGGTGATCCGGCGGCGGCCAGCCGCCCGTTCGACCTGAACCGGAGCGGTTTCGTGCTGGCCGAGGGCGCCGGGATCCTCGTCCTGGAGCGGGCCGCCC
This sequence comes from Streptomyces sp. NBC_01264, assembly GCF_026340675.1. Classification (NCBI taxonomy): domain Bacteria; kingdom Bacillati; phylum Actinomycetota; class Actinomycetes; order Kitasatosporales; family Streptomycetaceae; genus Streptomyces; species Streptomyces sp. NBC_01264. Next base: position 243,412 of record NZ_JAPEOX010000003.1, read on the forward strand.
ACGCCCGCGCCCGCTCGGCGCACGCCTACGGGCGGGTACTGGGCTGGGGCGCGACCAGCGACGCCCACCACCCGACCTCGCCCCGGCCCGACGGCGCGGGCGCCGCGGCCGCCATGCGGCTCGCGCTGGCGGACGCGGGGCTGGCGCCCCGGGACATCGGCTACGTCAACGCCCACGGGACCGCCACCAAGGCGGGCGACGTGGCCGAGGCGCACGCCATCCGCTCGGTGTTCGGCGAGGACGGGCCGCCGGTCAGCCCGGTCAAGGGCGCCATCGGCCATCTCCTGGGCGCGGCGGGCGCGGTGGAGGCGGCGGCGACCGTACTCGCCCTGCACCACCGGAGCCTCCCGGCGACGGCCAACCTCGACCGGCCGGACCCCCGGTGCGCGCTCGACCACGTCCGCGGCGCGCCCCGTGCGGCGGCGCCCGAGGCGGCGGTGTCCAACTCCTTCGCCTTCGGCGGCCACAACGTGAGCCTCGTGCTCGGCCGGGCCCCGGAGGCGGTCTGACCCGCCCGGCACCCGCTCCCCCCGCACCGGAACCACCGCACCAGTCGAATCCCCCACCCACCCGAAGGACGAGGACACCGTGACCAGTTCCGCTCCCCAGGCCCCCGGACCGGCGGGCCCCGGCGAGCCCTCCGCCGACCTGCTGCGCCAGTTCTGGTGGCTGCACGACGCCCGCTGGTACCAGGGGGTCGCGCGGCGGTTCGGCCAGGACGCGGCGAACGAGGTCAACGCGGAGGCGATGCGGTTCGTCACCCGCCGGATCGCCTCCGCCTACGCACGGGACGAGGGGCTGGGCCCGGGGCTCTCCGCCGCCGAACTGGCGGGCGCGCTGACCGGCATCTCGGAGCTGATGACCGGGGACGCCGTGGAGGCCTCCAACAAGGTCACCGGCGAGGAGTCCTTCGAGACTGCGGTGACCCGCAACTTCGCCCTGGACATGCTCGCGCGCGCCGGGACGCTGGCGGACTACGAGTGCCCGTGCCCGCAGATGCGGGCGGGCTGGTTCGAGGGGCTGAAGACGGAGGTCAGCGACCACCGGGTGGAGTGCCTGCGCACCGGCGGCTCCGCCTGCCGCTTCCGTACGACCACGACCACAGCCGGCGCCACCGGCACCACCACCCCCGGGGAGGAGACCCCGTGACCACGCCCGGCTCCGGCGCCCCCGCCGCGTACGCCACCAGCGCCATCGAGCAGTTCGCCGCCCGCGGCGAGCGCATCGCGCTGATCCACGGCGGGCGGTCCATGACCTTCGCCGAACTGCTCTCGCTGGCCTACCGGACGGCCCGGGTCCTGCGGGACGCGGGCCTGGGCCGCGGGGACCGCCTGGTCCTGCTGGCCGCCAACCCGATCGAGATGTCGGCGGTGGGCCTGGCCGCGCACCTGCTCGGCGTCGGCTACACCCCGGTGTACGCGGCCGGCGGCGAGCAGGTCGCCGAGCACATCCTGCGCGACGCCGGGCCCGCGGCCGTGATCCGGGCCGATCCTGCCGGGGCCGCGGATGGCCGAACTCGCCCGCGCCGCCGGGGTGAAGCTGCTGTTCGGGCTCGGCCCCGTCGCGGACCCGGACGTGACCGACCTGCTCGCCGAGGCCGCCCGCCGATCGGACGCCCCGCTGCCCGTGGAGGCCCGGGAGGACGATGTCGCCCGGGTGCTGTACACGGGCGGAACCACCGGCCTACCCAAGGGGGTCGTGTACACCTTCGGCGCGCTGACCGCGGCCGCCGGCGCCTGGGCGGGCGCGGCGCCGCCGCCGGGGCTGCGGTTCCTGGCGATGACCCCGATGGCGCACGCCGCGGGCGCGATCGCCTGCGGCCTGCTGCGCCACCACGTGAGCGTGGAGCTGTTCGACGAGTTCGACGCGGAGGTGCTGCTCGTACAGATCGCCGAGGCCTCCGCCGAGGGCCGGCCGGTCACCACGTACCTCTACCCGCCGTACCTGTACCGCCTGCTGGACCACCCCGGCCTCGCGCACACCGACCTCTCGGGGCTCGCGGCCGTCAGCTACGGCAGCGCGCCGGTGACCCCGCACCGGCGCGCCCAGGCGGTCCGCGTCCTCGGCCCCCGGCTGCGGCAGAGCTACGCCCTGACCGAGGCCATCGCGATCACCAGTCTGGGTCCCGAGGACCACGCGGCGGCCGCCGCGTCCCGGCCCGAGCTGTTCGGCTCGGTGGGCCGCGCGGTGCCCGGGGTGTCCCTCCGGGTCACGGGCGGGGACGGCCGCGCGCTGGGGCCCCGTACGGAAGGGGCGGTCGAGGTGTCCGGACCCACCGTGATGGCGGGCTACTGGCAGCGGCCCGAGCTGAGCGCAGAGGTGCTGCGGGACGGCTGGCTGAGCACCGGCGACCTCGGGGTGATCGACGAGGACGGCTACCTGTACCTGACCGGGCGGGCGAAGGACCTGGTCGTCGTCGACGGCACCAACTGCTATCCGCAGGCCGTCGAGAACGTGCTGACGGCCCATCCGGGCATCCGGCGCGTCGCCGTCATCGGGGTGCCCGACCCGCGCACGGGCGAGGCCCTGGTCGCCGTGTGCGCCGCGGAGGACGACCGGCCCGGCCTCGTGGCGGAACTGCGGGCCTCGGTGGGCGAGGCGCTGGGCGCGGCGCACGTGCCCGGACGGTTCGAGTTCGTCCCGGACATCCCCACGGCCTCGTACGGAAAGCCCGACAAGGCGGCGCTGCGCGCCCGCTTCTCGCCCCTGACCCCGCAGAACCTCACAAGCCTGACGTCCTCCGGGAGCAACGGATGAACATCGAAGCCAAGCCGTGGACCCGCCCCGCGTCGCCGCGGGGCCCGGAGGGCTGGCTCGACTCCCTCCGCGACCTGCTGGTGATCCCGCCGGAGCTGCGCGACGAGGGCATCTTCACCGACGACGTCCTGCCGCGCTCATGAGCACGCTGACCGGCTTCGACGCCGTGATCCAGTACCTGCTGACCAAGCGGCCCGAGCTGACCTCGATCGATCCGGACCTCGACCTGGTCGAGAACCGCATCCTCGACTCCCTCGGCTTCGTCAACTTCCTCTACGTGCTGGAGGAACAGACCGGCGAAGAGATCTTGATGGAGAACGTGACCCCGTCTGATTTTCGTACGATCAACTCGATCAGGAAGAGGTTCTTTCATGAGTCCCGGTAGCGCGGTGAGCACGGGTCCGGAGGCGGGCCGCAGCCCCTCGACGCGGGGCGGTCTCGCCACCCTCGGGCCGGGTGCCCTGAGGCTGCGGGCCTCGCTCGAAGGGGTGTTCACCGGCTGGGCGGCCGAGGTCGGCGCCGACGCGGTGCAGTACCCGCCCCTGATGCGGGTCGAGGACCTGCACCGGCTGGACTACTTCCAGAACTTCCCGCAGCTGGCGATCCTGGGAGCGGCCCTCACGAAGGAGGCCGCTCCGCAGTACGCGACGGGCGGCTCGCGGAAGCCCTCGCTGCCGGCCGGGCACCTCACGGAGGCCTCGTACGCGCTGCCTTCGGCGGCCTGTTACAACGTCTACCTCGATCTGACGGGCCGCACGCTGACCGACGGTCCCCACCAGGTGACCACCGTCGCCACCTGCTTCCGCCGCGAGACGCACTACGACGCGCTGCGCCGGCTGCTCGGCTTCAGCATGCGCGAGATCGTCTGCGTCGGCACCCGGGACGAGGTCCTGGCCCACCTGGAGCTGTTCCGGAAGAAGATCACGGGCTACCTGGCGGAGCTCGGGCTGCCGGTGGGGATCGAGGCCGCCACCGACCCGTTCTTCGACGCGAGCGCGGGACGCGCGCTGATGGCGCAGCTCTTCCCCGCGAAGGAGGAGTTCGTCTTCGACGGCTCGCTGGCCATCGGCTCGCTCAACTTCCACCGCAACTTCTTCGGCGAGCGCTGCGACATCCGCACCGCGGACGGCGAGCCCGCCTTCACCGGGTGCGTGGCCTTCGGCCTGGAGCGCTGGATCAGGGCCCTGACCTCGCACTTCGGCCTGACCGAGGACGAGCTGGCCGACCGGGTAGAGGCGACCGGCCGGCCGTGACCGGCAGCGGATCGGAGGGGCCACGCAGCGGATCGTGGCCGCGCAGCGGATCGGAGGGGGCCCGGCCGGAGGTCGTGACCGCCGTGGCGGAGCCCGTCGCCGCGGGCCGCGGTGTCGTACGCGCCTGGTGGGCCGACGGGCGCGGTCTGCCGGCCGGCACGGTCGCGGAGCTGGCGGCCGCCGCGCTGGCCCCGCACGAGCGCTCCCGGTACGAGGCCGTCCGCGATCCGCTGGGCCGGGCCGAGTTCGTGCTGGCCCGGTTCGTGCTGCGCGGCGTGCTGGGGCGGATGCTCGGGCGGCCGCCCGCCCGGGTGGGCCTCGCCGTGGACCGGGCCGGGCGGCCCTGGGTGACGGGCGCCCCGGGGGTGGACGTGAGCATCGCGCACGCCGCGGGCCTGGTCGCCGTCGCCGTGGGCAGCGGGCTCGCGCCCGGGACCCGTATCGGGGTGGACGTCGAGGAGGTACGTACGGTCCCCGGGGCCGGCGAACTGGCCCGGCGGCTGTACTCCCCCTCCGAACGCGCCCGCCTGGGCCGGACCTCCGGCCGGGCCGGGGACCTTGTGTGGCTGGACCTCTGGACCAGGCGGGAGGCGTACGTGAAGGCCGTGGGCACCGGGGTCCGCGCCCTGGCCGGGGCTCCGGACCAGGACGTCGGCCACCGCTGGCACCCGCTGCGGCTGCCGAGGGGATTCACCGGGGGCCTGGTGGTTGTTGAACCCGGCTGACCGGCCCGTCCCTCCTTCTCTTTTTCCATTTCACCGTTCGAGTGGCACTTTCCGAGGAGCAGTTCCATGACAGAGAACACCGCCGCACAGCTCGCCGTCACCGTGGTGGGCGGCCCCACCACGGTCATCGACCTGGGCGGGCTGCGGTTCGTGACGGACCCGACCTTCGACGCCGCCGGTTCCTCCTACGAGTTGGGCCCGGTCGCCCTGCACAAGCTGACCGGGCCGGCGCTTGCCCCCGACCGGCTGGGCCCGGTCGCGGCCGTCCTGCTGTCGCACGACCAGCACCCCGACAACCTCGACGGGGCCGGGCGCGCCTTCCTCGAGGAGGTCGCCCTGGTGCTCACCACCGAGCAGTCCGCGGAGCGCGTCGGCGGTACCGGGCTGGCGCCGTGGGCCGAGCACGTCCTGGAGCGCCCGGACGGCGGCCGCCTCGTGGTCACCGCGGTCCCGGCGCAGCACGGTCCGGCCGGGACCGAGCCGATGCTCGGCGCCGTCACCGGCTTCCTGCTGACCGGCGAGGGCCTGCCGACGGTCTACGTCAGCGGCGACAACGTCTCCCTGGAACCGGTGAAGGCCCTCGCGGAGCGCCTCGGCGGGGCCGGCGTCGACCTGGCGGTGCTGCACGTGGGGGCGGCGCAGCTCGCCCCGTTCGGCCCGACGCTGCTCTCGCTGACCTCGGAGCAGGCGGTGGAGGTGGCGGAGCTGCTGGGTGCCCGCAAGGTGCTCGCCGTGCACCAGGACGGCTGGCAGCACTTCACGGAGGGTCAGGACACCGTCGGCGCCGCCTTCGAGAAGGCGGGCGCGGCCGAGCGCCTGGTGGTTCCCGAGGCGGGCAGCAGCTTCGCGCTCTGACCCGCGGGTCAGGGAAGGGGTGGTGCCCCGGGCCGCGCTCGCGGCCCGGGGCACCGGTCCGTTCGTACGTGTGCTCCGTCGCTCAGGCGCCCATCGCGTGGTGGCCCCCGTCGACGTGGACGATCTCGCCCGTGGTCGCCGGGAACCAGTCGGAGCCGTTGATCCCGCCGAGGGAGTGGCCGAGGACGACGGTGCGGTCGATCCCGAGGTGGGCGAGAAGGGCGACCAGGTCGGCGAGGTAGCCGGCGCGGGTGTACTCCGCGGCGCGGTCCGAGTCCCCGTGCCCGCGCTGGTCGGGCGCGATGACCCGCCACTCGGGTCCGAGGGCGGCGGCCAGGGCCGTGAAGGAGGAGCCCTCGGAGAGGTGCCCGTGCAGGGCGAGCAGCGGGCGGCCGGCGCCGCCGAAGTCCAGGTAGGACAGGGCGCGGCCGTCGATGGTCAGGGTGGCGCGGGTGGGCCGGGCGGCGGCGTTCGACATGGCGGTTCCCCCTGGTTCCGGTGCGGATGCGGGTGCCGGTGTGACCCCGCGCCAGAAATATACAACCGTCTAAGACGAATGTTCAATACGCTCGTATAGATCCCTGCCGACTCGGGGCCTCGGCGCAGGGCTCGGGGACGCGGAGCTTCGCCTCGACCGGTGAGTTCAACCGGCGCGGTCAGGTCCGGCATCCGGAGCAGCGTCAGCGCGGCGAACGCGCCCGTCCACGTCCTCGGCGCGCCCGTGTGGTCTCGTTCTTGTCCGACGGCGGTCGGGCCGGCCGGCTCGGCGCTCCGCGCCCGGACGGGTGCGACTCACGCAGAAGGCGGGCAGGTTCTTTGGGATCCGGATGGTTCACCCTCTCCGCCGTCTCCGCCGCCTGCGTGCTGGCGGCCGTACCGGGCGTCGCTCCCGTGCCCGTGCCCGCGCCCTCCGGCGGGCTCCGCTCCGCGGAGGCGTACTGGACGGCCGAGCGCATGGCCGCGGCCGTGCCCGTCGACGCCGCCCGGAGCCGCGCCGCCGCGGGCGTCCGCGCGCCCTCCGGCACTCCGACCGGTGTCCACTTCGACGGCATGCCGATGGTGGGCACCTTCTTCTACCGGCAGGCCGGGATCGGCACGGCGGACACCTCCTGCACCGGCAGCGTCGTACGCAGCGCGGGCAGGAGCATGGTGCTCACCGCGGGGCACTGCGCCGTCGGCATGGGCGGGCCGGCGAACCGTGCCGTCTTCGTACCGCGCTACCGCCACGGAAAGACCGCCGCCGCCCAGCCGTTCGGCATCTTCCCGGTCAGGGCCGGGGGCGTCTACACGGACCCCCGCTACCGGGTGCACGGCCGGGCCGCCGTGTCCGACCTGGACCTCGCCTTCGTCCTGGTCGAGCCGAACGCGAAGGGACGCGTCGAGAACGTCACCGGGGCGCTGACCTTCACGCCGGTCGACACGTACGAGCACAGGGTGACCGTCGTCGGCTATCCCTCCGCCTCCCGCGTGAACAAGGGCCACGAGGCCGTCCGGTGCGACGTGCCCACCACGCGGCTGCGCGGCTTCCGCCAGCTGCGGATGGTGTGCAAGGGCTTCTACGGCGGGGTGTCCGGCGGCCCCTGGATCAAGGACTACGACGCCGCGCGCCGCACCGGCAAGGTCATCGGCAACACCGGCGGCTACCACGGCGGCGGCAACGACTCCTGGGTGACGTACGCGCCGGTGTACGGCAAGGACGCCCGGGACCTGTACGAGGACGCCGCCGCCGGCCGCAACCCCGGCTCTCTCTCCCGGCCGCCCTACCCGGGCTCCGCGAACGGCTCCCCACTGCCCGGCTCGGGGGAGCTGTGGACCCATGCCAAGGCCATGGCCTCCGGCGACTTCACCGGCAGCGGCCGCAGCAGCCTGCTCGTGGTGTGGACCGACGGGGAGGTGACCCTCTTCCCGGGGGACGGCCGGGGCGGCTTCCTCCCGGAGCGCCGGCTCATGGCACCGAACGCGGGCTGGAAGGACGTCGCCACCGTCACCGCGGGCGACTTCACCGGCTCGGACCAGTTCGACCTGCTGGTCCGCCGGAAGAACGGCCGGACGACCCTGCACGGCGACGTCGGCTCCCACGGCCTGGGCCGCGTCACCGAGATGGCCCCGGCCGGATCCGTCTGGAAGCACGCCGCCCAGATCACCGCCGGACGCTTCGACGCCTCCCACTACGTCACCGACCTCGTGGTCCGCTGGTCCGACGGAGAAGTCACCCTCCACACCGCCGTGGGCGCCGGCACCTTCGGCCGCGAGCACCGGCTCACCGGCCCCGGCCCCGCCTGGAAGGGCGCCGCCCTGCTCGCCGCCGGGCAGTTCTCCGGCAACCGCAAGTGGGACCTGATGGTCCGCTGGTCCAACGGCGCACTCGGCAGCCACCCGGGCCTCACCACCCGCGGCCTCGGCAGCCAACGGCGCCTGCGCGGCCCGAACCGGACCTGGACCCACAGCGTCCTCATGACCACCGGCCGGTACACCGACGACGGCCTCACCGACGACCTCCTCGTCCGCTGGAGCGACGGCGAGACCACCCTGTACGAGAACACCCGCGCGAGCGGTCTCGGCACCGAGCGCCCGCTCGTCCCACCGCGAGCCCCGTAGCCTCGCCCCGGGGTGACAGGTAGACCCAGGCCGGGTGCCGACCGGCCACGGCGTGCTGGGGGAATCGCGCCCGGTCAGTCCCGCCAAGGCGGTGCAGCACCTAATCGACGCGCGGCTCGCGCGGATCCGGCAGGACTTGGAAACCAGGGCGGCATCGGACGCGATCGTTGCCTCGCTGCTCGCGGAACGGGGACCGGCTCGACGCGTCGAACCGCTTCCACGCGGCGCTGCTCGCCCGGGAGCGCGGCTGGATCTGAGCGCGCTTACGAACGGGACCGCTGGAGCGCGCGGGCGCAGGACAGCACGCCGACGGCCAGCACACCCATGACCACGTACCGCGCGGTGCCGTCGAACAGCACGGTGGACGAGGCCAGGAGGGCGATCAGCACGGCGGTGGTGACGGCGAGCGGGTTGTTGTGAGTCCGGGGCTGGGTCTGGCTCTGGCTCTGGGTCTGGCTCTGGGCCATGGTGGTGGCTCCTTCGGAGGCTCGGAGGCGGGGGGCGGCCCTTCCACTCTGGCAGCGGGGCCAGGCCGCCCGGCCCCGTCGCGGGCACAGCTTCCGGCATTCCGGGTCGCAGCATGCTGCGACCCGGACCAGGGGCTGGCAGGACGTGGCCGTCGAGGCCCAGGGCGCCAAGTCCGCCTGATGTCAGCCCCTGGCCGGGGCCGCGTCGCGGCGCAGCCCGAAGACGACCACGAGGCCGACGGCCAGGTGCGTGAGCGCCAGGAGGATCTTCGTACCACTGGTGGCCTCGACGCCGAACGGCAGGACCAGCGAGGCGAGGAGCACCACGAAGGCGACGGCGGTCCAGATCTTCCGGGACCCGGCCGGCACGAACTTCTCCAGCAGGGCGAGCAGGGCCCAACCGAGCAGGGCGGCGCCCGCGGCGGAGCCGAGGAAGCTGCCGAGGCCGAGGCCGACCGGCCCCTTGCCGTCGTTCTGGTCCACGGCGAGGGCGACACCGCCGGCCTTGCCGGCGAGGAAGACGACGGCAGCGCCGGCCGCGGCCCCCAGGACCGTCAGGAGCCGGGGCCGCCAGGTGGAGGCGCCGACGGAGGCGGAAGAGGTGGCGGCGAGGCGGGTGTTCGTGGTCACGGGAGCTCCTAGGGCAGGTGAAAGGGAGTAAGGAGAGGAAGAGGGAATGGGAAACGGACTGGAAGGACGTACGAGCGGTCAGGGAGCCACGGCTTCGTGGGCTCGCCGGGGCGGCGTCCCCGCGGAAGCGCCGTCGCCCGGCGGCACCGGCCGGCCCGCCAGCAGTACGAACCGGCCGACCGCGGCGGCCACGAGGACCAGGCCGGCGGCGATGCCGAAGACGAGCTGGAATCCGCCGGTGGCCGCGGAAGCGGCGCTCTCGCCGCCGGCCAGGGCCCTGCTGGTGGAGGAAGCGGCGATCGCGGTCATGGCGGCGATGCCGAGGGAGTCTCCGATCATGCCGGAGGTGCCGGAGAGTCCGGAGGCGGCGCCCGCGTCCCGCGGGTCCCGTACGGACATGGACAGCGTCATCACCGCCGGCATGGCCAGACCGCCGAAGAAGCCGCGGAGCAGCATCACGGGCAGCAGGTCCAGCACGTAGGCGGGGTCCTCGGGGACACGCGCGGCCAGCAGAAGGGCCGCCGCCACCCCCAGCAGGCCGAGGACCAGGACGCCCCGGGCGCCGAAGCGCGCGTTCAGCCGCTGGGACAGGGCGAGCGAGGAGAAACCGCCGACGAGGGCGAGCGGTACGAAGGCGAAGCTGGTGACCAGCACCGAGTAGCCGGCGACCTGTTGCAGGTAGAGCGCGATCAGGATGTTGAAGGAGATCGTGGCCGCGACCAGCAGCAGGTGGATCAGGTTGGCGCCCGACAGCTCGCGGGAGCGGAAGAGGGACAGCGGCAGCAGCGGCACCTCGGCCGTGGCCTGGCGGGCGAAGAATCCGGCGAGCAGCACGATCGCGCCGAGGCCGAAGCCGAGCGTACGGGCGGAACCCCAGCCGTTCCCGGAGCCGGTGGCCAGGGTGTAGACGCCCAGCATCATGCCCGTGGTGACCAGGGCCGCGCCCAGGAGGTCGACGCCGGCGCCGAGTCCGGGGCCCTTGTCGTCGGGGATCAGCCGTGCGGCGAGCAGCACCGCGGCCGCGCCGATCGGGACGTTGACGTAGAAGACCCAGTGCCAGCCGGCCCCGTGGGTGAGCAGACCGCTGATCAGGATGCCGAGGGAGGCGCCGGCCGCGGCGGCGAAGCCGATCGCGCCCATGGCCTTGCCCAGCTGACGGGGGTCGTCCCGGAAGATCATGAAGACGATGCCCATGACCACGGCGTAGGCCATGGCCGCGCCGGCGCCCTGCAGGAACCGCATCGCGATCAGCATCTCCTGCGTCCCCGACAGACCGCAGGCCGCCGAGGCGAGGGTGAAGAGGCCGACGCCGCCGATGAACACCCGCTTGCGGCCGATGAGGTCACCGAGCCGGCCCGAGAGGAGCAGCAGGCCGCCGAAGCCCACGGTGTAGGCGTTGGTGACCCAGGCCAGGCGGGCCGCGTCGAACCCCAGGTCGCTCTGGATGGAGCTCAGCGCCACGGTCACGACGCTGATGTCGATCACGATCATCAGCTGCATGGAGCAGAGCACCGAGAACGCCAGCCAGCGCGCTCGGGGGGACTCGACGAGGGGCACGGACACGGATTCGCCTCCTGGGCTCTGCACTCACTGGACTCAGTAGGACCGTACTGTATAGTTCTGTTCTTTATTATCGAGTCCAGGACTTTAATTTTCGGAACCGAACAGTCCGGACACTTCTGGTTCGAAATGTTCTGGTGCAGAAGCAGATTGGTTACACTCGCCCCATGAAGACGCCCACCACGGACCTCAGCTTCCTGCTCAACTGGGCCGGCCACTCGTTGGCGACCGAGATGACGGCGAACCTCGCCGAAGTAGGGGCGACGCCGCGCGCCCACTGCGTGCTGCACCGGGCGCTGGAGGGCGAGTTCACGCAGAGCCAGATCGCGGACGCGGTCGGCCTCGACAAGACCACGATGGTCGTGATCACCGACAAGCTGGAGAAGGAGGGCCTCGCGGTCCGCACGCCCTCCCCGGTGGACCGGCGCGCCAGGATCATCGTGGTCACCGACAAGGGCCGGGCCCTGCTCACCCGATCGGACGAGGTCGTCGAGCGCACGCACGAGAGCGTGCTCGCCGCCCTGCCCGAGAAGCTGCGGAAGTCGTTCACGGAGGCCCTGACCCTCCTGGTGGAGGGGCGCCTGGCGAAGTTCGTGGAGTGCGAGCAGCCGCCGCGCCGCCGCTCCGCCTCCTAGGTCACGTCCATGACCTTCAGCCATGCGCCGGCTCCACCGCCGGTCAGCTACGTGTTCACCGGCGCACGCCTCGCCCCGCTCTCCCGCCCGCGCTGAGTCCCGGCAACGAACCTCCGGGTCAGCGCGGGGTACGGGTCAGTGCGGGGTCCGGGGCGTGCTCAGGCCCGTGACGACCATGTGCGTCAGGAGGGCGTAGCTCTCGTCCAGGGCTTCAGGCAGGGCGAAACCGCCCCCGGTTTCGAGGGAGACGAAACCGTGGGCGGTGGCGCGCAGACAGCGGGCCGCGTGGACGGCCGCGGAGTCCTCCAGGCCGTATCCGCGCAGCGTGGCGAAGAGGACGGTGAGCAGACGCTCCCCGGCTTCCGCCGTCCGCGGTTCGGGATGGTGCGGCAGGGCCGCGTACCGGTGGGGGTGGCGCAGGGCGTAGCTGCGCCAGGCCGTCATGAACGCGCGGATCGCCTCGTCGGCGGAGCGGCCGATGACGGCCACGCCGATCTCGTCCGCCATCTCGTTCATGATCCGCGCCGTCAGGAGGTCGCGGAGCTCGGCGAGGTTGCGTACGTGCTTGTAGAGGGAGGGGGTCGCCACGCCGGCCCGGCCCGCCACCGCCGACAGGGTCAGGCCCGCCGGCCCCTCTTCGTCGACGAGGCCCAGCGCCACGTCGACCACCGCGTCGGCCGAGAGCGAGGCCCTAGGCACGGGCGGCCTCCTTCAGGAAGGACACGATGGCCGCGGCGGTCTCGGCGGGGAACTGCGCGTGGGCGTAGTGGCCCGCGCCCTCGATCATGACGAGGCGGCCGCGCCCCGCGGGCAGTTCGGCGACGATGGCCGCGCCCTCGGCGGCCGGGTCGGCCCAGTCGCAGTCGAGGTCGCCCTCGATGATCAGCGCGGGGCACCGGACGTCGCCGAGCCGGGCGCCCGCGTCGGTGGGGGCGGACATCCCCATCTTGGCGACGACGGCCATCCGGCCCGGCCGGCCGAGGTCCGTGTCGAGCGCGGCGAGGTGGGCGGCGTGCCCGGCCGGGCGGGCGCCCGGGTAGGCGTGGTCGAGGTAGCGCTTCCAGATGCCCGCGCTGCGCAGGATGCCGGTGCCGAGCAGCAGGAACATGCCCTTGCGGTAGCGGGCGTTGGAGCCGAGGGCGCCGAAGTCGACCTTCTGCGCCTTGGTGAACGGGCTGATCTCGACGATGGCGTCGACCAGTTCGGGTTCCTGCGCCGCCGCGATGGTGGCGGAGCCGCCGGCGAAGGAGTGGCCGACGATGACGGCCGGTCCGCCGAGGTGCCGGATCAGGGCGAGCAGGTCGCCGGCCACGTCGGTACGGGTGTACGAGCTCCAGCCGGTGCTCGATTCCCCGTGTCCGCGCAGGTCGGTGGAGGCGACGCGGTACCCGGCGGAGACGAGGAGGGCGGCGGTCTCGCGGTAGGCCGCGCGGTTGTCACCCATGCCGTGGGCGAGCAGGACCAGCGGGCCCTCCCCCGTGACCTCGTACGCGAGCTGTCCGCCGTCGATGCTCAGAAACTCCGTCATGACCGTCCCCCGGAAGTAGTGGCTAATCACTGTTGCTCATAAGCTAATATCATTAGCCACTGCGGTCAACCCCACATCGCTACTTCGGGTCACTGTTGAACTTCGAGGCCGACCAGAAGTAGCCGAGTACCGCGAGGCCCAGGCACCAGGCGACCGCGATCCACCCGTTGTTGCCGATCTCGCTGCCGAGGAGCAGGCCGCGCAGGGTCTCGATGGCCGGGGTGAAGGGCTGGTATTCGGCGATCGGCTGGAACCAGCCCGGCATCCCCTCGACCGGCACGAAAGCACTGGACAGCAGCGGCAGCAGGATCATGGGCAGCGCATTGTTGCTCGCGGCCTCGGCGTTCGGGCTGATCAGCCCCATGCCGACGGCGATCCAGGTCAGCGCCAGAGCGAACAGCACGAGCAGCCCGAACGCCGCGCACCACTCCAGAACCGTCGCGTCCGTGGACCGGAAGCCGATGGCCACGGCGACGGCGCCCACGAGAACCACGCTCGCGATCGACTGCAGCACACTGCCGACGACGTGCCCGATGAGCACCGCCCCGCGGTGGATCGCCATCGTGCGGAACCGGGCGATGATGCCCTCGGTCATATCGTTGGACACCGACACGGCCGTGCCGATCGTGGTGCTGCCGATGGTCATCAGCAGCAAGCCCGGCACCAGGTACGCGATGTAATCGGAGCGGCCACCGCCACCGATGCCCGCGCTCATCACATCACCGAAGATGTAGACGAAGAGCAGCAGGAGCATGATCGGCGTGAGCAGCAAGTTCAGCGTCAGGGACGGATAGCGGCGCGCGTGCAGGAGGTTGCGGCGCAGCATCGTGGACGAGTCGCGGACGGCGAGGGCGAAGGAACTCATCGGACGTTCTCCTTGGACTGAGCAGGCAGGGCGGACTTACCGGGACGAGGGTCGGTGCCGGTCAGAGCGAAGAACACGTCATCGAGGTCGGGCGTGTGCACGGTCAGCTCGTCCGCCTCGATGCCCGCGGAATCCAGCAGGCCCAGGAGGGAGCGCAGAGCGCGCTGACTGCCGTCACTGGGGATCCGCAGCTCCAACGCCTCGTCGTCCCGGGTGACCTCGCCGAGCACGGTGGTCGCCCTCCGGTAGACGGTCGGGCCGGAGAACCGCAGCCGTACATGGCCTCCAGGGATCAGCCGCTTCAACTCCTCCGCAGTCCCCTCGGCCGCGATCCGACCGTCGTTCAGCACCGCGATCCGATCCGCGAGCTGATCGGCCTCCTCCAAGTACTGCGTGGTCAAGAAGACAGTCACCCCGCCCGTGACGAGCTCGCGGATGATCTGCCACATGTTGTGACGAGAACGGGGATCCAGACCGGTCGTCGGCTCGTCAAGGAAAATGATCCGCGGATCACCGACCAGGGTCATCGCGATGTCGAGGCGACGCTTCATGCCACCGGAGTAGGTCGAGGCCGGCTTCTTCGCGGCCTCCACCAGGTCGAATCGCTCGAGGAGTTCGGCGGCCACCCGCCGCCCCTCCCGCTTGGACAGGTGGTGCAGGTCCGCCATCAGCAGCATGTTCTCCTCACCGGTGATCAGCCCGTCAACGGCCGAGAACTGCCCCGTGACACCGACCGCACCACGCACCGCCTGCGGGTCGGCCGCGATGTCGTGGCCGCCGACCCGGGCCTGTCCGCCGTCGGCGGTGATGAGCGTGGAGAGGATCTTCACGACGGTGGTCTTGCCGGCACCGTTCGGGCCGAGCAGGGAGAAGACCGTTCCCTCCGGGACGGCGAGGTCGATGCCGTCGAGGACGGTCTTGTCGCCGTAGGACTTGCGCAGCCCGATGGTGGAGACGGCCGCCGGAGACGGGTGGCCGTCGCCTCGACATGATGTGGGCATGACAGAAGAAGGCATGAGGCCCTCCATTCGAAGGCTGAAGTGACAGGGGGGTGGAGGTGACGCGGAGGGAGAAGAAACTCCTGGTCAGACCGCGGAAGCCGCGGCGCGACGGACGTCGATGTTGCCGTACTTCGTCCGGGCGCGGACCTTGACGGTGTCCGTGCTGCCCTCCGGGCTCCCTGACGCGGTGAGCGTGTTGCGGACCTGGCCGGAACCGGAGCTGACGTCGAGCCAGGCGGCCGTACCCTCGCGGACGCCGACCTCGATGGCCCCGTAGGAGGTCTCCAGCTCCACGGTGCCGCGGGCGACTTCGCCCACCCGCAGGGTGCCGTGGGCGGTCTTGGCGGTGACCGAGTCCTCGGCCCGCCGGATCTCGATGTCACCGTTGGCACCGCTCACCCGCAGCTCGCCCATGGCCGCGCCGACGGTCGTGGTGCCGTGCGAGTTCTTCAGGACGGCGGAGCCGTCGACGAAGCCGAGGCGCAGGCTGCCGGAGCTGGTGGTGATCTCGGTCGCGCCCTCGGCCCGGTCCACGGTGATCGAACCGTGCGACGCGGTCAGCTTGAGCGGGCCGGTGGTGTCGAGGCGCACGTCGCCGGACGAGGTCTTCACCCGGACCTCGCCGAGCCGGCCCTCGCCGACCACCTGGGTCCAGGCGCCGGTCGTGTCGACGTGCGAACCGGTGGGCAGTTCGACCGTCACGTCGACGATGCCGGGCTTGCCGAACGGGTTGGACTTGGGCGTCCGGACGGTCAGCACACCGCCCGCGAACGTGACCTCGGTCTGCTCGGCGGTCCGTACGTCCTTGTCGCGCTTCGTGTCCCGGGGCTGCACCGCGACGACGGTGTCGAGGCGGTCGCCCGCGGTGAACTGGATGGAGCCGGCCTCCACGTGTGCGGTGACCGAGATCGCTTCGGAGGTGTCGAAAGAAGGCATGACTGTCCCGTCCTCTTGGGTCTTCCGGGCGTCCCCGCTGGTGGGACGTGGTGTGGGCGAAAGATGCGGTGCGGTGCGTACGTAATCGAGCTGAACTGATCGAGCTGGACTGATCGAGCCGGACTAGCGGACCCAGCCCGTGAAGCTCTGCCCCACGCTCTGGGACTTCTCCGCCGTACCGGGCCGGGAGCCGCCGTCGACCGCGGCCGATACGGCGCGCACCAGCCAGGCGTTGACCGACAGCCCCTCGCGGCTCGCGGCCTCCTCGGCGCGGGCCTTGAGGTGGGCCGGCAGGCGCAGGTTGACGCGGGCGGTGCCGCCCTCGTCGCCTTCGGCGGAAGCGTGCGGCGCGAGCGGTTCGGCGAACGGAGCGGCGGAGAACGGCTCCGCGGGGGCATGGCTCTCGCCGGCCGGCACCGTCACCACGAACTCGGGGTCGAGCCCCCGCAGCCGTACGTCGACCGAGCCGGGGGCGAGTTCGCGGGTGATCTCGTCCATCGCGGCGGAGAGCACGTTGAGCAGGGTCAGCCGGGTGGCCGACTCCAGGGGAGCGGTGAGCCTCTCGGCCAGCTTGCGGGCTTCGTCGCCGCCGGCCTCGGCGGCGACGGCGAGCTCCTGGCGGAGGGTGGTGACGTAGGGCGTGAGGTCCATGTCGCACAGCATGGCACAGAAATGGCGCCATGTCGAGCCAATGTGGCGCCACTCCACCCCACAGTGGCGCCGCAGCACATAAAATCGCTGGTCAGAGCAATGACACCATCGTGCGCCATGGTGACACCAGGACGGCATCACCGCTGCGCGGGGCACGTCCCCCAGCTGAGCCGGTCAGCTGGGGGGGGGCAGTTCCCACACGGTCGTCCGAAGCCTAATGGGACGTATCGGGTCGTAGAGACTTGATGTTGTAGCCGCCAGCAGGTGAGCACTTCCGATGCCGGAGCCGTTCGAGTTCTGTGGTCAGACCGTGCCCCTGCTGGTCGGCCGGGAGGCCATGACCGCTGATGGGATGGCGTGCCCGCCCACGGGCGTGAGCACTGGATCCATTAGGCCGCGTGCCGTGCCTTCCGCAGGCTGCTGTGCAACTGAACGAACGGATACGAGCGGGAGAGAACTGTTGCTGCTGATCGGTGACGACTGGGCCGAAGACCATCACGATGTCGAGGTCCAGGACGGGACGGGCCGCAAGCTGGCCGTCGCGACCCTGCCCGAGGGGGTGGAGGGCATCGCGAAACTGCACGCGCTCATCGCGAAGTACGGTGGCGCGGATGTGGACTCCGCCGAGGTGGTGGTGGGGATCGAGACCGATCGCGGCCCGTGGGTGCAGGCCCTGATCGCCTCCGGCTACCAGGTGTTCGCGATCAACCCGAGGCAGGTCAACCGGTTCAAGGAACGCTACGGAACCTCCGGCGCCAAGAGCGATAAAGGCGATGCGCACGCGCTGGCAGACATGGTCCGTATCGACCGTGACCAGTTGCGGCCCGTCGCTGGAGACAGCGAGCAGGCCCAGGCCGTGAAGGTCGTCGCCCGTGCCCACCAGACACTGATCTGGGAACGCACCCGCACCTTCCAGCGGCTGCGCAATACGCTGCGCGAGTACTTCCCCGCGGCCCTGGACGCCTACGCCGACTTGGCGCTGACCAGCACGGACGCACTGGAGCTGCTGATCAAGGCGCCCACGCCCGCCACCGCGGCGAAGCTGACGCGCCCCCAGATCACCGCGGTCCTGACCCGCCACCGCCGGCACAACCGGCCCCAGAAAGCCGCCACGATCCAGACCGCGCTGCGAGAAGAACACCTCGGTCTGCCCGAACCGGTGACCGCCGCCTACGCGGCCGCCGCGACAGCCCACGCGCGCCTGCTGATCAGTCTGAACGAGCAGATAGCCGAGCTCGAAAGGCAGGTGAAGGCACATTTTCTTGAGCACCCGGACGCTGAGATCTACCTCTCGATGCCCGGCATCGCGGAGATCACCGGCGCCCGGGTGCTCGCCGAGTTCGGGGACGACCCCACCCGCTACGACAACGCGAAGGCCCGCAAGAACTACGCCGGGACCAGCCCTATCACCCGGGCCTCCGGCAAGAGCCACACCGTCCAGGCCCGCTACGTCCGCAACAACCGCCTCGCCTCGGCCCTGCAACTCCAGGCGTTCTCCGCGCTGAACACCTCACCCGGCGCCCGCCGCTACTACGACAAGCAGCGCGCCCGCGACGCCGGCTACAACCCTGCCCTCCGCCAGGTCGGAAACCGCCTCGTCGGCATCCTCCACGGATGCCTCAAAACCCGCACCCACTACGACGAAGCAACCGCCTGGTCACACCACGCCCAGCTCTATCCCTCTTGACATGAAACGGCATGGGATGTCTGACCTGGCCGCCGTTTCCCGGGCCGGGTGTGAAGTACCCGACCCGGCCGGCGTCGGTTCCGAAGCAGGCGCTGCGGCCTGCGGGGACGTCCGCGGAGCGCTGTCCGAGGCCCCCCAGCGGTGCCCGCTGTGGCGGGACGGGAACCAGGAACCAGCCCGTCACCGGGATCCCGTTCCTGCTGCCGTCGTCCAGGGTCAGTGTCCCGCTCCACCGGACGCGTACGGCCTCGGGCACCGTCGGGGCGGGCGGCTTGGTCTCCGGCGGCGGGGTGGAGCTCGGTGGCGGGACGGGCGCGGGCTCCGGCGCGGGGGAGATGGAGGCCGGGGCGGACGGCGTGGAGGAAGGCGTCGGCGGAGGCGTGGGGCTGGACGAAGGGGTCGGGATCGGTGCGGAGCTCTCGGGCCGAGCTCCGGTTGTCGTGTGCTGTCCCGGGGCCGGGTTGCCCCGCTGGAGCAGTACCGCTCCCCAGACGATCGCGGCCACCGCGATCAGAACGGCGGCCAGACCCGTCGGCGGGAGGCGGTGTCCCCAGGGGGAAACCGCCCCGCGGCCAGGGCCGGAAACAGCTTCGGGGAACGGCCCTGGCCCCTGGTGGGGCTCGAGTTCGGCCGAACCCTCGCCGGGAAGCCGGGCCGGCCCCCGGGTCCTGACTCCGGGCGGCCGGCTCGGCCAGCAGCCGGGCGGTCTCGGCCTCCCGGTCCTGGACCTCCCGCAGCGCCCGCTCCTGTTCGTAGAGCGCGGCCCGCTCGCTGTTGCGCCCGCCCACCGGGCCCAACGCCCGCTCGTACAGGGCCGTCACCAGCTCGCGGACAGCGGTGGTGAGCGGGGCCCGCCCGCACCGGTCCGCTTCCTCCAGCAGCGCCTCCACGTAGGCGCTGCGCGGCAGCCGGTCCCCGTTCTCGTACCGCGAGACCGAGGTGATGCTCCCCCCGTGCAGGGCCACCATCGCCCGCTGCGACAGACCCGCGTTCTCCCGCAGCAGCCGCAGCTGTTCACCCAGCGCCCGCGCCGCCGCCGCGGAACCCGGCACCCTCCAAGCCGGAGCCGCCCCCGCTCCGGCCGTCGCTGTCAGACATGGCTGCTCCTGGCGGGCGCCATCGGGTACGCCGTCCACCGCCACCCGGCCCTGACCGCCCCGCTGACGGCGGCCGGGATGGCCGTGGCCCTCGTCGTGACCTGCGTGTGCACCATCGCCGCCCGTTGACGTGCCGTGCGGCCCCGAGCGCGCACGCCTACGCCGGACCCCGGCAGGGGCGCCGCACCGCTCAGGCCGTGGACGCCGTCCGGCGGGCATAGTGGCGGGCGGCCTTCGCGCGGTTTCCGCAGCCGGTGCTCGTGCACCACCGGCGGGTGCCGTTGCGGCTGACGTCGTGGAAGCGCAGCCCGCACGTCGGGTTGGCGCAACTGCGCACCCGGTCCCCCGCGGTGCTGAGCAGCCGGAGGTAGTCCGCCGCCGCGAGGTACCCGAACAGGCGGCCCGAGTCCGGCGCCTCCAGTCGCTCCACGGGCCCGGCGGCCGTGAGCAGCCGGCGGATCCGGCCCGCGTCGAGCAGCCGGTTGAAGGCGTCGAGCGCCCGCGGCCCCGCATCGGCGCGCCCGACCACACCGGCCAGCGCGGAGCGGGCGGCCCGGGCGGCACTCAGGGTGTTCCGGTCGGCGCGCAGCTCGCCGCCGGCGTAGGCGGCGGCCACCCGGGACCCGGACAGCCAGCACGCGAGGCCGGCGGTGGAGTCCAGCAGGTCGTAGCGGCCGTACCGGTCGTGCCAGTGGGTGTTGAGGAGGTCCAGGCTGAGCGGTTCGCCGGTCAGCGGACGCGGATCGGGCACGCTCGCCCCCATCGCCGCCCTCGTCGCGGACCCCGTCGCAGCGCCCGTCGCCGCCCCCGCGCGGTCCGCACTCATGCCCGCAGCCCGGTGTGCACGGGTTCGGGTACGGCCGCGAAGGCGCAGTACGGCGAGGAGCCCTCGGCCCGGTACAGCTCCACGGCCTGCGGCGCCACGAGGATCCCCGGCAGGATCAGCTGCCACAGCCGGGTCAGGTGCCCGCGCAGCGGCCTGCAGGATCGGCCCGGTCGGTGCACCTCCCCCCGCAGGCACACGTCCATCCCGATCAGGGAGTACACGAGCTGCGCCGCCGTCCCCCAGGGGTCGGCCGCGCCGGCCAGCGCGTCGGCCAGTTCCTCGCGGACGGCATCGGTCCAGGAGAAGCTGCCGTCGGGGTAGTGCACGAACTCCCGGGTCAGCCGCGCGCCCGCCCGTACGACGGGGTCGTGCCCGAGCCGCCCGGCGACGGCGTGCGTCATGTCGACGGCGGCCTGCAAGGGCCGCATCCCGCGGTGCGGCACGGCGCCCAGCGCGCTGACGATCGTCTGCCGGGCTTCGGTCCGCACCGCTCTGACCAGGTCGTCCTTGGCGGGAAAGTGGTACATCAGGGCGCCCTTGGTCACTCCCGCGGCGGTGCAGATCACCGCGAGCGAGGCCCCTTCGTAGCCGTAGAGGTCAATGGCCTTGGCGGCGCCGTCGATCAGAGCCCGTCGTGTCCGCTCGGCTCGCTCCTGCTGCGCCATGGGCGCTCCTCGTGCGTAGGGGATGGAGACGTACGGATGGTGCCGCCGGGGGCTGGGCCCGCACCGGCGGCACCATCCGTACGGTCAGGCCGCGGTGCCGGCCGGGACGGAGGCCCGGCTGTCCTCGAAACTCTTGCGGAGCTGGGCGCGGCGGAGCTTGCCGATGCCGGTCTTGGGGATCTCGGACCGGTCGACGGGCAGCAGGTGCGGAACGTCGACGCCCAGCCGCTCCCGGACCCGCTCGCGGATCCGCTCGCCCTGTTCCCCGGTGATGCTGCCGGCGCGCGGGCTGAAGAAGACCGCGAGCTCCTCGGCGCCGCCGGGTTCGGCGGTGACCAGGGAAGCGACGGTGTACGAGGGCTCGATGAAGTCGAGTTCCTCCACGGCGGCCTCGATCTCGTGGCCGTGGTAGGCGATCTCCCCGAGCTGGATGACGTCGTCGGTGCGGCCGGTGACGGTGAGGATGCCGTTCTCCACGTAGGCCAGGTCGCCGGTCTTGAACCAGCCGTCGTCCGTGAAGGACTGCCGGTTCTGCACGGGGTTGTCGTAGTAGCCGGAGGTGATGGTCGAACCGGTGACCTGGAGCCGGCCGGTGACGCCCCACGGCACGAGCGCGCCGTGCTCGTCGACGACCCGGACGCGGGTACCGGGCTGCGGGCGGCCGACCGGCACGTAGCGGTCGTCGCCGGCGGCGGCCTCGGTGAACTGGCAGTCGGCCACGCCCGCGGTGGTCTCGGACATGCCCCAGCCCGGGAACATCGCGGTGGCGGGCAGCCCGTAGGGGGCCAGCAGGTCCAGGAAGCGGCGGACGACGCCGGAGCGGACGGCCTCGCCGCCGTTCATGATGTAGCGCAGCGGGCTCAGGTCCCAGCCGCGGCCCTCGAAGCGCTCGGCCTGGTCGTTGACGAGCACGAAGGCGAAGTTGGGCGCCCAGGTGGTGTCGGCCCGGTGGGTGGAGACGGCGTCGAGCCAGCGCAGCGGGTCCTCCAGGACCCACTGGATCTTGGCGTGGACCTGGGCGCAGCCGAGGAAGACGTCGCGCGCGTGGAACATGATCAGCCCGCCGATGTGGTCCAGCGGCATCCAGTTGAAGGTGCGGGTGTCCGCGTCGAGCTCGTTCACGCGGGAGGTGGCCGCGCTGCGCGTGAGGATGTTGCGGTGGGTGAGGCTGACGGCCTTGGGCACGCCGGTGCTGCCGGAGGTGAGCAGCAGCACGGCCGGGTCCGCGGCGTCCGGCTCGTGCCAGGCGAGGTCAGGCTCGTGGGCGGTGCGCAGGCTCGCTACGTCGCCCAGGTGGGCGGCGCTCCACCCGGCGTCGGCGGTGACGGCGGGCGCGAGCTCCTGGCCGGTGCCGGTCAGGACGCGGGGGCGGCCGTAGCCGGCCCACACGCGCTCCAGCAGGCCGGGGCCGTTGACCGCGTCGGCGCTGACGGGCAGCGGGAGGAAGCCGCCGAGGACACAGCCCCAGAAGCCGGCGAGCAGGTCGGCGTCGTCGGCGGACTGCAGGATGATCTTCTCGCCGATCACGGCGCCGGAGGCACGCAGGCCGGCCAGGACGCGCGAGGCGTCGTCGAGCAGCCCGCAGTAGCTCTGGTGGACCTCGGTGCCGTCGGCGCGGATGTACGTCACCCCGCGGCCGTCGCTCTCGCCGACGGCGCGGACGAGGGCGGCGCCGAGGTGCGCGACGCCGGTTTTGGGGGCGGGCCCGCCGTCGAGCAGCGATATGCCGGTGCCGGTCATACCTGGTTCTCCTCTTGCTGAGCGGTGTCGGAAGCGGTGTGGGACGCGGTGTCGGCGGGGGTCACGGGGGTCGCGGTGGCCACGATGACGAGCGGGCCCCGGCCGTGGAAGGGCGCGGGCTCCTTGCGGAACCCGCCGTACTCGGCCGTGATGGTCAGTCCCGCCGCGGCCAGCAGTTCGCGCACCTCGGGCCCGGTCAGGACGGCCTGGTCGAAGAAGTTGTCGTACATGGCGACGTTGCCGTCCGCGGCGCGGACCAGCAGGGTTTCCTCATTGCGCCAGTTCGCGGCGTGCGCGTTGATGAACTGGCGGGCGAGTCGGGTGATGAGGACCCCGTCGCGGCGGTGGTGGCCGACGCTGTGGGGCTGGAAGGAGTCGACGAAGTTCAGCAGGTGGCCGAACTCCAGGACGACCTGCCCGCCGGGGTTGAGCAGCTCGCGGACGGAGCGCAGGACGGCGGGGAGCCGGCCCCGGTCCAGGTAGTTCAGCGTCATGAACAGGCTGTACACGAGGTCGTAGCGCTCGTCGGTGCGGTACTCCTCGGCGCGGGCCTCCACGTAGGAGATGCCCTCGTCGCCTGCGGCCCGGGCGTACTCCAGGAACGCGGCGCTCTGGTCGACGCCGGTGCCTCGGTGGCCGCGCTCGCGCAGGGCGCGCAGGTTGGAGCCGGTGCCGCAGCCCAGGTCGAGTACGGTGCCCGCGTCGGGGAGCAGGGACGCGAGGAACTCCGTCTCGGCGTCGAGGTTGCGGAAGTCCTTCCGCATGATCTCGTAGTACTCACCGGGGAATTCGAAGCTCGTGCCGGTCAAATCCGTCATCCTCCTCGGATGTCAGTGCTCGTCGGTCGTCGGTGCTCGGCGGTCGCGTCGGTGCTCGGCGTTGTCCTGCGGCGCTGCCGTCCCCTACGCGGGCACGGCCTCGCGCATGGTCCGGTAGCCGCGCGGGGTGAGCCCGTACCGGTCGCGGAAGAGCCGGCTGAAGTGCGAGGCCTGGTAGAGCCCGGACCGCTCGCCGATCACCCCGACGGGCAGGTGTTCGAGCCGCGGGTCGCGCAGCTCCGAGCGGCAGCGGGCGAGGCGTTCGTCCCGGATCCACCGGGCGGGGCTGGTCCCTTGCTCGTGGAAGATCCGCTGGAGGTAGCGCAGCGAGATGTTGTGGTGCTCGGCGACCGCCTGCGGGGTGAGGTCGGGGTCGGAGAGCCGTGCGCGGATGTACGCCTGGATGCCCAGCATCAGGTCGTGCCGGGCCACCTCGTCCTCGGCGGCGACGTGGCGCAGCCGGTCGGCGAGGACGGCCGCGGTCAGGCCCGCCACGGTGGCGCCGACCCGGTCCATGGCGGAGTGGATCTCGGTGCCGTGGTCGTGGAGTCCGGCGAGCAGCTGGGAGAGCAGGGCGCCCGCGCCCATCCGCCCGCACCAGCCGGTGGCGGTGAGCTTCGCGGTGTCGCCGGCCGACATGCCGAGGTGCCGGTGCGGCAGTTGGACCTCGACCAGGTGGAAGGGCCGGGGCAGGAGGAGCCGGTAGGGCCGGCTGGAGTCGCAGCAGATGATCTGCGGGCCGCTCGCCTGGCCCCGGCGGCCGTCCTGGTGGACGTGGATCTCGCCGGCCAGTGCCCGGAACACCCGCAGGGACTCGGCGGGGTCGGGGCGGATGTGCCGGCCGGGGCGTACGGCCTCGTGGGCCTCCCCGGTGACGAGGGAGATGGTGACGTCCCCGAACTCGCGGCGGACGGTAGTCCCGTGCACGGACTCGCCGTGGGCCCGGATGACCCGCGCCGCCGTACCCGAGACGGGCGGGGCGGGCGCGGTGAGCGCGGCGAGCGGTGGACTGCGGTCCGGCACGGATGCGCTCGGCCCGCGAAGGGGCAGCATGTCCATCGTTCTCCTCGCTCCGGGAAGCGTCGTGTCATCGTGACAGGCAGGCCCATAAAAACATACCTGCGTGCACGTACTCGCATAGCATCAGATGTTCCAATGCGCGGGGCCCCACCTCGGCTTTCGTGCGTAAACAGGCCATGAACAGGCGCATTTACGCAAGCCGGTCGACAGGTCAGCCAGTACAGTTGATGGCGAAGACTGGCCGGACAACGCGGCTTCACGTGCGGTCATGGATGTAGTTTCCGAACGAGGGGTATCACGTGACGATCAAGGTCGGCATCAACGGATTCGGCCGCATCGGCCGCAGCTTCTTCCGCGCCGCCCTTCAGCGGGGCACCGGCCTGGAGGTGGTCGCCGTCAACGACCTCACCGACGCCAAGACGCTGGCCCACCTGCTCAAGTACGACAGCACGCTCGGCAAGCTCGGCCACGACGTCCGCGCGGTCGAGGGCAACCTCGTCATCGACGGGCGCACCGTACGCGTGAGCGCCGAGCGCGACCCCGCCAAACTCCCGTGGGGCGAGCTGGAGGTGGACGTGGTCATCGAGTCCACCGGCGTCTTCACCGACGCGCACAAGGCACGCGCCCACCTGGAAGCCGGCGCCCACAAGGTCATCATCAGCGCACCCTCGAAGAACGAGGACCTGACGATCGCCTTCGGCATCAACGACGCCCTCTACGACCCGGCCGTGCACGACATCGTCTCCAACGCCTCGTGCACCACCAACTGCCTGGCCCCGCTGGCCAAGGTCATCGACGACGCCCTCGGCATCGAGCACGGCCTGATGACCACGGTCCACGCCTACACCGCGGACCAGAACCTCCAGGACGGTCCGCACACCGACCTGCGCCGCGCCCGCTCGGCGGCGACGAACACCGTGCCGACCACCACCGGCGCCGCCAAGGCGATCGGCCTGGTCCTGCCCCAGCTCAAGGGCAAGCTCGACGGGTACGCGCTGCGCGTGCCGATCCCGACGGGCTCCGCCACCGACCTCACCGTCCGCGTCGGCCGCGCGACGACGGTCGAGGAGGTCAACGAGATCTTCGCGAAGGCCGCCGAGGGCCCCCTCGCGGGCATCCTCACCTACACCGACGAGCCGATCGTCTCCAGCGACATCGTCACCGACCCCGCGTCGTGCATCTTCGACTCGGGCCTGACCAAGGTGATCGGCGACGGCCGCCAGGTCAAGATCGTCGGCTGGTACGACAACGAGTGGGGCTTCTCCAACCGTGTCGTGGACACCGCCCTGCTGATCGGCGCCCGCTGACCGGCGCCCCGTAGACGGGCGCCCCCCCGACGGCGACCCCGTCGGCCACGGCGCCCGTCCCGACCGGAGGTTCCCGATTCCCGTGATCAAGACCCCCCATCACGAGGGTGAACAGGCCGTCCAGAAGCAGGCCGGCGAAGGCGGTCCCGGCTGGGGCTCGCCGATGTTCGACGACGTGATCCAGCCCGGGTTCGACCAGTACCTGATGCGCCAGCGCATGCTCTTCCTGGGCGGCGCCGACGCCACGGGCGCCATGTGGTCCTCACTGGTCACGGGCGACCCCGGCTTCGCCCTGCCCACGAGCCGGCGCACGATCGCGCTGTCCTCCCTGCCCGTCCCGGGCGATCCGCTCGCCGGAGCCTTCGCCGAGACGGCCGACATCGGGCTGCTCGCCCTCGAACCCCACACGACGACCCGGATCCGGATCAACGGCGTGGCGCGGCGCGAAGGGGAATCCCTGCACATCCGCACCGAGCAGGTCCTGGGCAACTGCCCCAAGTACCTCCAGGTACGGGTCCCGGTCGCGGACGGGCCGGCCTCCGCCTCCCGGGAGACCCGGGGCGGCGACGCGCTGACACCCGAGCAGGAGAAGTGGATCCGCAGCGCGGACACCTTCTTCATCGCCAGTCAGGCCGACGGCTACGGCGCGGACTCCTCGCACCGGGGCGGCGACCCCGGCTTCGTCACGGTGGCGGGACCGCGCAGGCTCGTATGGCCCGACTACTTCGGCAATTCCTTCTACATGACCCTGGGCAATCTGCAGCTCAACGAGAACTGCGGACTGCTCTTCCTGGACTGGGAGTCCGGCCACACCCTGCAACTGACGGGCAAGGCACGGATCAACTGGGCCGAGGGGGACCGGGCGGACGTGCCCGGAGCCCTGCGGATGTGCGAGTTCGACATCGAGCGCGTGGTGCAGATCGACGGGGCGACCCGGCTGCGCTGGGCGTTCGGCGGTCCCTCGCCCTACAACCCGCCGGCGCCGTCGCGGGGCTGATCCCCCCTCAGCCCCGCGCCGCCCCCTCCCCCGGTCCCCCCTGGTCACCGTCCGGCCGTGCCGCCCTCCCCCGTCGGCGCGGCCGGACGGTGTCGCATCCCCGTCCGGCACCTCTCCCCGTCTAAGGACTGACTGCGCCATGCCCGATGCCGACGATCCGTACACGACCTCCCCCCCGGCTCCGCGCCGACGTCTCGACGCTCCCCGCCTACGTGCCGGGCCGCGCGGCACGCGACGAGTTCGTGGACAAGCTCTCCTCGAACGAGAACCCGTACCCGCCGCTCCCCTCCGTGATCGCCGCGGTCGAGACCTGGCTGGGCCGCCTCAACCGCTACCCCGACCCCGGCGCGGCCGAGCTCATCACGGAGCTGTCGGACCTCCTCGCCGTACCCGCCGACCACCTGGTCCTGGGCACCGGCTCGGTCGGCATCACCCAGCACCTGGTCGCCGCCGCCGCGGGCCCGGGTGACGAAGTCGTCTTCGCCTGGCGCTCGTTCGAGGCGTACCCGCTGCTGGCCTGGGCCGCCGGCACCACCTCCGTCCAGGTCCCGCTGCGCGACGAGACCCACGACCTGGACGCCCTGGCCGACGCGGTCACCGACCGCACCCGCCTGATCTTCGTCTGCAACCCGAACAACCCGACCGGCACCGCCGTACGCCGCGCAGAACTGGAACGCTTCCTGAACCGCGTGCCGGCCGACGTCCTGGTCGTCATGGACGAGGCCTACCGCGAGTTCGTCGACCCCGCCGAGGACATCCCGGACGGCATCGACCTCTACCGGGACCGCCCCAACGTCGCGGTCCTGCGCACCTTCTCCAAGGCCTACGGACTGGCCGCCCTCCGCGTCGGCTACGCGGTGGCCCACCCCCACGTCACGGCCGCCCTGCGCGCCTGCTCCGTCCCCCTCGGCGTGAGCGGCCCCGCCCAGGCCGCCGCCCTGGCCTCGCTGCGGGCCACCGCGGAACTCCGCGACCGCGTGGCCGACCTGGTGGCGGAACGGTCCCGCGTCAGCGCCGCCCTCCGCGCGGAGGGCTACGAGGTCCCCGAAAGCCACGCCAACTTCGTCTGGCTGCGCCTGGGCTCCCGCACGTCCTACTTCGCGGACGCCTGCGAGGCGGCCGGCCTGATGGTCCGCCCCTTCGCCGACGAGGGCGTCCGCATCACCATCGGCACCCCCGACGCCAACGACCGCCTCCTCAAAACGGCAGCCGACTGGGACCGGTGAACGCAGCCTCGTAGCTCATCCGGCCGCGCCTGCCTGAAAGCAGACCCGTGTCGAGCTCAGCCACAGAAGGTGTGCCCAGTGCGGCCCGCACCCCGGATCCGGCGAACGGGCGCTACTCCGCACCACAGACGGCATCAGCCACTGTGCTGCTTGCCTCCGACGGAAACCCCACCCGGCCCGCCACTGACCGGCCGACCCGCACCCAAGAAGCGAGCACCGGAGCGCAGCGCAGGGCGCAGCCGACCCGTGGAGTCCGCAAGGTGCCCACCGGCACCAGTTGCTCTTATGGAAAAGAGGGCAGTTCCGAAAAACCTACTCTGACCTGCGAGTTCACCAATGTCGATGTGTCAGCGCTGACACATCGACAGGCGACGATGTGTCAGTGGGCAGCACCAACGACCCCATTTTCTCCCATCCAACTGGGAGAAAATTCGATACGCCCTGGTCAGGCAAGGGGAGGCCCCCGACGCACGCGAGGAGCGTGTCGGCACCGACACGCAAAAGTCACACCGGCTGGGAGGTTTTCTCCCAGTGCACTGGGAGAACCCGCTAGGCTACGTGCCGACTTCCCCTTGAGTGAGGATGGAACCCACGCACATGGCGCGCCCCCAACCCATTCGTCGAGCGTCCGCCGCGCAGCCTCCGCTCGTGCCCGTCTCCGGCTCCGGCGAGGAGTTCAGGGAGACGCTGACCGAGAAGTTCGCGGACCTCATCGGGAAGGGCCCTGTGCGTGGCCGGCCGGTCCAGCAGGTGGACGTCAGTGTCCGGGTGACCCAGCGTGCCCCGCACGAGATGTACGGGACGGCCGGCTTCAGCGCCGTCAGCAACGAGTTCCTCAGCGAGGTCCTCGCCGTCCTCATCGCCCAACACGGCATGTCCCCCATCCAGTCCGCCGTCCTGGTCTGGTGCATCGGCAAGCAGAAGGAGGGCTGGGTCAGGGCGACGCACAAGCTGATCGCCGAGCGGCTCGGGGTCGAGCGGGCCAACGTCACCCGGGCCGTCAGCCGCCTGGAAGAGTGGCACATGATTCAGAAGGTCCGCCCCGGTGTCCTCTTCGTGAATCCCCTGATCGGCTTCATGGGCAACGGCGATCGGCAGCAGGAGATCCTGGCTAAGCTGCGGCACGGTACCCCAGAAAATGCGTTTCCCCTGCTCAATGCTCCACCCGCCCCACGAAGCGCGCAGGTGGAACTCGGTCAGGACCAGGAGGAGGAGTCGGCATGCTGATCCAGGCGACCTTCGGGCACGGGATGCTTCACAAGCTGCAGCTCTCCCGCGGCGCCCAAGATCTTCTGAGCGCCCTGATCGACCTCCAGGAGCCGGGTGGCGAGGTCCGGATGTCCCAGCAGGAGCTCGCGGCTCGTGTGGGCCTCGGCAAGAACGCCGCGTCGACCGCCATGGCCTCACTGGTCGACCGGCACCTCGTTCTGCGCCCGGAGCACAGTTACCGCACCTACATCCTGCATCCCTACATCGCGGGCTACGAGACCGTCGAAGCCCTCACGGCCGCGGTACGGGAAGCGGCCCGCAGCATCCAGAACGGCACGCTCGGCGAACCGTCCGCCCCCCGCTACGAAACCGCGCCCCCCAAGAGGCAGATCCGAGAACTCCGTGCCGTCAGCGGCGCGTAGCCACCGCCGGCATCCGCAGACGAACGGGGCGGCGCACTCCGACCTGTCGTCGGGGTGCGCCGCCTGTGGACGGGGTGGGGCGCGGGAGGGCCGGCTGCGGGGCCTCGGGCGCTACTTCGGGTCACTGTTGAACTTCGAGGCCGACCAGAAGTAGCCGAGTACCGCGAGGCCCAGGCACCAGGCGACCGCGATCCACCCGTTGTTGCCGATCTCGCTGCCGAGGAGCAGGCCGCGCAGGGTCTCGATGGCCGGGGTGAAGGGCTGGTATTCGGCGATCGGCTGGAACCAGCCCGGCATCCCCTCGACCGGCACGAAAGCACTGGACAGCAGCGGCAGCAGGATCATGGGCAGCGCATTGTTGCTCGCGGCCTCGGCGTTCGGGCTGATCAGCCCCATGCCGACGGCGATCCAGGTCAGCGCCAGAGCGAACAGCACGAGCAGCCCGAACGCCGCGCACCACTCCAGAACCGTCGCGTCCGTGGACCGGAAGCCGATGGCCACGGCGACGGCGCCCACGAGAACCACGCTCGCGATCGACTGCAGCACACTGCCGACGACGTGCCCGATGAGCACCGCCCCGCGGTGGATCGCCATCGTGCGGAACCGGGCGATGATGCCCTCGGTCATATCGTTGGACACCGACACGGCCGTGCCGATCGTGGTGCTGCCGATGGTCATCAGCAGCAAGCCCGGCACCAGGTACGCGATGTAATCGGAGCGGCCACCGCCACCGATGCCCGCGCTCATCACATCACCGAAGATGTAGACGAAGAGCAGCAGGAGCATGATCGGCGTGAGCAGCAAGTTCAGCGTCAGGGACGGATAGCGGCGCGCGTGCAGGAGGTTGCGGCGCAGCATCGTGGACGAGTCGCGGACGGCGAGGGCGAAGGAACTCATCGGACGTTCTCCTTGGACTGAGCAGGCAGGGCGGACTTACCGGGACGAGGGTCGGTGCCGGTCAGAGCGAAGAACACGTCATCGAGGTCGGGCGTGTGCACGGTCAGCTCGTCCGCCTCGATGCCCGCGGAATCCAGCAGGCCCAGGAGGGAGCGCAGAGCGCGCTGACTGCCGTCACTGGGGATCCGCAGCTCCAACGCCTCGTCGTCCCGGGTGACCTCGCCGAGCACGGTGGTCGCCCTCCGGTAGACGGTCGGGCCGGAGAACCGCAGCCGTACATGGCCTCCAGGGATCAGCCGCTTCAACTCCTCCGCAGTCCCCTCGGCCGCGATCCGACCGTCGTTCAGCACCGCGATCCGATCCGCGAGCTGATCGGCCTCCTCCAAGTACTGCGTGGTCAAGAAGACAGTCACCCCGCCCGTGACGAGCTCGCGGATGATCTGCCACATGTTGTGACGAGAACGGGGATCCAGACCGGTCGTCGGCTCGTCAAGGAAAATGATCCGCGGATCACCGACCAGGGTCATGGCTATGTCGAGGCGACGCTTCATGCCACCGGAGTAGGTCGAGGCCGGCTTCTTCGCGGCCTCCACCAGGTCGAATCGCTCGAGGAGTTCGGCGGCCACCCGCCGCCCCTCCCGCTTGGACAGGTGGTGCAGGTCCGCCATCAGCAGCATGTTCTCCTCACCGGTGATCAGCCCGTCAACGGCCGAGAACTGCCCCGTGACACCGACCGCACCACGCACCGCCTGCGGGTCGGCCGCGATGTCGTGGCCGCCGACCCGGGCCTGTCCGCCGTCGGCGGTGATGAGCGTGGAGAGGATCTTCACGACGGTGGTCTTGCCGGCACCGTTCGGGCCGAGCAGGGAGAAGACCGTTCCCTCCGGGACGGCGAGGTCGATGCCGTCGAGGACGGTCTTGTCGCCGTAGGACTTGCGCAGCCCGTTCGCCGTGATGGCCCAGCTGGTCATGAGCGGTGCTCCTTTACGGATCTACGGATCTACGGACGTCAGAGGCTGCGGGCGGTGATGTCGCCGTAGGCGGTGGTCGCGTGGATGTCGAGGCCGGCGGCGGCGCCGTCGGCGTTGCGCAGGGCGTTGTGGATCCGGCCCAGCGAGGTGCCGGCGTCGATCGTGGCGCTGACCCCGGCGGCGGCGCCGATCGAGATCTCGCCGTACTCGGTGCGCAGTTCGACCGTGCCGCGCACGGCCTCGGCGATGCGCAGGTCGCCCTTCTGCGTGCTGATCCGGGCGGGGCCGCCCAGGCGGCCGACCGCGACGTCCCCCGCCGCGAGGGTCAGGTGGGCGCTCGCGGTCTCGTCGAGCTTGACCGAGCCCTGGGCGCCTTCGAAGACGACGTCACCGAGGCGTCCGACGCCGCGGAGTTCGGCGGCGGCCGCCCTCGCCTCGACGCGGGAGCCGGCGGGCAGCTGGACGGTCACCTCGATGAAACCGGAGGCGCCCAGCAGCTGGTTCTTCGCCGGGACCGCGATCCGCAGCACCCCGTCGGCGTACTCGACCGAGGTCTGCTCGGCCGCCTTGACGTCGCGGTTCTTCGAAGCGTCGGCGGGCCGGACCTCGACCGCGGTGTCCGTGCGGTCCGCGGCGATGAGGCGGATGCTGCCGGCCGGGATGTCCAGAACGGCGGAGATCGGGGTGGGGGTGGCGAACTTCTGCATGATTCTCTCCTGCGACTCGTTGTTTCCGATGAGGGAAAAGCTACGTTGCTTTCCATATCTCGACAAGGAAGTCATTACGAGGAATCTAAATAACACCAGGTCAGACCGATCAAATCGTTGCGCAGGCTTAAAGTTGAATGCAACGACGAGAACGCGCCCGTTGCAATGGATTGGAAGTGAAAGCTACAGCCGCGGGCAGCACGAAGCCTCCGCACGGCGGTTCCACAGCCGGCGGAGGCTCGCTCACGGGATGTCAGCCGCGCAGGGCGGCGATGGCCTTCTCGATGCGCCCCCGGCGCGTTTCGGGCTTCTTCGCGCTCTCGATGGCGCGGACGTGCTCGCGCTTGCGGCTGTACGTGAGGTGGTCGTACGCGGCACGGGCGACCGGGTCGGCGTCCAGGGCCTGGGCGAAGTCCGCGGGCTCGACGACGACGCGCGGCTCGGTGTCGAGCTCCAGCTCGACCTCGACTTCTTCGCCGATCTCGACTTCCGCGGCCTGCCGGTTGGCATGGCTGAGGCCGATCAGGTGGCGGCCTCGCAGGAGGGCGACCCGGCTCTGCCAGGAGTGTCCGTTGATCGTGATCGTCACCGGCGGCCGCGCGCCGCCGCCGAGCGCCGAAACCACCTCCGGCGGAACTACGAGGCCCCGCATGGGCTCGGGCGGCTCGACGACGGACTGGAACTTCAAGGCCTTCTCCTCTTCTTCCTGCTGGTTCAAAGCCGTCCGGGACGGCGGAGGAACGTTCCCCCGCCGTCCCGGACGGCTGTCGGACACCGGTCGCGGCTGCTCGCGACTACTCCGCGTAGGGCTGGTCGGTGCCCTGGTCGCTGTAGCCGAGGCTCCAGACGTAGCCGTCCGGGTCGGCGAAGGTGCCGCCGTACCCGCCCCACGGCAGGGCGCCGGCGGGCTTGAGGACCGTGGCGCCGGCCTTCTGCGCCTCCGCCATGATCTCGTCGACCCGCGACTCGCTACGGACGACGTACGTCAGGACCAGCCCGCTGAAACCGCTGCCTTCCTGGTCCGTGCCCACCTGCTGCGCCAGGCCTTCGCGGCTGTAGAAGCCGACCGGCGAGGCGCCGTCCGACTCGAAGAACACCGAGATGCCGAAGTCGCTCTGGACCTTCCAGCCGAGCCCCTCGGTGTAGAACTGCTTGGCCCGGTCCATGTCCCGGACACCAAGAAGGATCGAGCTGACGTGCGCCTTCATGTCCTGCTCCTCGCGCTGTGAACGGTTGCGGTGGTTGCGGTGGCTGCGGTTGCTGTGACCATCACGCTAGGGCCTGGAGGGCGGCCGTGGCTTCTCGATTCCTGACCGGTCTGGAGACCTGCTTCGCCACGCACGCCGGCATCCCCTCCACCTTGATCACCGGCCCCACGCCGCCGGCCGTACCCGTGGCACCCGCACCACCCGCAGGGTCAGCCCCCGCGTCCGCCGCCTGGCGCCGGAAGGCCCCCGGGGGCATGCCGACCAGCTCGGTGAAGCGGGTGGTGAACGTCCCCAGCGACGCGCAGCCGACCGCGAAACAGACCTCGGTGACGCTGAGGTCGCCCCGCCGCAGCAGCGCCGCCGCCCGCTCGATGCGCCGGGTCATCAGGTACGCGTACGGCGACTCCCCGTACGCGGCCCGGAACTGCCGGCTCAGGTGTCCGGCGGACATGTTCACGTCGTGGGCGAGCGCTTCCACGTTCAGCGGCTGCGCGTACTCCCTGTCGATCCGGTCCCGGACGCGGCGCAGCCGCGCGAGATCCTCCAGGCGCTGCGCCTGGACGCGCGCACGGCGCCATGCGGGCTTGCACATGAGAACCCCCTGCCCTTCGTCGGCTCAGCGCAGTTCCTGGATGCGGACCAGGTTCCCCGCGGGGTCGCGGAAGGCGCAGTCGCGGACGCCGTACGGCTGCTCGGTCGGCTCCTGGACGACCTCGGTGTCACCGGCCTGCGCCTTCTCGAAGGTGGCGTCGAGGTCCGGGGTGGCCAGCAGGATCCAGCCGTAGGTGCCCTTGGCCATCATCTCGGTGACGGTGCGGCGCTCGTCCTCGGTGATGCCGGGATCGGAGGCGGGCGGCGTCAGCAGGATCGACGTGCCCGGCTGACCGGGCGGGCCGACCGTGATCCAGCGCATCCGGCCCTGCCCGACATCGCTGCGGACCTCGAAGCCGAGGACGTCGCGGTAGAAGGCGAGCGAGGCGTCCGGGTCGTCGTGCGGAAGCGACGTCGTGTGAATGGTGATGTCCATGGCGAGC
The DNA here is from genome assembly GCF_026340675.1 of Streptomyces sp. NBC_01264. Classification (NCBI taxonomy): domain Bacteria; kingdom Bacillati; phylum Actinomycetota; class Actinomycetes; order Kitasatosporales; family Streptomycetaceae; genus Streptomyces; species Streptomyces sp. NBC_01264. The sequence goes on from NZ_JAPEOX010000003.1 coordinate 277,704, forward strand.
AGGCTAGGACGGCTCCCCGACCCGCGCTTCTCGATTCCTGATCGGTCCGGACATCCCAGGACGTTCGGGGCCGCGCCACGGGCACACGACTGCGAACTCCCCGATGGTCAGGGCTGGTTGAGGACCGAAACTGTCCGCAAGCGCTCCTAGAGTCTGTTCTGCCGCCCCGAACGGGCCGCGGCCGCACCACGAGAGCCAAGGGAGACGCTCATGATCCTCGTCACCGGAGCCACCGGGAACGTCGGCCGCCACGTGCTGGACCTGCTGATCGAGGACGGCCACGGCGTCCGGGCGCTGACCCGCGACCCGCTGCGCTCGGTCTGGCCGGCCGAGGCCGACGTCGTCGCCGGCGACCTGTCCGACGCCGTGTCGCTGGAGGCGGCGCTGTCCGGGGTCGACGCGGTGTTCCTGTTCGCGGCGCCGGGCAGCGGGCCGGGCTTCGTCACCGCCGCCGAGCGCGCCGGGGTGCGCAAGGTGGTGCTGCTGTCCTCCGGCGCGGTCGACGACGACGCCGAGGTCCAGGACGGGCCGATCGCCGCCTACCACGCGGAGGTCGAGCAGGCCCTGCGCGCGTCCGGGCTGGAGTGGACCTTCCTGCGCCCGGACTCGTTCGCCGCCAACACCCTGATGTGGGCCGGGCAGACCCGGTCCGGCGACGTGGTGCGCGGCGCCTACGCCGGGGCGGCCTCCGCGCCCGTGCACGAGGCCGACATAGCCGCCGTCGCGGTCGCGGCCCTGACCGGGGACGGGCACGGGGGGCGCGTCTACGAGCTGACCGGGCCCGAGTCGCTGACCCACGCCGACCAGGCCCGGATCCTCGGCGAGGCGATCGGCCGGCCGATCGAGTACGCCGAACTGCCCGCCGAGACCGTGCGCCAGGCGATGAGCGCCCACGTCCCGGGCCCGGTCCTCGACGGGATCCTCAAGGTCTGGTCGGAGGCGGTCGGCCGGATCGCGCCGACCACCACCGACATCGAGAAGGTCACCGGCCGCCCGGCACGCAGCTACCGCACGTGGGTCCTCGACCACGCGGCCGCCTTCTGAACGACGCCAAGAAAAGATTCGCGGGGCCGATGAGTTTCCAGGCGATCATCGGTCCTAGATGGTGAAAGGCCCGCCGAGAGCCCGCCACGAGATCACGAGATACCGAGGACCCACGATGCGCACCCTGATCAGCTCCGCCTTCATCTCCCTGGACGGCGTCGTGGAGGCCCCCGGCGGCGAGCCCGGGTACCGGAACTCCGGCTGGACCTTCAAGCACGGGGAGTTCCTGCCCGAAGCGTTCGAGATCAAGGGCCGGGAGCAGAAGGAGGCCTCCGCGATGCTGCTGGGCCGCACGAGCTACGAGGCCTTCAGCCCGGTGTGGCCCGCCATGGAGGACTTCGCCGACTACAAGGTGATGCCGAAGTACGTCGTCTCCACCACCCTCGCCGAGGACGCCCTGGTGTCGGACTGGGGCGACACCACGATCCTGCGCTCGCTCGACGAGGTCGCCGCGCTGAAGGAGACCGAGGGCGGCCCGATCATCGTGCACGGCAGCGCCACCCTGAACCGGGCGCTCTCCGACGCCGGCCTGATCGACCGTTACCACCTGCTCGTCTTCCCGCTGCTGCTCGGCGCGGGCAAGCGCCTCTTCAGCGCCGCGGACAAGGACGCGCAGAAGCTGAGGCTCGTCGAGCACGCGGCCTACGCCAACGGCCTGCAGCTGAACGTCTTCGACGTAGTCCGCTGACCCGCACGGTCCCGGACCCGGAGCGGCGCCCCCACAGGGCGCCGCTCCGGGCGTCTCAGCCGAACAGCCGCCGCAGCTCCTCGTGGAACCCGGGGAAGGTCTTGGCCACGCAGGCCGGGTCGTCGAGGGTGATCCCGGCGGCGCGCAGGCCCAGTACCGAGAGGGACATCGCGATGCGGTGATCGCGATGGCAGTCGACCGTCGCCGGGGCGGGGACGCCCGGGTGGACGGTGATCCGGTCCGGGCCCTCCTCCACCCGGATGCCCAGCACGCGGAGGTTCCCCGCGACGGCGGCGATCCGGTCGGACTCCTTCAGCCGGGCGTGCGCGATGCCCGTGATGGTGACCGGGGCGTCCGCCAGCGGGGCGATCGCGGCCATCGTCATGAAGGTGTCCGAGATGTCGCCCATGTCGACGGTGAATCCGCCGCGCAGCGCGCCGGTACCCGTGACCTCGGTCCAGTCGGCGGTCGTGGTGACCTCGGCCCCGGCCCGCCGCAGCACCTCCACGAAGGCGGTGTCGCCCTGCAGGCTCCCCGTGCCCAGGGCCCGCACCCGTACGGTGCGCCCGGTGACGGCCGCCGCCGCGAAGAAGTACGAGGCGGTCGAGGCGTCCGGCTCGATGTCGAGGTCGGTGGGCCGGTAGCCGCCCGGGTGGACCGTGATCGCGCTGCCCTCCTCCTCGACCCGGGCGCCGAACTGCCGCATCAGGGCCAGGGTCATGTCCACGTACGGGCGGCTGACCAGCCGCGGCACGTCCACCGTGAGCGGCCCGCCCATCAGCGGAGCGGCCATCAGCAGCCCGGAGAGGTACTGGCTGCTGAGCCCGGAATCCAGCTCGATCCGGCCACCGGCCAGCCCCCGCGCGGTCAGGGTGAAGGGCAGGCCCGTACCGCGCACCCGCGCCCCGAGCCCGGCGAGCGCCTCCAGCAGCGGCCCGAGCGGGCGCGCCCGCAGCTGGTCGGAGCCGTCGAAGGCGATCTCCCCGCGCCCGGTGGCCGCGAAGGGCGGCAGGAAGCGTGCCGCGGTGCCGGCGTCGGCGCACCAGACCCGGCCGGGGCCGGCCGGTCCGGCACCGCGCCCGGTGACCTCCCAGACCTCGCCGGAGCCGTCGCCGTAGCCGGAGCCGTCCCCGTACCCGTAGCCGCTGTCGCCGATGTCGCGCACCCCGGTGCCCAGGTCCGTCAGCGCCGCCCGGAAGGCGAGGGTGTCGTCGCTGACCAGCGGCGCGCCCAGGCGGCTGCTGCCGGGAGCGGCGGCCGCGAGGAGCAGCGCCCGGTTGGTGATGCTCTTGGAGCCGGGTATCCGGGCGTCCAGTACGGGAGTCGTCGCGCCGCTCATCGTACGGAGCCTCTGCGTTGGGCCCGCTCGACGCTCGCGCGGGCGGCCGCGGCGACCTTCGGCGCGGTCAGGCCGTGGAGTTCGTACAGGGATTGGTACGGGGCGGAGGCCCCGAAGGAGTCGATGCCCAAGGAGGTGCCGGCCGCGCCGACCAGCGCGTACCAGCCCAGGCTGGACCCGGCCTCGACGGAGACCCGGGCGGCCACACCAGTGGGGAGCACCTCCTCGCGGTAGCCCTCCTCCTGCGCCTGGAACCACTCCAGGCAGGGCATGGACACCACGCGGGTGGCGAGGCCCCCGTCCTGGAGGATGCGGCGGGCGTCGAGCGCGATGGGCACCTCGCTGCCGGTGGCGATGAGGATGGCCTCGGGACGGCCGCCCTCGGCCTCGGCCAGGACGTAACCGCCGCGCGCGGCGCCCTCGGCGGGGGACAGCCCGCTCTCTTCGGTGCGCTCCAGCACGGGCAGGTTCTGCCGGGACAGGCACAGGCCCGCCGGGCGGTCGTCGTTCTCCAGGATGGTGCGCCAGGCGACAACGGTCTCGTTCGCGTCGGCGGGCCGGACCACGTCCAGGCCGGGGATGGCGCGCAGCGACCAGAGGTGCTCGACGGGCTGGTGGGTGGGTCCGTCCTCGCCGAGCCCGATGGAGTCGTGGGTCCAGACGTAGGTGACGGGCAGCTTCATCATGGCCGCGAGACGGACCGCGGGGCGCATGTAGTCGGAGAAGACGAGGAAGGTGCCGCCGTAGGGGCGGGTCCCGCCGTGCAGGGCGATGCCGTTGAGGATGGCACCCATGGCGTGCTCGCGGATGCCGAAGTGCAGGGTCCGCCCGTACCGGTGCCCGGCGTAGGCCTCGGTGGCCAGTTCCTCGGGGATGAAGGAGGGCTCGCCCTTCATGGTGGTGAGGTTGGACTCGGCGAGGTCGGCGGAGCCGCCCCACAGTTCGGGCAGCGCCGCCGCCAGCGCGCTCAGCACCTCGCCCGACGCCTTGCGGGTGGCGATCTGCGCGCCCGCCTCGAAGACGGGCAGCGCGTCCGTCCACCCCGCGGGCAGCCGGCGCTCGGAGAGCCGGTCGAAGAGCTCGGCGCGCTCCGGGTTGAGGGCGCGCCAGTCGGCGAGGGTCTTGTCCCACTGGCGGTGGGCTTCGGCCCCGCGGTCGGCGACCCGGCGGGCGTGGGCCAGGACTTCGGCGGGGACCTGGAAGGAGAGCGAGGGATCGAGGCCCATGGCGGCCTTGGCGGCGGCGGCCTCCTCGGCGCCGAGGGCGGATCCGTGGATGCCGCCGGTGTTCCGCTTCTTCGGCGCGGGCCAGCCGATGATCGTGCGCAGGGATACGAGGGAGGGCCGGTCGGTGGTCTCCCGGGCGGTGACGAGCGCCCGGTGCAGGGCCTGCACGTCCTCCCGGTACTCCCCGCCCGCCGTCCAGTCCACCTCCTGCACGTGCCAGCCGTACGCCCGGTAGCGGGCGAGGGTGTCTTCGGAGTGCGCGATCTGCCGGTCGTCCTCGATGGAGATGCGGTTCTCGTCGTAGAGGACGACCAGGTTGCCCAGGCGCTGGTGTCCGGCCAGGGAGCTGGCCTCGTGCGCGACGCCCTCCTCCAGGTCTCCCTCGGAGGCGATGGCCCAGACGGTGTGGTCGAAGGGGCTCTCACCGGCGGGCGCCTCCGGGTCGAACAGGCCGCGCTCGCGGCGGGCCGCCATGGCCATGCCCACCGCGTTGGCGAGGCCCTGGCCCAGGGGGCCGGTGGTGGTCTCCACGCCCGGGGTGTGCCCGTACTCGGGGTGCGCGGGGGTCAGACTGCCCTCGGTGCGCAGGCCCTTGAGGTCGTCGAGGGTGAGCCCGTAGCCCGACAGGTAGAGCTGCGTGTAGAGGGTCAGGCTGGCGTGGCCGCAGGAGAGCACGAACCGGTCGCGGCCGGCCCAGCGCGGATCCCGGGGGTCGTGCCGCAGCAGCCGCTGGAAGAGCAGGTACGCGGCCGGCGCGAGGCTCATGGCGGTGCCGGGGTGTCCGTGTCCGGCCGCCTCGACCGCGTCCACGGTCAGGGCGCGGGCGACCTCGACGGCCCGGCGGTCGGCGTCCCCCCAGAGCAGGGCGGACGCGGTGCCCTGCGGGGCGGTGGCGACGGTCATGACGGGCCTTCCTGTTCGGGGGATTCGAGTACGGGGAATTCGAGTACGGGTGCGAGAGCAGTTGCCGGACCCATGGGTTCTGCGAGTACGGGGCCTGCGGTGCGTTCAGGTGCTGCGCCCCCGCCGGCCGCCCCCGCCGGCCGGCCCCGCCGGCCGGACCGATCCGCCGTGGCGGACCGCGCGGGCACGCCGGACCGCGCGGGCACGGGCGTAGCGGACGGGGGCCCGCTTCACCGGGAGATCCGCTCGTAGGCGGCCCGGAGCAGGTCCTCGTCCGGGGCGGTGAACAGCGCGGGGCGGCCGATGGCGTCGAGCACGACGAACCGCAGCCGGTTGCCCCGGGTCTTCTTGTCGATGCCCATCGCGTCGCGCAGCGGGGCCCAGGCCCCGTCGTGGCGGGTGGGCAGCCCGGCGGCGCCGAGCAGGGAGCGGTGGCGTTCCACGTCGGCGGCGGACAGCCGGCCGTCGAGCCGGGCGAGTTCGGCGGCGAAGACCATGCCGGCGGCCACCGCGTGGCCGTGCCGGACCCGGTAGCCGGCTACCCGCTCGATGGCGTGGCCCAGGGTGTGCCCGTAGTTGAGGTGCTCGCGGCGGCCGTCCTCCCGGAAGTCCTCGGTGACGACCTCCGCCTTGACGCGGACGGCGCGCTCGACGAGCTCCCGGGTGCGGACGGCGCCGGCGGGGTCCTCCTCGACCAGGCGCAGGATCTCCGGGTCGGCGATGAACCCGGCCTTGAGGACCTCGGCGAGCCCGCTGACGTAGTCGGCGGGCGGCAGGGTGTCCAGCAGGTCCAGGTCGCACAACACCCCGGCGGGCGGGTGGAAGGCGCCGACCAGGTTCTTGCCCTGGGGCAGGTTGACGGCGGTCTTCCCGCCGATGGCGGCGTCGACCATGCCGAGCAGGGTGGTCGGCACCAGGACGAGGCGTACGCCGCGCAGCCACCCGGCGGCGGCGAACCCGGCGAGGTCGGTGGTGGCTCCGCCGCCGACGGCGACGACGGCGTCGGAGCGGGTGAACCCTGCGTCGGCGAGGGCCCGCCACAGACCGGTCACGACGGTCATGTCCTTGGCGGCTTCGCCCTCGGGCACCTCGAGGGAAAACACGATGCGTCCCTCATGGTCAAGCTCCCGGGCGATCCGCCGGGCGGTGGCCAGCAGGGTCCGGGAGTGGACCACGGCCACCCGCAGCGGCTCGGCACCCAGGACCCGACCGGTCTCGCCGGTCAGCCCGTGGCCCACGACGACCTCGTACGGCCGCTCCCCGCCGACCGGGATCCGGGTGCTCCCCGCCGACGTCGGCATGTTCAGCGTCTGCGTGTTCAGCGTCGGCGCGCTCATCGGACGGCCAGGTGCTCGAGGTAGCCCCGGTGGTTGCGGACGGTCTCGGCGAGGGAGTCCCCGCCGAACTTCTCCAGCGCGGCGTGCGCGAGGACCAGCGCCGTCATCGCCTCGGCCACGACGGCCGCGGCGGGCACCGCGCAGACGTCGGAGCGCTGGTGGTGGGCGACGGCGGGCTCGCCGGTGGCGACGTCGATGGTGGCCAGGGCCCGGGGCACGGTGGCGATGGGCTTCATGGCGGCCCGCACCCGCAGCGGTTCACCGGTGGTCATCCCGCCCTCGACCCCGCCGGAGCGGGCGGTGCGGCGGCGGACGGCCCCCTGCCCGTCCCGCTCGATCTCGTCGTGCGCGAGGGAGCCGGGGACCTTGGCGAGGCCGAAGCCGTCGCCGAACTCGACGCCCTTGATGGCCTGGATGCCCATGAGGGCGGCCGCGAGCCGGGAGTCGATGCGCCGGTCGCCGTGGACGTAGCTGCCCAGGCCCGGCGGAAGTCCGTACGCGAGCACCTCGACGACCCCGCCGAGGGTGTCGCCGTTCTCGTGGGCCCGGTCGACCTCGGCGACCATCGCGGCGGAGGCCTCCGGGTCCAGGCAGCGCACCGGGTCGGCGTCCACGCGCTCGGTGTCGTACGGCTCCGGCACCAGGCCCTCGGGGGCGGCGGCCGCGCCGAGGGAGACGACGTGGCTGACGATCGTGATCCCGTACGCCTGCTTGAGGAAGGCCCGGGCGACCTCGCCGACGGCGACGCGGGCCACGGTCTCGCGGGCGCTGGCCCGCTCCAGGACCGGGCGGGCGTCGTCGAATCCGTACTTCTGCATCCCGGCGAGGTCGGCGTGGCCGGGGCGGGGACGGGACAGCGGGGCGTTGCGCGCCCGGCCTGCCAGCACCTCCGGGTCCACGCCGTCGGCGGCCATCACCGTCTCCCACTTGGGCCATTCGGTGTTGCCGATCTGGATCGACACCGGCCCGCCCTGGGTGAGGCCGTGCCGGACGCCGCCGAGGAAGGTCACCTCGTCCTGCTCGAAGGCCATCCGGGCGCCCCGGCCGTGGCCGAGGCGGCGTCGGGCGAGGGAGCCGGCGACCGCCTTGGTGGAGATCTCCACACCGGCGGGCAGGCCTTCGAGGACGGCGGTGAGGGCGGGGCCGTGCGATTCGCCCGCGGTGAGCCATCGCAAAGTACTCAAGGGTGATCCTCTGTCATGCGGGGTGGTGGGCCGACGGGGTGGGCGGTCGGACCCGGCCGGTGGGGCGGCCGGGTCCCCGTGGAGGGGGAGGAGGGCGGAAGGGCCGTACGGGGATCCGCGGACGCGGGGTCGGACGACCCGGGTTCAGACCCCGACGGCCACCGGCGGAGCCTCGATCGGCCCCATCCGCTGGACCCGCCAGCCGGCGCCCATCAGGCCCTGGGCCATGGTGACCGCGGTCCCGCGGGCGACCATCAGCTCGACCAGGCCGCTCTCGTCGCCGGGCGAGTGGTCGATGGTCATGTCCTCGATGTTCACGCCGAGTTCGGCGGCGGTCGCGAGGAGCCGGGCGAGTTCGCCGGGCTGGTCCCCGATCAGGACGCGGACCGGAGCGCAGGCGGGCACCGGGTGCCCGTGCTTGCCGGGGATGCGGTCGCGGCCGCTGATGCCGCGGCCCAGCAGGTCGGCCAGGAGCGTGGTGCCCTGGGCGCGTTCGTCGGCGTCGTCGGTGGCGAGGCCCCGCAGGGCGGCCACGGTGACCTGGAGGTCCTCGGCGAGCTCGGTCAGCACGTCGGCGACCGCGGTGGCGTTGGACTCCAGGATGTCGCTCCACAGCCGGGGGTCGCCCCCGGCGATCCGGGTCACGTCGCGCAGCCCCTGCCCGGCCAGCCGGCAGGCGTCCTCCGGGAGGTGCTGGAGGCGGGCGGCCATCAGCGAGGCCACCACGTGCGGGGTGTGGGAGACGCGGGCCACGGCCCGGTCGTGGACGTCGCTGTCCATCACCACGGGCACCGCCCCGCACAGGGAGACCATCATGAGCGCCATGTTGAGCGCGTCGCGGCTGGTGTGGGCCGTGGGGGTCAGCACCCAGGAACGGCCCTCGAAGAGGGTGGCGCAGGCGGCGAGCGGGCCGGAGCGCTCCCGGCCGGCCATGGGGTGTCCGCCGATGAAGCTGACGGGGTCGGCGCCGGCGGCGAGCACCCCGATCTCCGGCTCGGTCTTGACGCTGGCGACGTCGGTGTACGAGCGGGCCAGGCCCAGCTTCTGCTGGGCGGCGAGGACGGCGCCGACCTGGGCCGGCGGGACGGCCAGTACGGCCAGGTCCACGGAGGTCTTGGGGGCGCCGACGGTGCCGGCGCCGAGCGAGGCGGCGGTGCGGGCGGCCGAATCGTTCTCGTCCATGAGGTGGACGGCCACCCCGCGACGGGACAGGGCCAGTGCGATGGAGGTTCCGATGAGGCCCGTCCCCACCACCGCGGCGGAGCGGATCATCTGGGATCCCCGGCGGTGGCGAGATCTCGGCGCAGGGCGGCCGCGCCGCCCAGGTAGACGTGCTTGATCTCGCGCTTGGACAGCTCCGTCTCGGCGTACGCGAGGATCCGCACGACCCGGGGCAGGGCCCCGGCGATGTCCAGTTCCTGCGCGCACATCATCGGCACGTCGGTCACGCCCAGTTCGCGGGCCGCGACCGCCGGGAACTCGCTGACCAGGTCGGGGGTCGCCGTGAAGAACAGACTGACCAGCTCCTCCTGGTCGAGCCCGTTGGCGGCGAGCATCTCCTGGAAGAGCGTTCGGACCCCGTCCAGCAGGTGGCCCCGCTCGTCGACTTCCAGCTGGATGGCACCGCGCAGGGCACGCACGGACATGGGCTTCTCCCTTTGCTTCAGGACGGTACGTCGATCGGTCGCTCGATCGGTCGCTCGGGATCAGGCGGCGGCCGGTACGGCTTCGCGGCGGGCCGCGCCGACCGTCGCGCGACCGCGGTACAGCTCGGCGACCCGGAAGGCCAGGTCGAGCGACTGCTTGCGGTTCAGGCGCGGGTCGCACGCGGACTCGTAGCGCTGTCCGAGGTCGGTGAGCCGGACCTCGGCGCCGCCCCCGACGCATTCGGTGACGTCGTCGCCGGTCAGCTCGATGTGGATGCCGCCGGGGTGGGTGCCGAGCGCGCGGTGGACCTCGAAGAAGCCGGTGACCTCGTCGAGCACGTCGTCGAAGTGCCGGGTCTTGTGGCCGCTGGGCGCCTCGAAGGTGTTGCCGTGCATCGGGTCGCAGATCCACGCGGGGCGGGCGCCCTCGGCGGTGACCTTGCCGATCAGCTCGGGGAGGATCTCGCGGATGTTGCGGGCGCCCATCCGGGTGATGAAGGTGAGGCGGCCGGGCTCGCGCTCCGGGTCCAGCTTGTCGATGAGGCGCAGGGCCTCGTCGCCGGTGGTCGTGGGGCCGAGCTTGACTCCGATGGGGTTCTGCACCATAGAGGCGAACTCGACGTGGGCGCCGTCCAGTTGACGGGTGCGCTCGCCGATCCAGATCATGTGGCCGGAGACGTCGTACAGTCGGCCGGTACGGGCGTCGACGCGGGTGAGCGCGGCCTCGTAGTCCAGGAGCAGGGCCTCGTGGCTGGCGAAGATCTCGGAGGAGTGGACGGCGGCCGGGTCGGCGCCGCAGGCGGCGAGGAAGGTCAGCGCATCGTCGATGTCCCCGGCGAGGCGCTCGTAGCGCTCACCGACCGGGGAGGCGGCGACGAAGTCGCGGTTCCACTCGTGGACCTGGCGCAGGTCGGCGTAACCGCCGGTGGTGAAGGCCCGTACGAGGTTCAGGGTGGCGGCCGAGGAGTGGTACATCCGCTTGAGCCGCTCCGGGTCCGGGGTGCGGGACTCGGGCGTGAAGGCGAGGCCGTTGACGGAGTCACCGCGGTAGACGGGCAGTTCGACACCGTCGCGGATCTCGGTGGGCTTCGAGCGGGGCTTGGAGTACTGCCCGGCGATCCGGCCGATCTTCACCACGGGCACGGAGCTCGCGTAGGTGAGGACGGCGGCCATCTGGAGCAGGGTCCGCACCTTGTCGCGGACCTGGTCGGAGCTGACGGCGTCGAAGGTCTCGGCGCAGTCCCCGCCCTGCAGGACGAAGGCCTCGCCCCGGGCGACGGCGGCGAGCCGGTCGCGCAGCCGGTCGCACTCACCGGCGAAGACCAAGGGCGGGTAGGAGGCGAGGTCGTCGAGCGCGGAGCGCAGGGCGACGGGATCGGGGTAGGACGGCTGCTGGGCGGCGGGCAGCAGCCGCCAGGAGTCGACGGCCGTGGCATGCGTGGCGAGGGTCATGGTGGCTGTGCCTCGATCGGTTTCGGTGGGAAAGGGAAGAGGTGTGGGCCTGTCGCCGCCCGGGATGGCGGCCCCGGGTGCCGGGGGTCCGTACGGTGGTGCGGCCGTACGGACCCCCGGTGGGCAAATCCGTTGCGGGAGCCTGTCTCGCCAGGGGCCTAGACGGGCTCGTGGACCCCGGAGGGAACGGCCTCGGGTGCCCGGCCTTCGGACGCCGCTTCCTCACCGGCGGCCTTGTGGCCCTTGGTGAGGCCGAAGAAGAGCAGACCGCCGACGCCGAGGACGGCGATGACGATGCCCATCGGGACCGCGCTGTCCTCACCGGCGAGGCCGACGAGCGGGACCACGGCCGCGCCGATCAGGTGCTGGGACAGACCGAGCAGCGCGGCGGCCGAGCCGGCCACGTCGCCGTGATCCTGGAGGGCCAGGGCGAAGGAGTTCGGCAGGACGAGGCCGACGCTGGAGACGACCAGGAAGAGCGCGACGAGCAGCGGGGCCAGACCGGCGTCGGTGAGGACGACGGCGAGCAGCCCGAGTCCGCCGACCGCGGAGACGGCCAGACCGGTGGCGAGCAGGGCGCGCGGCCCGGTCCTGTGCACGATGCGGCCGCTGACCTGCGCGGCGATGACCAGGCCGAGGGCGTTGACGCCGAAGACGACGCTGTAGGCCTGCGGGGACATCCCGTGGATGGACTGGAGCACGAAGGTCGAGCCGGAGATGTAGGCGAACATCGCGGCGAAGGCGAAGCCGCAGGCCAGGTTGTAGCCGACGAACACGCGGTCGCCGAGCAGCCGACGGAAGATCGGGCCGGTGGCCTTGAGGCCGCCGCGCACGCGCCGTTCGGCGGGGTGCGTCTCGGGCAGGGCGCCCGCAACACCGATGAGCATCAGGGCCCCGATGATCGCGAGGGCGATGAAGATGCCCTTCCACGAGGTGACGAGCATCAGCTGGCCGCCGAGGACGGGGGCCAGGATCGGCGCGATGCCGGTGATGAGCATCAGCATCGCGAAGAACCGGGCCGCGGCGGGCCCGGTGTGCCGGTCGCGCACGACCGCGGAGGCGATGACGATGCCGGTGGCGCCGCCGAGGCCCTGGAGGGCGCGCAGCCCGACCAGCGTCCAGATGTTGGGGGCGAAGGCGCACAGCAGGGCGGTGACCGCGAACAGCGCCAGCCCGGCGATGAGCGGACGGCGGCGGCCGAGCGCGTCGCTGACGGGTCCGGCGATGAGCTGGCCGATGCCGAGGCCGAGCAGGCAGGCGGTGAGGCTGAGCTGGGCCGCCGAGGCACTGGTGTTCAGGTCCTCGGCGATCTGCGGAAGGCCCGGCATGTAGGCGTCGTTGGCCAGGGGGCCGAGAGCGGTGAGTGCACCGAGGATGATCGCGAACCGGACGATGCCGGCGCTCTTCGGTGTGGCGGATGAAGTCATGTGTCTGATCCCCTCCGGGGGACGCGGAATCAGTAGGCGACGGTGATGCGGGCCTGGATCGCGTCGCCGCGCTCCAGTTCGTCCGCGAAGGCGACCGCGTAGTCGGCGATGCTGATCTGGCTCTTGCCTTCGGCGTCCACCAGGAGCTGCTCACCGCCGACGCGATAGGTCCCAGTGCGCTCACCGGGCTCGATCTGGGCGGCCGGGGAGATGAACGTCCAGTCCAGGGAGCCGGCCTGGCGGTAGAGGGCGAGCGCCTCGCTCTGGGCGAGGGCGTTCTGCTTCCACATGGCGGGGAAGTTCGGGTTGTCGATGACCTTGACGCCCGGGGAGACCTCCAGGCTGCCGGCGCCGCCGAGGACCACGACACGGCGTACGCCGCTGCGGGTCAGGCCCTCGATGAGCGCGTTGGCCGCACCGACGATGATCTTGTGGTCGTCGTCGACGCCGAGCTTGGGGCCCACCGCCGAGGCGACGGCGTCGTAGCCCGCGGACAGTTCGGCCACGGTGTCCGCGCTGGTGGCGTCACCGGCGATCACCTTCAGGCCCTCGTGGCCGTTGCCCGCGATCTCGCCGGTGCGGGTCACGCCGGTGACGGCGTGGCCGCGGGAGAGCAGTTCGCCGGCGATGGCGCTGCCGATGTGTCCACTGGCTCCGAAAAGCAGGATGTTCATGGTGGTGCCTCTTCTTCCTCGGTGATTCTTCGGGGGTGGTGCCGGACGAGGAGATGTCGCGCGGGCTAGTCCTCTTCGAGGAAGTCGGGCTGCTCGCGGATGATCTCGTCCCAGAGCAGCTGGAAGCTGAACCAGCCCAGCTGCTCGTTGCCGAAGCCGTCCCCGGCGGCGACGGCCTGCTCATGGGTGAAGCTCTTGGGCGTGCCCGCCGCCCGGGCGAGCAGCTGCACCTGGGCGCAGCTGTCGTAGGTGAAGAACCAGTGCACGGCCTCGTCGAGCGATCCGCCGACGGTGATCAGGCCGTGGTGGCGCAGCAGGATCGCGCGGTTGTCGCCGAGCTTCTCCGCGATGTCGCGGCCGAGTTCGGCGGAGACCGAGGGGCCCTCGTACTCCTCGTAGAGGACCTGGCGGTTGTAGAAGGCGGCGGACTCCTGGTCGATGGGGTCCAGCAGGCGCCCCAGGGCGCCGAGCGCGCGGGAGTGCGCGGTGTGGCCGTGGGCGGCCGCCGTGGCGCCCGGCTGCACCTCGTGGATGGCGGAGTGGATGACGAACGCACTGGGGTTGACCCGGTGCCTGCCCTCCACGACGTTGCCCGCCGAATCCACGCAGATGAGGTCGGCGACGCGGACCAGGTTGAAGGAGACGCCGAAGGGGTTCACCCAGAACCGGTCCTCGTGCTCCGGGTCGCGGACCGAGATGTGGCCCGAGATGCCCTCACCGAAGCCGTACTTGCCGAACAGCCGCAGCGCGGCGGCGAGCCGCTGCTTGCGGTGGCGGCGCGTCTCCTCGTGGGTGGCGAAGACCGGCTCGCTCGGGATCGGCAGGCCGGTGTGCGTGTCCGCCAGGTAGGCGGGCCGGTCGGTCTCGGTGACGCTCATGCTCGGGGGTCCTCATCTCCGGAATCTCCGGGTCGTCTTCCGGTGTCGGTACGGGTACGGGTACGGGTACGGGTACGGGTACGGGTGGCGGGTGGCGGGTACAAGGGGCGGCGGCTAGACCGTGAGCAGGACGTCCTCGTTCTCCTGGGTGGCGGCCGTGACGGTCTCGGCGTGCTGCAGGATCGCGCCGACGATGTCCTGGCTGCGGTCGACCAGGGAGGGGATCCCGAAGGTGAAGAAGAGCGAGCCGGCGGCGATGTTGCCGAGCCCGTACAGGCGCGGGTCGGGCCGGCCGTTGGTGGTCAGCTGGCTGGTCGGACGCGCTATGTGCAGGCCGCCGTGGGGGTGCCGGCTGGCGACGCGGCTGCGCATGAGCGAGGTGACCAGGGGCGCGGCGCTGGTGGGGATGCGCCCCTCGGAGGCGTTGACCGCGCTGATGACGCGGTCGGCCGTGAAGTCGTGTCCCTCGGCGGTGACGACGTCGAAGCCGGCCTCGGGGTTCGGGGTGATGTTCTGCAGGCCGGCGACGATCTCCAGCTTGTCCGCCTCGACGAGGTCGAGGAGGACTCCGGCGCTGCCGGGCGGCATGGGGCAGCACAGGCTCATGATCGTGCGGTAATGGGCGCGCAGCAGCTGGACCTTGTCCTGTTCGCGCAGCATCGGCCAGACGTCGGGGCCGGTCTCGGGGACGGCGCGCTGGAGGATGCGCAGGCCCATGTGGGGGGAGTCGACCTCGTCGATCTGCCGGCGCAGCCGGTCGACCGGGTCCTCCAGGTCGACCCGGATGATCTCCGAGACCACCGCGTCGAGGTCGGCGCCCACGTCGCGGAACTCGGCCCGCATGATGGTGGCGATGTCCTCGAGGGTGACCTCGGGGTGGATCGCGGCCAGCTCCTCCATCCGGTGCGGGGTGAAGTGCCGCAGCTCGAAGGGGACCGCCTTCTGCCGTACGCCGGGCAGGACGCCGCGCCGGGACAGCAGACTGATCCGGCCCTGGTGGCCCTGCGCGGCCAGCGACAGGATGATGTCGATCGCGGTCAGGCCGCTGCCGATGATCGCGACGTGTTCCCGCTCCCCGACGTCGGCCAGCTTGTTGACGATGGGGTACGGGTCCCCGACGAAGCCGGGGGTGTCGCCCAGACCGTAGACGTCCTTGGGGCTGTCGCCGCCGACGCACAGGATGGCGTAGTCGAAGGCGCGGGCCCGGCCGTTGCCGGTGCGCAGCAGGACCCGGTTGGCGGCGCGGCTCGCGGAGGTGACCCCCTCGCCGACGAGGTCGACCCGCCAGCCCTGGCGGCGCAGTTCGCCGAGCGCGGCGTAGGCCGTCTGCTCCAGGTACTCGCCGTAGACGGTGCGGGGGGCGAAGCGGCTCCCGGACCAGCGGTCGACTCCGGTGCGGACCCCTATGACCTTGTCCCGCGTCTCCAGCCAGTGCTCGAAGTGCTGGAGGTCGCCGGCGCGCACGGACATGTCGTCGGGGGTCGCGTTGACCTTGAGGGTCTCGGTGTCGACCTGGTAGGCGCGCCCGCGCCACAGGTGCGGCGACGGTTCGAAGACCGTGAGGCTGCCCGGTTCGCTTTGTGTTCGCGACAACGCGTCGATCAAGCAGACTGCAGCCGCGCCTCCTCCGACGACGCCGATCGAGAATCCACGGGACATGTGTCAGTCACCTATCAATTCGTGGAAGGCGCGGGGTCCTCGTGCGCCGGCCTTGCTGTCCGCGATCACGGTGGCCCTTTCCTCGCCTACTCCGGGGATTCAGTGGGAGCCGCCGGCCACCCCCGGTGCGGCGGGGGCGGAGCCGGTCGGCCAAGGGTTCGGGTCTTGGGGACTCAGGCGGCCGATTTCCTGAAGTTCTTCATCGAGACCGTGTAGTCCCCGCGATTGGCGCGGTAGTCGATGCAGTACTCCTGCGGGTACCAGCCGCCGAGCTGCCACTGCTGCGGCTGCTTTATGGGCCAGCAGCGGCTCGGGTTGACCCCGTTGGCTATGCCTTCGAACCAGGCCTTCGTGATCATCGGCTCGAGGAAGCTGATCTTGGCGTCGTAGGCGCCGTAGATGAAGGTCTGGGTGAAGGCGGTGGAGTGCCACTCGGGCGAGTTCATGTCGACCAGGTGGTTGCCCATGGCCGCCTCGGCCACGTTGTTGTTCACGTAGTCCGCCGGCAGGTACTGCGGGGGGATCGGCTCGATGGCCGTCGCGTAGTCGTCGCAGTTGATGGCCAGGCCGCAGGGGCCGCTGCGGATCGCGTCGCGCTCCGCCTTGGACTGCGTGTAGAAGTGGAAGTCGAAGTGCGGGGTGTCGTAGATGTGCTCCGGCCCGTGGCCCATCGGGTTGTAGTTCAGCAGGGCCCACTTGAGCGGCATCCCGGGCAGCGAGGTCAGCTGCGAGGGCAGCTCCAGCGGCCGCTCGTGGCCGCCGACGCACTCGGTGTGCTCGTTGACCGTGCCGTTGCCGTCCATGTCGTAGCAGTGGTGGCCGTCGGTCATGGTGGTCGGCAGGCCGGTCAGCGTGTTCTTGGGGAAGACGAAGCCGACGGTCTGCGGAGTGGCGCCGTTGATCTGCGCGTACGTGCGCACGGTGCCGTTGCCGAGCGGGCTCGGGGCTCCGTACGAGGCACAGGGCCCCGGGTAGGACAGCGTCTCGGTGAGCAGCACCTGCGAGGCCCACTGCGCGACCTTGACGGTGCGCTCGCGGTTCGGGGCGTCCCGCGTCACCAGGCAGACGCTCACCGGGCCGGACGTGCGCGCCGCGGACTGCGCGGTGGAGTCCGTGGCCTGGGCCGGGTCGCCCGGGAGGATCAGCAGGGTCAGGGCCGATATGGCCAGGGCCGCTCCGAGGAGCACCCGCCAGCTCAGCAGGTTCTTCGCGCGCACGTCACACCTGTTCCAGTTCGAATCTGTGGAACCCGCCCTGAAGGAAGATCAGGGGGGTCTGGGTCTCGCGGGCACCCATGGCGACGACTTCGCCGATGACCATCACGTGGTCGCCGGCCACCACGTGGTCGCGCAGGCTGCACTCCATCCAGGCGGCCGCGTCGAACAGGAGCGTCCCGGTGGCCTCGCCCGGCGCTCCCGCCACCTCGGTCAGCGCCTGGTCGCGCTCGGGCCGCCGGCGGGCGAACGCGCGGGCGGTGGACTCGCCCTCGGCGCCGAGGATCGAGATCCCGACGACGCCGGTGCGCAGCAGCTCGGCGAAGAACTCCGAGTCGTGACGGAAGCTCAGGGACACCAGCGGCGGTTCGAGGGAGACGGAGGTGAGCGAGTTGACGGTGATCGCGTTGTGGGTGCGTACGCCGTCCTGGTCGGTGTAGGTGCTGACGACGCAGACCCCGGTGGCGAAGGAACGCATCACATCGCGCAGGTCGTGCTTCATGGCCGGGCCTCTCTGCTGGGCGCGGACGGGTGCGCGCGGCGCCTGGGCCGCGGGCACCCGTCCGTACGCGGGCTTGACGGTCAGTTCTCCTGGGCCCAGCGGCCGCGGGTCCAGCCGTCGAGGTCGTAGTCGTCCATGGCCCTCTGGACGAGGTCGCCGTAGTTGTCGAGCAGACCGGCGCCGCGCGACCAGTTCAGGGTGTCGAGGCGCACCTGGTCGGGACCGCCCGCGTAGTTGAGCTCGTACAGCTCGTGGCGGGCGCCGAACTCGGTGCCGATCGCGTCCCAGGCCAGCTTGAAGAGCTTGGTGCGCTCCTCGGCGGTGGCGCCGGTGCCGCGGTAGTAGCGGTCGAGCAGCGGGCGCAGCTCGGGGTTCTGCAGGTCCTTGGCGCTGGAGGGGGTCATCAGCAGCGCGCCCGCGAGGTGCTCCTCGAAGAAGCGGTGCGTGCGCTCCCAGCTGAGCGGGGCGAGCGCCCGGTAGCCAGCCGAGTAGTCCATGCGCGGCAGGACGGTGCCGGCCGGGCCGGCCTCCGGGTCCAGGGCCATGGCGCTGGTGACGGCCCAGGTCTGGTGGCGCCAGGCGAGCAGTTCACCGAGGCCGGCCTGGACGCCGCGGAAGCCGTCCGTGCCGTTGATGCGGGTGCCCTTGTCGAGGATGCCCGCCATGAACTCCAGCTTGACCGACATGCGGATCGCGCCCTGGAAGAAGCCGCGGGAGAGCAGGCCGGAGCGGGGGAAGTACTGGTGGATCTTCTCGGTGTCCCGGTAGATCAGGACGTTCTCCCACGGGATGAACGCCTTGTCGAAGACCAGCACCGCGTCGTTCTCGTCGAACCGGCTGGAGAGCGGGTTGTCGAACGGGCTGGTGGCCTTGCCCTCGTAGGAGGTGCGGCAGACGACCTTCATACCGGGGGTGTTCAGCGGGGCCATGAAGGCCAGGGCCATGTCCTCGGCCTTGCCCTTTTCGAGGTTGGCCAGGTGGATCTGGCCGACGAAGGCGACGTTGCTCAGCGCCGACGCGGTGGCCATGAGCTTGGCGCCCTCGACGACGATGCCGTCCTCGCGCTCCTCGACGACCTTCAGGTAGACGTCGCGGATCTCGTGCGCCGACTTGTTGCGGTCGACGGGCGGGTTGACGATCGCGTGGCTGATCGACAGGCCCTGACGGGCGTACTTCTCGTACCAGGCCCGGGCGTTGTCGCCGAAGGGCTCGTAGAAGTCGTGGGTGACGGCCAGGCCGGCCATGAACGACGCCTTGTAGTCGGGCGTGCGGTTCATGAAGCCGTAGCTCAGGCGGGCCCAGTGCTCGATGGCGTCACGGGCCTTCATGAGGTCCTCGGGCGAGTGCGCCGGGGTGAAGAAGCGGTGGACGCGGTACCCCGTGTACCGGTCGACCGTCGTCATCAGGTCCTTGGTGTCGGGGTGGTGGAGCGCGTCGTAGAGGTGCGCGGTCGACCTCGCGGCGTTGGCGAAGGCCGGGTGCGTCGTCACGTCCTTGACGAGCTCACCGTCCACGAAGACCTGGCGGCCGTCACGCAGGCTCTCCAGGTAGGAGTCGCCCGTCATGAGGTCGTTCGGAGCCTCGTCGGCCGACTGATCCGTTATCGGGACCTGACCCATTTTGGTGTCCTCTCCAGGGGTAATACACGCGACCGCTGCCGGACGCACAGTTCGATTGCCCCGAGCGTAGGCTCGGCCGTCGATCCGCTCTTGCTGGGCCGCGCACGGACAATTGCCCATCTACGCCAACCCTGGCGCCAACACGTTCGAGGAGATACGTCAACTACGGTCCGAAGAAACCTTGTTGACTTCAGGGAGATCGGACCGCGCTTCTCGATATTACGGAATGCCGAATTCCGGATGCTCCGAAATAACTTCGGCCCGGCATTGATCCAGAAAATTCGGATACACGGCCGGGCCGAATGAAAAGGAATTGCAAAAGATGTCCGACGGCTGGTCAGGCCGCGGGGCGGGTGTGGCCGGCGGACGCCGCGTCGATACAGGCGGCCTCGGCTATCAGAATGATCTTCTCCACGTGCGGCAGCAGCCGCATGCCCGCCTCGGTGAGCTGGACCCGGCCGCCGGCCCGATGGAACAGCTCGGCCCCGATGTAGTCCTCGAGGTTCTTGATGTGGGCGGTGACGCTGGGCTGCGAGTAGTGGAGGTTGCGAGCGGCGCGAGTGAAGCTCATCTCGGCGGCTACTTCACGGAACGAGCGTAACTGCTGGAACTGCACGGCAGGGGCTCCCTTCTGCGAGACTCAGAGCCTCGGAGGCTAGGAACATACCACGGTGCAGGTATGACGGCATCACGAGAATGCACACTTCACGTTCCCGCACGACTGCGGACATACCTGTGGCCATGCCCGCAGGGAGGGCATGGCCACAGGTCAGCCGCTGCTTCGTGGTTGACAGCGGGTTGGGCGGAGTGGACTAGTCGGACATCTCCATCGGCGAGAGGAGGTCCCGGGCGATCTGCGGGAGCAGACGGTCGATCAGGAGCCCCGTGCGCGCGGATCCGTCGGCCGCGCGCGGGATCGCGTCGACGGCCACCGCGTGCGAGAGCACCCACGGCATGCGCCGCTCGCAGGCGGCCAGCGCGGCCTGGCGCCCGCCGGCCTCCTGGTCCTCCTCCAGGAGCGGTACGAAGGCCACCACCAGCGTCTCCCCCACCTCGGGGAGCCGGGTGCGCATCACCGCGATGTCCTGGACGCAGGGCAGGTCGAGGAGTTCGAGTTCGAGTGCGAAGAAGGCCGTCTCGAAGTCCTCCACCAGCACCTCGTCGTACGGCTGCTCGTCGAAGGAGGGCAGGTTCACGCGGACATCTCCTGTTGCATCGACTGCTCAAGCTGCAGGTTCAGAGTGATGATGGGCAGCACCGCGTCGAGCAGGTCCCCGGTGCGGATCCGGCCCGTCGGGCTGTACGGGATGGTGTCGACCGCGATGACGTGCGCGGGCAGCGACGGGACCCGGCGGGCGCAGGCCGCGCTGAGCGCCTGGTACCCGGTGGCCTCGCGGCCGACCGCCACGGCGATGAAGGGGACCACGATCGCGTCACCCAGCACCGCGCTGCTGACCCGCATCACGGCGGTGTCGCGCAGGCAGGGCAGGTTGAGCAGGTCCGACTCCAGCCGGAACAGCTCGGTGTCGACGGCCGAATCGCGGACCACGACGGGCACTTCGGTGACCCGCCCGGTGACCAGCAGCCGGCCCGTCTCGTCCACGTACCCGGACTCGTCGGTGACCAGGAAGCGCTCCACGCCCCAGCCGAGGTCCAGCTCGGCGACCCGGGTCTCGCCGTCCAGGTAGCCGTCCATGACCTGGTGGCCCGCGAAGGCGAGGCGCCCGCTCTCGCCCTGCCGCACCGGCTGCCCGTCCTCGCCGAGGACGGCGACGGTGGTGCCGAGCGTGGTGTGGCCCGAGCGCGGCGGCGAGACCAGCAGCTCCTCGGGTCCCATGACGGCGGTCAGCCCGGTCTCCGCGCTGCCGAGCGCGGTGTGCAGGACCGGGCCGAGCCGCTCCCAGGCCGTGTTGACGGTCCAGCGGCCCAGGTGGGCGCCGGGGGTGAGGAGGAACCTCAGATGGCGGGTGCGCGGCGAGGGCTCGGTGGTCTCCGGCAGTCCGAGCACTCCGTGCAGGGCTGAGGGGGTGATCACTCCGGTGCTGACCCGCTCGGCGACGAGCAGCGCGGTCAGGGTCTCGGGGCCGGCCCCGTCCGCGAGGACGACGGTGGCGCCGATGCCGAGCATCGTGCGGGCCAGGGCCAGGGCGAGGGCCGTGGGCTCGGTCGGCGGGGCGCAGGCCAGGTGCACGTCGTCCCGGTTGAGCCCGAACTCGTCCACGAGGTCGACCAGGTGGCGGCCCTCGGAGGGGGTGCGGCGCACGGCGAGGCGGGAGGGGCCCTCGCCGCGCGCGCTGACCGCGAAGGACTCGTAGGGCCGGGGCGCCGGCAGGGTGCGCAGGGGTTCGGCCGAGGTCAGCAGGTCGAAGTTGAGCGCCTCGTGCTTGCCGGGGGCGGCCGGGGCGCCGGGAGCCGTGATCCCGTCCAGGAGCACGTGCACGGCCTTCGGGCCGCTGGGCCACACGAGCTGGTCCAGCGTGGCCCGGTGCTCCGAGGTCACGAAGACCACGGACGGCTCCAGCCAGGAGAGCAGCTGGCCCAGATCGTCCGTGCCGCTCTGCGGGTCGAGACCCGTGCAGGAGACGCCGAGGGTGGCGCAGGCGCTCATCGCGACGGTGAGCTGCCAGCTGTTCCCGGCGAGGAAGACCGCCCGGACCGCGCCCTCCTGCGGCAGGTGCTCGGTGAGCCCGGCCGCCGTCCGCTCCACGGTCTCGGCGAACTGGCCCCAGGTCAGCCGCACCTGGCCGTCGACCAAGGCATCCCGCGTCACGCCGCCCGCCGCGTGCCGGCGGATGTCATCGAGCTTGATCATGTGGGTCTCCGTGGTCGGTCAAGAGCCTCGTATGTGGCTCGGGGCCGCGCTCATGGAAACAAACGTGCATGAAGGTAGGCAACCGCTCATCGGAAGATCTGATGTCGCCGGCCGGAGCGCCGAACCGGTTGCGGAAACACCTCCGCCGGGCGTCGACGACGCCCGGCGGAGGGGAGCGGGGGAAACGGGCCGTCCGCGGGACGCCCGGCCGCGGGGGTACGCCGCGGGGGTACTAGGCCTGGAGCTCGGCCGACTCGACGAGTTCGGCCTCGGCCCGCTCCCGCAGGTGCTTCTCCAGGTCGGCCATGACCCGCTCGGCGCGACCGGGAGCCATGTCGAGTTCGGCCAGCACGGTCGGCAGGGCGATGATCGGCATGATGTGCCGGAGCAGCACGGACACCCGTACTTCCAGGTCCTCCCAGTCGGCCATCACCTCCGAGAGCACCTGCACTCCGGTGAAGGCGCCGACGAACAGGTTGGCGACCGCGTCCAGGTCCACGTGCGCGTGGAGTTCACCGCACGCCCGGGCCTCTCCCAGGGCGAACCGGTTGTGATCGATCCAGTCCTGGTAGGGGCGCAGGCGGTGCTCGTGGTGACTGCCGCGCTCCAGGGAGAGCCTCAGACTGCCCTGCACGATCGGATCGCTGCGGATCTGGACGGCGAAGAGCATGCCCTTGTCGATCAGCTCCTGCAGCCGCGTGCTGCGCGGTACGAGCGGGAAGCCGACCGTGTCGATCTGACTGGCCAGCACGGCCTGGGCCAGCTCTTCCTTGCCTTTGAAGTAGTAGTAGAAGGCGCCCTTGGTCAGCCCGAGCCGCTGGTAGACGTCCGCGATCGTGGCCCCGTTGAAGCCCTTCTCTGCGAACACGGCGCCGGCGGCCTCGACGATGAGTTGCCGGGTGCGCCGAGAAGTCTCCCTCTGAGACACCCTCGCTCCTTCCACGCTGCTGGTGGCCAACTGATGCACCTCCTCGGGGGTATGAGCATGTCACCGAAAACAGCCGTTGCAAATTATACCAGGCAGCACGTATCTTGCGGCGAGCCGAGACCTACCACGAGTGGCTCGAATCTGCCTCGAAGTCCGGAGGGGAATTCATGTTAATCACGTCTTTTGCGAGCGAAACCACCCAAAGACCGTCGGTCGGGGTCTCAGATGCAAGGCCTCCGGCCGTACCCAACTGGCTCGTGCACCGTCCCGACACCTCCGAGGTGTTCCTGTCCGCCTGGAAACGCACCGCTCCCGACCGATTCGACGTCACCGTGCGTTGGCCTGAAAACCACCCGTTCCATACCGGGCTCCACGGTTTCCGCTCGCCCGCCGTCATCGCGGAGGCCATCCGCCAGACGGGCATCCTGCTCTCGCACGCCGAGTACAACGTCCCCCTCGGGCACCAGTTCCTAATGTCCGACATCCAGTACCGGATCGATCCGGAGCTCCTGACAGCGGACGACGACTCCCCGATCCACATCGACGTCACCTGCACGAACGTCAACCGCCGCGGCACCCGCTTCTCCGGCATGGTGTGCCACATGGACGTGATCCAGAGCGGCCGGGTCATCGCCACCGGCGACGGCAGCATGACGTGCACCTCTCCCGGCGCCTACCGCCGGATGCGCGGTGAGTACGCGGACGCCCGCCCGGTCCTGCCCGTGCCCGAACCGGTGCACCCCTCCCTCGTCCTGCGCACCGATCCGAGCCATGTCCTGCTGGCTCCCACCATGGATCCCCGGTGCTGGACCCTTCGGCCGTACACCACGAACACCACGCTGTTCGCGCACAAGAACGATCACGTACCCGGCATGGTCCTCCTCGAAGCGACCCACCAGGCAGCGTTCGCCGTCGCCGGCGCCACCCGGCTGTACCCCGTCGCGCTCAGCCTCACCTTCGAGCGGTATGTGGAGTTCCACTCCCCCTGCCTGATCCAGGCGCAGCCGATGGTCCGGACCCGTGACAACACCCTCTCCCTGAGCGTGACAGGCCATCAGAGCGGCCAGCGGGTCTTCGACGCCCACCTGGAAGCAATTCCCGTTTCCTCCTGATCACCTCAGTTTCGAACCAAATGGGCACCGGTTCCCTGCGATCCGCTGGCCGAGTCACCCCTGCGCAAAGTGGCGGGAAGGTCGTAGGCGTGTCAGCCTGTGACGTCATCCGACTCACCGTCACCAGCAGTTGTAGGAGGGATACTCCTGTGAGCAGGCAGTGCCCGTTCGTCATCGATCCGCTCGGCCAGGACATTCACGGAGAGATCAAGGACATACGCTCCCTTGGCCGGGCCGTGCGGATCGTGCTCCCCGGTGGAGTGGAGGCGTGGTCCGTCACGGACTACGCACTCGTGAAACGCCTGCTCACCGATCCCCGGGTATCGAAGGACGCCTACCGGCACTGGCCGGCGTGGATCGACGGAGAAGTCGACCAGGAGTGGCCGCTGGCCATCTGGGTCTCGGTGCAGAACATGGTCACCGCCTACGGCGAGGAGCACGCGCGCCTGCGCAAGCCGGTGGCGGGGGAGTTCACCATGCGCCGCGTGGCAGCCCTGCGGCCCCGGGTCGAGGAAATAGCCGCAGGACTGCTGGACCGCCTGGAAGAGGCCCCGCGGGAGGAGCCCGTGGACCTCCGCAAGGAATTCGCCCACGTACTGCCGCACGCCGTGGTCTGCGAGCTGTTCGGAATTCCACATTCCGCACGCGACCCGCTGCAGAAGATCATTGACGCGTTCTTCGCCACCTCGATCACCCCCGAGGACGCGATGGCGAATGGCACGGCCATGTACGAGATCCTCAACGAAGTCGTGGCGCACAAGAGAAAAAATCCCGCCGACGACCTCACATCGGGCCTCATCTCCGCACGAGACTCGGGCACCGCAGACATGAGCGAGAAGGAACTCCTCGACAATCTCATCCTCCTCTTCACCGCCGGCTACGAGACGACGGTGAACCTCATAGACAACGCGGTCGTCTCCCTCCTCACGCACCCCGACCAGCTCGCGCTCGTACGGGACGGCAAGGCCTCGTGGGAGGACGTGATCGACGAATCCCTGCGCGTGGACCCGCCCGGCGCGCACAGCATCCTGCGCTACGCCGTCGAGACGATCGAGATCGACGACGACGTACGCATCCCGCAGGGCGACGCGATCGTCATCTGCTTCGCCGGAGCGGGCCGCGACCCCCTCCACCACGGCGCCGGGGCGGACCTCTTCGACATCACCCGCGACACCCGGGCCGATCACGTGTCGTTCGGGTACGGAGCCCACCACTGTCTCGGTGTGAACCTGGCCCGGATGGAGGTCGCCATCGCCCTGTCGGCGCTCTTCGAGCGGTTCCCCGACATAGCCCTGGCCGTGCCGGCCGATGAACTCCGGCCGAAGTTCTCGTTCGTCTCCAACGGCCACCGCACGGTTCCCGTGATCCTGGGCGGGCCCGGCCCCCGCAACGCGGCGATTTTCAGCCAATAGCGCCGGGGCGCCCCTCCCCGAAGGATCCATCGGACCCCGGCAGACGAAAGAGTCACCATGACGGAAAAGACCGGCCTCCTGGACGGCAGGCGCGCCCTGATCACCGGCGCGAGCAGCGGCATCGGGGCGGCCGCAGCCCGGGTGTTCTGCGAGCACGGGGCCTCGGTGCTCCTCACCGCCCGGCGCGAGGAGGAACTGGCCGCGCTCACCCGCGAGCTGACGGACCAGGGTTTCACCGCCTCCTACGCGGTCGCCGACGTGTCCCGCGCCGAAGAGGTCGAGGCGGCCGTGGCCACGGCCGTGCGGCTCTTCGGCGGCCTGGACGCCGCCTTCAACAACGCCGGGCTCGGTACCGTGCCCGCACCTCTGCACCTCACCGAGGACGCGGAGTTCGAGGCCGTCATGGCCACCAACGTCCGCGGCACGTGGAACTGCATGAAGTACGAGATCGCCGCGATGCTGCCGGGCGGCGGGGCCATCGTGAACAACAGCAGCGTCGCGGGTCTGGTCGGCACCCCGGCGGCCGCCGCGTACATCGCGGCGAAGCACGCCGTCATCGGGCTGACGAAGGCCGCGGCCGAGTACGCCGCCCAGGGCGTCCGGGTCAATGCCGTCGCGCCCGGCACGACCCGCAGCGAGATGATGGCCCAGTGGTTCGATCTGAACCCGGGCCTGGAGGAGCAACTCCACACCAGGGCCCCGCTGCCGCGTACGGCGGACCCGCGCGAGATCGCCCAGGCGGCCGCGTGGCTGCTCAGCGACCAGGCGTCCTTCGTGGTCGGCGCGACCGTCCCGGTGGACGGCGGCTGGACCGCCCGCTGACCGCCCGCTGCCCCCTCCGCACGACGCCGGCCGGTCGCGACCGGCCGTGCAACCGGAACACAGGGGGAGTCGGCGGAACTCGGCGGAACTCGTCGGCAACGAACAGGCGAAGAGCTGTACGGCCACTTCCGAGCGCCCGGCATGGCCACCCACGCGCCGATAAAATCGCCCCTATGCAGACATCTGGAAGACCCAGGGTAATTGTCCTCACCGGAGCCACCGGTTTCGTCGGCTCGGCCGCACTGGACGCCCTGGCCCGCCATCCCGGAATCCTGGTACGGGCCCTCGCCCGCATCCCCAGTGCGGAGCGCGAAGGCGTGGAGTGGGTACGTGCGGACCTGGGCGACCCCGGCTCCCTGAAAGGGACCTGCGAGGGCGCGGCCGCGCTGGTGAACCTGGCCTCGTACATCGGGCAGGACGAGGAGCGCTGCCACACGGTCAACGTCCTGGGCGGCGCGGCACTCCTCGCGGAGGCCGTGCGGGCGGGGGTGGACCGGATCGTCCACCTGTCCACGGCCGCGGTCTACGGGAACCTCCCGCACCGCGGGATCGAGGTCGACGAGGTGACCCCGGATCCGGCGTCCGCCGCGAGCCGCACCCGCCTGGCGGCGGAGGCCCCGGTGCTGGCCGCCGGCGGTACCGTCCTGCGGCCGGGTCTGGTGCTGGGCGCCGGTGACCGCTGGGTGGTCCCGGCCCTGGCCGAACTGATCGACCGGGTCCCGGCCAGCTGGGACGGCGGCCGCGCCCTGCTGTCCGTGGTCGACGTCGGCGAACTCGCCCGCCTGATCGACTCCCTGGCCACGGCCCCGGGCCCCGCCCCGCGCGGGGTCCACCACGCGAGCCACCCCGCCGCGGTGACCAGCGCCGGCCTCATGTCGGCGCTCGCCGCCGAAGGAATCCTGCCGGAGGCGCGGGAGGACTGGCCGTGGGACCGCTGCGTGGAACAACTCCACGCGCACCCGGGCCAGGTGACGGAGCGGCAGTTCTCCCTGCTGGCCCGCGACTACTACCAGCGCGCCGACACCATCTGGCAGCTCACCGGCCTGTGCCCCACACCCACGCCCCTCTCCCTGCTCCCCTCCGCGGCCCCCTGGTACCGCGCCTTCCTGTCCCGCCCCTGAAGGACGCGAGGCCGGCCACCCGGATCAGCGAGCGCCCCCACCCTCACCACGAACGATCCGAAATCGACCGGTGAGGTCCGCGGGATCCCGGTCGACCACGCGGACAGGTGCCCAGACCCACTGCCAGACACCGATCCCCGGGCTCCGGGAGAACCGGATCGGCCCACGGGTGCCCTCGACCTCCACCCGCGGCCAGGCCGCGGCGATGGCCGCCCGGTCCGTGCCGTACGAACGCAGCACCTCGGCAAGGACGGTGACGCTGTCCCAGCCCTCGAACGCCACGAACGAGGGCTCCTCACCCAGCCGCTCGCGGAGCTCCTTCTCCACCCGCTCCCCGAGCGGCCCGAGCCGCTCGGGGAGATAGCGCAGGAACGGGATCCCTGCGCCGTCCCCGCCCAGCTCCCCGGCCCATCCGGCGAACTCCGGTTGTCCGGCCGGAGCCCCGATCAGGACCTCCCCGAGCCGCCGGTCGCCCCGGACGGCCCGGACGATCGCCGCCGCCGGCTCCGGATACCCGACCAGCAGCAGAAGCGCCGTGGCCCCCTCCTCGACAAGCACGTCGCACAGTCCCTCGACCCCCTCAACCGTGCTCCCCTGCACGTCGATCTCCACGACGCTGCCCCCGTGAGCGGCGAACCGCTCCCGCAGGATGCGCGTCCCGGAAGCCCAGTAGACACTCGGCTGGATCGCCACCGCGATCCGGCTGTGGCCCGCCCCGAGCAGGGAGTCCGCGTACGTCCGCCAGCCGTGGGACTGGGCCGGAGCCAGCCGCGCGACCCACTGCGTGGGCTCCTCGGTGAGCGCGTCGAGCACCGCGGAGGAACACAGATACGGCATCCCGACGGCATCGGCCCGGACGGCGGCGGCCCGGGCGACGACACTGTGGTACTCCCCCACCACGGCGGCCACCCCCAGACCCGCCAGCTCCTCCACGGCCGCCGCGGCCCGCTCCGGATCGGCCGCGGTGTCCCGAACCACAAGCTCCAACGCCCGCCCGCCGATCCCTCCCCCTTCGTTGACCTCGCGCACGGCCAACTCGAGCCCCGCGAGCAACTGCCGCCCGGCATCGACCCACCCCGGCGGCGTCAACGGCACAAGAGCCCCCAGCCGCACGACCGGCCCCTGGGCCGACCCCCCTGACGACGCCGACGCCGAGGCATTCACAGTGTCCCGCTCCTCTACTCCCACACCACCAGGCCCAACCCCACCCGGCAACCACTTGATCATCCGCCCCATTGCACCCACCCCCACCCCCAAACACAACCGCTTACATCCCACCCCCAGCCTCAACGTGCTCGAGCGTTTCGTCGAAACCCGGGCAGCCTCCCGACACACCGCACCCCGTGGGCGTACCCGACCTGCTCGGGCACGTGTACGTCGTGACCGATCGGCTTCCAAGCACGCCCTACGCGCCGGCCCCGGGTACGGCCACGATTTCTCGTACGAGCCAGGCAAACCCCAGCAAGATCGCTCTCACCCGGGATCTCCTGTACGCCAACTACTCGTACCCGGAAGGGCCGGAGTAGGGGCAACGGCCCCACAGGGCCCCGCGCAGACCCGTCCCGGCCCAGCCCCACCTCCCCCAAACCCACACCCCGCGGGAACCACGCCCCCGCCCCCGACGTCGTCGTACCAGCCGCACCACACCCCCAATCGGAACAGGCAGAAACGGCCCATGACCCAGACGAACTCGGGCCCAACCGCCGGCCCAACCCCTGACCCAACCCCCAGCCCGACCCCCGATCCGACCCCCGACCCAACGGCCGATCCGACCCCCGAACCCGCCCACAGGGTCCCCGCCACCCCTACCCCCCGCCTCCTCTCCCGCCGGCCACCCCTCTGCCGCCGGCCACTCCTCCCCCGCCACGTCCCCTGGCCCGCGGCCCTCAGAACACCCGTCCCAGCACTCCCCGCGCCCCCCGTACTCCCGGTACTCCCCCTACTCCTCGCCGTACTCCTGACCCGCCCCTCCCTCGTCCCCAACACCCCCGGCCACCTCGGCAGCTTCCTGGAGACGTTCCTGCCCTGGCTCGGCCTGGCCGTCCCGCTCCTCCTCGCCCTGGCCCTACGACGCCGCTCCGCCGCCACCGCCCTGGCCCTCCTGCTCCCCACCGCCGCCTGGCTGGGCCAGTTCGGGAACCTCCTTCCCCACACCCCCACGGCCGCCGCCGACACCACCACCGCCTCCCACCCCACCCTCACCGCCGTCCAGCACAACATCAGCGACGAGAACCCGACCCCCTCCCGAACGGCCAGTGCCCTCGCCTCCCCGCACCCCACCCTCATCGCCGTCGAGGAGCTCACCCCCGCCGCCGTCACCGCCTTCACCACAACCCTCGCCGCCGGCTATCCCCACCACGCCACCCACGGCACGGTCGGCCTCTGGTCGGCGTACCCGCTTACCGACGTCCGCCCCGTGGACATCAGGCCTTCGGCCCTCGCCGGCGATCCGCACTGGAACCGCGCCCTGCGCGCCACTGCCGCCACCCCCGACGGGCCCGTCGCCGTCTACGTCGTCCACCTGCCCTCCCTGCGCCTCGGTACCTCCGGCTTCGGCTCCGCCCGCCGCGACGAGAGCGCCGTGCTCCTCGCCGCCGTCCTCGCCGCCGAACCCATCGACCGCGTCGTCCTGCTGGGGGACTTCAACGGCACCGCCGACGACCGCGGCTTGGCCCCCGTCCGCACCGCCCTGGCGGTGAAGGCGGCAACACCCGCCCCCGGCTTCGCCTTCACCTGGCCCGCGGCCTTCCCCCTGGCCCGGATCGACCAGATCCTGGTCCGCTCGGGCACCGTCACCCGCGTCCGTACGCTCCCCGCCACCTCCAGTGATCACCTGCCCCTCAGCGCCGACATCCGGTTCGATTAACGTACGTTCATGACCGACTTCGTACTGGTGGCAGGCGCCTGGCTCGGAGCGGCGGCCTGGGACGACGTGGCTGCCGAACTCCGCACCCCTCCCCGCACCGCTCCCGGCACCCCACCCCGCGGCCCGGGCGGTGACCACGAGGTCCACGCACTGACCCTGTCCGGCCTCGCGGAGAAGCAGGGCGTCCCGGCCGGCCAGCAGACACACGTCACGGACATAGTCGACGCCATCGACGAGCTCGGCTTGCGCGATGTGGTCCTCGTGGGCCACGGCTACTCCGGCATCCCGGTCGGCCAGGCCGCCGAACGGATCGGCGGCCGCCTGAACCGGGTTGTGTTCGTCGACGCCGACCTCCCCGCCCACAACGCGCCCTTCGTCTCCCGCCGGCCGGACGGCCGGTCCGCCGCCGCCGTAGAGGCCGCCCTCGCCGCGAACGACGGCTTCTGGCCGCCCCCACAGGCCGCCGACTACGCGAACCAGGGCCTCACCGAAGAGCACATCACCCGTATCCTCGCCAACTCCACCCCTCACCCGGGCGCCACGCTCACCGAGCCGGCCGTACTGACCCACCCGCTCGCCGAGCTCCCCGCCACCTACGTCACTTGCCTGCTGGGCGGCACCGAACCCCACCCCGACGTGGCGAAGCTCCTGTCCACCGGCCCGGACTGGCAGTCGGTCACCCTGGATACGGGCCACTGGCCGATGTTCTCCGCCCCGTCCACGCTGGCCGGCGTACTCCTCGATGCCGCCGCCCAGGACACCCCACCGCAGGCTCCCGGCCTCCGCATCCACCCGATGGACGCCGCCTCCGAAGCCGACCTGCTCGACTGGCAGCACGTCCACAACGCGATCATCCCGACGGACCTCCTCTCCCTGGACGACATACGCGAGCGCTCCACCCGCCACGTCCTGCACCTCGCCCACCTCGGCGACACCCTCATCGGATGTACGACAGTCCGCCCTCCCGTCGCCGGCTCCACGACCGCCACCGTGATCGCACGCGTCCTCCCTCCATACCGGGGACGGGGTTTCGGCCGAGAGCTGTACACCTACGCACTCGCCCAGGCACGGGCCCTCGGCGCCGAGGTGATCGAGACGGTGGTCCTCGCGTCCAACCCGGAGGGTCTGAGCTTCGCTCGCCGGGCGGGCTTCATCGAGTTCGACCGCTACGTCCTCCCCGGCGACACCGTGCCCTTCGTAGACCTGCGCCTCGCGTGAGCGGCCACTGGGTCCGCCTCGAGCTCACGGTCCGCACCTTCCACTCCGCCCGGTTCACGCCGTACGTCGACCGGTGCCGCGCCGCGGGCTTCAGCTTCACGACCCTCGCCCGGCTCGGCGACGCCGAGGACGAACGCCGCAGCCTCTACGAGCTGAACAAGGAATGCTCGGCCGGCATCCCCGAACAAGGCGTGTTCCACTCCTACGACGCCTACACCCGCCTGCGCTTCGCAGTGCCCTCCTACGACCCGGCCGGCATCATCGTCGCCCGGGACCAGGACGGCACCTGGGTCGGCATGGCGGCGACCTCCCTCCATCTCTCCGACGGCTTCGCCTTCAACGAAATGACCGGTGTCCGAGGCCGCGGCATCTCCCTCGCCATGAAGACCCTCGGGATCGCCTTCGCCGACGAGCACGGAGCCCCCGTCATCCGCACGATCCACCACCCCGCGAACACCTCGGCCATCGCCATGAACCGCACCCTCGGCTACATGGACGCGAACTGGCACCAGGAGACGCCCTGACCCGGCCCCTACGGGCCCTACGCCTGCGGCCCCTACGCCTGCGGACTCCGGCGCTTCCGCGAGACGGCGACCCCGGCCAGGCAGACCGCGCCACCGAGCAGAGTCAGCGCGGCCGGGACCTCGTCGAGGGCGATCCAGGCGATGAGCACCACCACGGCGGGCACCGCGTACGTGGTCGCGCCCATCTTCCCCGCGGTGGTCCGTGACAGCGCGTACGACCAGGTGGTGAAGGCGAGTGCGGTCGGGAAGAGCCCCAGGTAGAGCATGTTGAGGACGGCGCCGAGCGGAGCCCCGGGAAGCTGGTCGACGAGCTGCCCGACGAAGGGCAGGGTGACGGCCGTGCCGACGAAGCAGCCGTACGTGGTCACCTGGATCGGGCTCGCATATGCCAGCGCCGGCTTCTGCGCGACCACCCCGGCCCCGTACGTGAGCGCGGCGACCAGGCAGAGCAGGACGCCTCCCACCGACGCGGACCCGCCGTTGGAGGTGGACAGTCCGACCAGCACCGCCCCGGCGAACGAGACCGCCATGCCCGCCAACAGCAATGGCGGGAACCCCTCCTTCAGCAGCCAGCCGCTGAGCAGGGCGATCACGATCGGGCCGATGTTGACGATCATGGCCGCGGTGCCGGCGTCGACGAGCTGCTCGCCCCAGTTCAGCGTCACCATGTAGAGCCCGAACCAGAGCACCCCGGAGATCAGGATCCCGGGCCACGCCTGCTTCGGCGGCGGTGGCACCCGCTTGACGACCAGCACCAGCCCGAGCGCGACCGACGCGGTCAGCAGACGGCCGAACGCAAGCGCTCCGGGCCCGAAGTGCGCGGCCGCCGAGCGGATGGAAACGAACGCGGAGGCCCACAGCACGACGGTCACTCCGGCGGCCAGCAGGGCCCGCCGATCGGTCCTGACCAGATCAGACGTCTCTTCCATGCGAGCAAGCTACCTGCCCCAGCCGAAAGGCCCCTTGCCCTTTTCCCGAGCGCCTACGCTCCGGCCGGAGCCAGCAGACCCCGCAGCCGCTCCGCATAGCCGCGGGGGTGCGTGGTGTTGCCGTTGTGGCCGCCCGGGAAGACCCGTATCTCCGTGTCCAGGAGGGCCGCGAGTTCCATCGCGCATCGATGGTCGAAGACGGTGGAGGGGGTGATGGCTCCCAGCGCCGGGATGATGCGCGTCGGGGTCCGCGTGAGGGCGTCCACGTCGAGGGTGTCCTCGACGATCGCCGTGAAGTCGTGCTCGATGAAGTAGCCGAAGTTGGCAAGCCTGCGCTCGTCCAGGGGCTGCGGGGTCAAGCCCGGCTCGGCGTCGCGCCGCGTGAGGTCTATCCCGAGGACCCGCGCCATCTCCGGAAAGACTGCTCCGAGCCCGCCCGTGCGATAGATCCCCTGCAGTTCCTCCAGCTCCGCTTCGTGCCGGGCCCTCTCCCCCTCGGGCAACAGTCGCGGAGCCACCGGCTCGTGCGCGATGAGGGTGCTCACCTGCTCCGGGTGCCGAACGGCAAGGTGCAGGCCGATGACGGCCCCCAGACTGCAGCCGAGCATCAGCACCGGCTCGTCGGTGACGGCCGCCAGCAGCCGGTGTACGTCTTCGGCGTGCTCGGCGAGCGACGTGGTCCGGCCGGGCTCCTCCGGCCGGCTGCGCGACAGTCCACGACGGTCGTAAGTCAGCACGGTGAAGGAATCCGTGAGGTGCGGGACGAGATCCACAGTGCGGTCCGCGTCCCCCTCCCCGCTCTGCGCGATGAGCAGCATCGGGCCGGATCCCTGCAGTTGGTGGTGGAGTACAGCACTCATGGCAACTCCTTGCTCGCGGCTCCGGACCCCCAGTCCGTCACTCTCTGCAATCACCGTAACCCATCGAATCAGATACATCAATAGAGATGGATCAAAACAGATGCATCTTCTTCGATGGTTCGCCGGGTTCCGATGTACCGTGCTCCCGTGGACGGAATCGAACTCTTCCTGCTCGGCCGCGCCTTGATGAAGCTCGGCGAGGAGGCCCTGCCCGAGCCCCCCGGCGGCCCCGGACAGTACGCCGGCGGCACCCGCTCCGTCGTGATCGTGGCCGGCGACATCGCCGCGCACCCCGACACCACGGTCGGCGAGACGGCCCAGCGCACGGGCCTCCCGCAGAGCCAGGTCTCCGGCGCCGTCGCCCGCCTGCGCGAGGCCGGCTCCGTACAGACCGCGCCCGACCCCGCCGACCGGCGCCGCACGCTGGTCCGCCAGGCCCCCGGAACCTCCGCGCGTGTGGCCGCCGTACGCGCCGCCGGAGCCTCCAAGGTCGAGGACGCCCTCGCCCGCGCTCTCGGTGAGGCCGAGGCCGAGCAACTCCCGGAGCTGACGCGGGCCTTGGAGGTCCTGGCCCGCCACCTGGTGCCCCGCGACACCCGCTGAGCTTGAGTTTTATCCTCGAGGGTCGAATCGTTCTTCGAACTCGACCACTCGTGGTGGTAACTCCCGTACGGCAGGGCGGCCTTCGTCTGATCCTGTGCTCCGTCACAGAGGCACGAAATCAGCCGAAGGCCGTAGGGGTGAGTCTGCTGTATCACGATGTCCAGCGGGAGCCGTTCGGGGTGTTGTCACGCTTCCGGACGGAGTTGTACGCGTCGATGACGGCCCGTGGCGACGCACTGTTCGAGTTGACCGACGCGGTGCTGTGTGCGGACGGTCCGGTGAAGACGCTGGTCGGTCTGGCACTTGCGCCGGAGCACCGGCGTGGCCATGGAGCCCTGTATGCCGGGCTGAATCATGGGCGACTGGATGTGGGCCGGCTACGGAGGGCCCTGGTCTCTGTCCCGCTGCCGAAGGCGGCCGACGGCCGTCTGGTCCTGGCCGTCGATGTCTCGCCGTGGTTGCGGCCGGATGCGGACACCGCCCCTGAGCGGTGCTTTTGCCATACCTACGGGTACGGCGACAACAAGCATCTGATGATCCCGGGCTGGCCCTACCAGATCGTGGCCGCTCTGGAGACGGGCCGGACCTCGTGGACCGCCGTGCTGGACGCGATCCGGATCGAGCCGGGCGCCGACGTCGCCGCGGTTACCACCGCCCAGATCAGAGAGGTCGTCGATCGCCTCGTCGAAGCGGGCCAGTGGCGGGAGGGCGATCCCGACATCATGATCGTGGTCGACGCGGGCTATGACGCTCCGCGCCTGGCCCACCTGCTGGCCGACCTGCCCCTCGAGATCCTGGGCCGGACGCGATCGGACCGGGTGATGCGCCGGCCGGCGCCCTCCCGCGAGGAATTCCACCGGGACCACCCCGCCGGCGGACGCCCGCCCAGGCACGGAGGCGAGTTCGTCTTCGGCCGGCCGGACACCTGGGGCGGCGAGCAGGCGGTCACCGTCACCGACACCCGCCGCTACGGGAAAGCGACCGCGCAAGCGTGGGACCGGCTCCATCCTCGGCTGACCCGCCGGGCGGCCTGGATCGACCATTCTGCCGAGCTGCCCGTCATCGAGGGCACCGTCATCCGCCTGAAGGTCGGGCACCTGCCCTCGGGCGGAGACCCGAAGCCGGTGTGGCTGTGGTGGTCCAGGACCGGCGCCACCGCGGCTGACGTCGACCGCTGCTGGCAGGCCTTCCTGCGAAGGTTCGACGTCGAGCACACATTCCGCTTCTGGAAGCAGACCCTGGGCTGGACCCGCCCCAAGCTCCGCAGCCCCGAGGCCGCAGACCGGTGGACATGGCTCCTGGCTGCCGCCCACACCCAGCTCAATCTCGCCCGGCCGCTCGCACAGGACCTCCGGCATCCCTGGGAGAAGCCGACCCCACCCGAACGACTCACCCCCGCCCGGGTCCGACGCGGGTTCAGGAACATCCGAACCGCCACTGGTTCACCAGCCGGTGCACCCAAACCCGCCCGCCCCGGCCCCGGACGGCCACCCGGATCGAAGAACCGGCACCCCGCAGCACGCCACAACGTGGGAAGAGTCCTCGTCACAGGCCAGCCCTACCAGCGACCCGCCCACCACAAGGTCGGCACCAAACCCCGCCGAACAGGATAAAACTCAAGCTGAGCTTGTCGTTTATCCAGTTCGGCGGGGTTTGGTCCCGATTTTGTGGTGGGCGGGTCGGGTGTAGGGCTCGCCGGTGGCGAGGACGCGTCCGACGTCGTAGCGGGTGGCGGGACGCTGGTTCTTCGAGCCGGGAGGTCGGCCGGGGCCCGGGCGGGTCGGTTTTGGTGCACGGGCTGGTGTGCCGGTCCGCGCGTGCAGGTTCCTGAACCCTCTGCGGACGCGGGCCGGTGTCAGCCTGTTCGGTTCCGCTGGCTTCTCCCACGGCCGGCGGAGGTCGGCGGCCAGCGGGCGGGCAAGGCGGAGCCGGGCATGTGCGGCCAGGATGATCCAGGTCCAGCGGTCTGCCGCGTCCGAGCTGCGGAGCCGGGGCTTGGTCCAGCCGAGGGTCTGTTTGAACAGGCGGAAGGTGTGCTCGAGGTCGAATCGTCGGAGGAAGGACTGCCAGCAGCGGTCGACGTCCGCGGTGGTGGCGCCGGTGCCCGACCACCACAGCCAGACCGGCTTGTTGACCCCGCCGCTGGGCAGTTTCTCCACGGTCAGGCGGATGACGGTCCCCTCGATCACGGGCAGTTCAGCCCCGTGGGCGAGCCAGGCGGCCCGCCGGGTCAGCCTGGGGTGCAGCCGGTCCCACGCCCGCGCGGTCGCATTCCCGTAGAGGCGGGTGTCCGTGGCCGTCACGACATGCTCAGAGCCCCAGGTCTCGGGCTGGCCGAAGACGAACTCGCCGCCGTGCCTCGGTGGGCGTCCGCCGGCGGGATGCTGCCTGTGGAACTCCTCGCGGGTGGGAGCCGGCCGGCACATCACCCGGTCCGAACGCATCCGTCCCAGGATCTCGACGGGCAGGCCGGCCAGCAGGTGAGCGATGCGCGGAGCGTCGTATCCGGCGTCCAGCACGACCAGGATGTTCGGGTCGCCTGGCTTCCACTGGCCCGCTGCAACGAGTCGCTCGAGGACCTCGCGAATCTGGAACGTGGTCACCGCTGCCACGTCAGCGCCGGGCCGGAGACGGACCGCATCGAGCACTGCCGTCCACGAGGTGCGGCCGCTCTCCAGCGCGGCCACTACCGAGTACGGCCAGCCGGGCACCATCTGGTGTTTGCCCACGCCACGGCCGAAAGTGTGGCAGAAGGCCCGGTCAGCGCAGGTATTGGCGTCCGGCCTCAGCCACGGCGAGACGTCCACCGCCAGGACCAGCCTGCCGTCCGCCGCCCTCGGCAGTGGCATCCCGGCCAGGGCCCGGCGCAGCCGGGCGACATCGATCCGGCCCTGGTTGAGACCGCCGTACAAACCACCGTGACCACGGCGGTGTTCAGGCGCGAGCGCGAGATCTACGAGCGTCCGCACCGGTCCGTCCGTGCACAGCAACGCGTCGCACAACTCGAACAAGGCATCGCCCCGCACGGTCAGACACGCGTACAACTCCGACCGGAAGTGTGACACTTCCGCGAACGCGTCCCGCAGGACGTCCTGCTCCATCAGACTCATGACCACGGCCTTCGCGCTGATCCGCTCTGTGACGGAGCCCAGGATCAAGCGAAGGCCGCCTTCGCGTCCGCTGAACTGCGAAAACGCCGACCAAGTGCGAGTCGCGTTCGACATCGGACCATAAACGACAAGCTGAGTGCCTGATTGGATACTCGGAAGCCCAGGTCAAAGGGGCGTTGTAACGCGTGGGGCAGAATGGGCGTTTTGCCGAGAGGGTCGATGATCACGGTGGCGCCCGTGTCTCTCCCGGCCGATTCAGCTAGGGACGGCGCGAACTTGGCCGAGTGGCCAGGCTCGACACCGGAAACCGTTGGCGGGCCGTGGGGCGGTGTTCGTCAGCAGGTGATGTTCAGCGTGTAGATGCCGCCGGTGGGGGCACCGTTCACGACGTGCACCTCGCCGCGGGCGTTGCGGAACTCGTCGGTGCCGCCGGTGATGGCGTTCTTGATGCCGACGGGGGGCTGGTCGTTGGGGAAGGTCTGCATCGAGGAGAAGGCGATCTGTCCTCGTCCCTCGAGCTTGAAGATGCCGCCGCCGACGGTGGTCTTGTCGTTCGGGTCCTGCTGAATCTTCGTGAAGGTCATGCCGAGGGTTCCGGCGGGCTCACCGTTCTCGAGGAGGTCGCCGGTGATGACCGTGAGGTCGCCGATACCCGCTCCGGGGGTTCCGTTGTCGACCTGG
Organism: Streptomyces sp. NBC_01264; assembly: GCF_026340675.1. NCBI lineage: Bacteria > Bacillati > Actinomycetota > Actinomycetes > Kitasatosporales > Streptomycetaceae > Streptomyces > Streptomyces sp. NBC_01264. Next base: position 315,494 of record NZ_JAPEOX010000003.1, read on the forward strand.
GTGATCTCTCCGTTGGTGGTGGTCAGGTGGATGGTCTGGGAGCAGCCCTTGTGCGGGGTCGCAGTGCCAGGTGCGGCAGCGGCGGTACCGGTCAGGAGCAGAATGCCGGCCGTCGCGGTCGCCATCGCGGTCAAGGAGATGCGCATGTCTTTACGTCCTTCGTACGGGAAGCGGCTCCGGACTCGGTGCTTGAGGGAGGGGAATCACTCCCGTCCCCCCCTGCCGAGACCGTGCCCGTGCCGAGGGATCACGTTTGCACCCTGGCCCAGTTCCGAGCGTCGTGCCCCGCCAGGAACGGAGCCGCTGTCACCCGCTCGGCGCCGCTGGGCCAGCCGTGCCCGCCGGGGCACCCAGGGGGGTTGGTCAACCGGTGGCTATTCGGCTCGCAGGCGAGCCACCGAGCCTCCGCGTGGGCCACTGCCGTTCCACCGGGTGTCTCGCGTACGGGATAGCCGAGCGGGTACCCGCCCCTGGGGCACACTGATGACGTTAGAGGCTGTATCAGCCCTTCTTGGACCACTTTGCCTGAAGCCCTTTGCGGGTGAGCCTGCGGGTCATGAGGGTGATGAGTGCCCAGGTCAGGTGGGCTTCGGAGTGTTGCGGCAGCCTCTCGTAGTCCCGGACGTTGCGCCGCGCTTTCATGATCCAGCCCAGGGTTCGTTCGACCTTCCACCGGCGGGGCAGGACGACGAAGCCTTTCGCGTTGCGCGGCCGGGAGACGGTCTTGAGGGTGATCTTGAGGAAGTCGTCGGCCCAAGTGATGAGCTGGCCGGCGTAGGCGGAGTCGGCCCAGACCTGGGTGATCTGGGGTTGCATGAGGCGCAGGCGCCACAGGAGTTCGCGGGCGGCGTCGCGGTCGGTCATGTCGGCGGGCGTCACCGTGATCATCACGGGCAGGCCGAGGGTGTCCACCGCAATATGTCTCTTCCGTCCGTTGATCTTCTTCGCCGCGTCGTAGCCGCGGGTCGCCTTCGAGACAGTGTCGGCGCCCTTGACGGACTGCGAGTCCACGATCAGCGTGACCGGCCAGGGACATCGCCCCTGGCCGGTACGGATCTGGCGGCGAAGCTGGTCACGGATGAAGCCCACGATCCCGGCCCGCGCCCAGCGTGCGAAGTGGTAATAGACCGTCTGAAAGGGCCCGGATAGTCGGCGGGCAGGGCTCGCCATTTGATCCCGTTGTCGACGATGTACCGGATCGCGTCGACTATCTCCCTGCGGTGCCACTTCTCCGGCCGCCCGCCAGCCTTGGTCATGCAGGCCGGGAGGGGCAGGAGCGGTTCGATCAGCGCCCATTCCGCGACGGTGGTGTCGGAGGGATAACGGCGCCGACGGGAGTTCAAGGCCATCACGGCCTCCCCTCGGCAGGCCTGTCGGGGTCATTTGGTGAGTTGGGCGAGGGTGGCGCGGACGCCGGTGAGCTGGGCGGATGCGAGCTGGGCCCATTCGTCTTCGGGGTAGCGGGCCAGGTGCGGATCGAGCGTGCCGGTGATCATCCGGGTCAGGCGGCCGAGGATCTGCCGGAACTGCTGTTTCTCGTACTCGATCCAGTCGGCGGGCTCGTCGGAGAAGAGGTAGCCATCCTTGCGGCGCCAGATGATCGGAGTGAGGTGCTCGGCGGCGCCGACGTCCCGCAGGTGGCGGACTCCGCGGGCGACCTGGGACGGGGTGAGGCGGGTGGCGGCGACGAGCTGCCTGGTCTGCAGGCCGGCGGGCCTGGCCTCCATCAGGGCGACGCGGACCAGGTCGCCGTAATGGGTGCTGAGCGGGGCGGCCGCGCCGCGTATGCGGCGGCGGGCGGGCAGCACCTCACTCGCCCTTCAGGAGCTGGGCGAGCTGCTCATCCAGGGTGAAGCGGCCCGTTTCGAGTGCTGCCTCCAGCCAGTCGGCCGCGCCGCGGACCTTGGATATCCCGCGCAGGATCGTTGTGCGTTCGTCGTCGGTGAACTCCTGGCCGCGCATCCGCGGGACCAGCCGGCCCAGGGTGGCGACGTAGCTGTGGCAGGAGCCGACGAGGTCGAGGTACTCGATGGTGTGCTCGATCCTGCGGACCGCAGGCATGCGCTCCCGGACCTTGTCCCGGGCCTGTTCGGAGTTGTCGAACTGGGCGCGGTTGACGGTGAAGCGGGTGTCGTCGTCCCGCATTGCCTCCCGCGCGACCCGGGGGCGCTGGAGGAGCCTGGAGGTCACGCGGGTGGCGACCTCGTCGTCCCGGGTCAGCTCCTGCACCACCCGCACCCGCTCCGCCGCCGGCAGCAAGGCCGCGGTCTCCGGCCGGCTCAGGAGGCTGGCCGTGACGGCCACCGCCACCTCATCGTCACGGGTCAGGTCACGGACCGCCCGGACCTTCTCCTCGACCGTCACCGGCCGGTCCACCTGCTGCCCCACCAGCCGCTTCGCGCCATCGGTGGTCCACTGCTTGCGATTCCGGCGCGGATTGAACGGGGCGTCCTCGATGGCCACCCACCGCTCCGCCTCGTCCGGAATCGACGCCAGGATCTTGTGGACCGTGAATGACACACCGGCCCTGCGCTTGCCCGCCGGCCAGCGCGAGGCCACCCACCGCCAGTCCTCGACCGTCGACAGCGCCACCCCTATGTCGTCGGCGAACATCTGCAACGACTCCTCGACCGTGAACAGATCCTCGCCGCCCTTGGCCACCGACCCCCCGACCGGCCGCATCGGCTCGATCTCCAACGCCCGGTCACCGAGACCGAACTGGGCCTTCGCCACCTGCTCGACCAGGTCCCTCGCCTCGGCCACGAGCTCCTCGTAGCGCGACCGCGAAACGTTCCCCACCCGCTCCGACATGCTGCCTCCACCCCTCGTGGTTCCCGGGCAGGCCAGTCACTCGACAGCGACCACTCAGATAGCACATCAGCCCAGGTCATCACCAGGATGGACGTGTGTGTTCCAGCGGCGGCAGGCGCGAACCGGGGGCGCGCGAGGCGCGACCGGACCGGCTGGTCGACCCCGTACCGAACAAGCGGGACACCTGAGGCACCCGCGGCGTTCGGCTATTCCGTCACCGTGACGGAATCCCGCGACGTCCGCTCTCGCCAGGCACGCGTCCGGCACCGCGACGAACAGAACACCGCCGAGCGGCGAAACTCGACCCCCACCGTCCATCCACGACCACACACCGGACAGACCGTTTCCTCACCGCGCTGCATGACCATGACCCGTCGGCGGGCGTGATTCAGGGCTCGCCACCGCCGTGACCTGCAACGACCCGAACAGAACAGTGCTGCCGCCGACTTCGTCGACGGCAGCAACACCCCACACTCCCGGCAATACCTACGGATCACCTCGCCAACGGCCATGACCTCAGCATCCCGACTGACGGACCACCCGACCAGGGATCTCAGACGGGCACTGACTCACCAGGACTCACGTCGTACCGTCAGAAGTCGCCCAGCAACAGCAGCTTCTTCTGCGGCTTGCCCATCGCGTTGCGCGGAATCGCCGCCACGAACCGCACCTCGCGCGGCCGCTTGTGCACCGACAGGTGGGCGGCGACGAAGTCCGTCAGTTCCGGACCGGTGACGCCGTCGGCCACCACGAAGGCCACGATCCGCTGCCCGAGATCGGCGTCCGGCAGCCCCACCACCGCCGCTTCGCTCACCTTGGGGTGGTCCAGCAGCGCGTTCTCGATCTCTCCGGCGCCGATCCGGTAACCGCCCGACTTGATCATGTCGATGGAGGCCCGGCCCACGATCCGGTGGACCCCGTCGGCCTCGTCGACGGCCGCGATGTCGCCCGTACGGAACCACCCGTCCTCCGTGTACGCGGCGGCCGTGGCCTCGGGCCGGCCCAGGTACCCGGAGAACAGCGTCGGCCCGGTGAGCTGGAGCTCGCCGATCTCCGCGCCCGCCTCCGCCACGATCCGCGTACGGATCCCCCGGAGCGGAGTGCCGACCGTCCCGGGCCGCACCTCCCCGCCCGCGCGCCCGCTCACGGTGATCAGCGTCTCGGTCATGCCGTACCGCTCCACGGGCCGCAGCCCGGTCAGCCGCTCCAGGTCCCGGAAGACCGGCGCGGGCAGTGCGGCACTGCCGGAGACGAGCAACCGGGCCCCGCCCAGTGCGGCGGCGGAGGCCGGCACCCCCGCGATACGGGACCACACGGTCGGCACCCCGAAGTACAGGCTGCCCCCGGCCTCCGCGTACGCCTCCGGAGTGGGCCGCCCGGTGTGCACGAGACGGCTGCCGGTACGCAGGGCTCCGAGCACCCCGAGGACGAGACCGTGCACATGGAACAGCGGCAGCCCGTGCACGAGGGTGTCCTCGGCGCTCCACTGCCAGGCCTCGGCGAGGGCATCGAGATCGGCGGCCACCGCCTCGGAGGTGAGCACGACCCCCTTGGGCGGGCCGGTGGTCCCGGAGGTATAGAGAATCAGCGCCGGCCTCCCGGCCCCGGCCACCACCCCGTCCCCCTGCCCACCGTCGCCACGCCGTGCGAAGTCCACGTCGACGAGTACCGCGCCGGAGTCCCGCAGGATGTGCTCCCGCTCGGCCGGCCCCGCGTCGGGCGGCAGCGGTACGAAGGGCACCCCGGCCAGCAGCCCGCCGACGACGGCGGCGACGGTCTCCAGCGAGGCCGTCGCGGTCACCGCGAAGGCGGGCGCGCCGGCGACATCGGCAGCCACGGCACGGGCCGCGCCGAGCAGATCCTCATAGGAGGCGTTCCGCCCGGCCACCCGAAGGGCATCGCCCCGGTCCCCGAACACCCCGGTGAGCGCGGTCAGCACAGATCCCCCCACGAAGTCCGATCCATCAACGGCCCACCCTACGACCGCCCCCGACCCGGCCCGACCCAGCCCCGCCGGCGTTCGAGGCGCGAGGTCCGGGGCAGAGCCCCGGGAGCGGTCCGGGCGCAGCCCGGGGAACGGAGGAAGGGCGGGTAGGGAACACTTCCGCGCAGCGCGACCCAAACCGCGCAGCGCCCCCAACCCAGCCCATCCCCCATCCGCGCGTCAACGCGTCAGATCAGCCCCTGCGCCAGCATCGCGTCCGCCACCCGCTCGAACCCCGCGATGTTCGCCCCGACCACATAGTCCCCGGCGGAGCCGTACCGCTCGGCGGTCGCGTACGACACCGCGTGGATGTCCCGCATGATCCCCGCCAGCTCCGACTCGACCCGCTCCGCGCTCCACGCCACGCGCCCCGCGTTCTGCGCCATCTCCAGCGCGCTGACCGCGACCCCGCCCGCGTTCGCCGCCTTGCCCGGCCCGAAGGACACCCCGGCCGCCTGCAGCAGGTGAACCGCTTCCGGCGTGGTCGGCATGTTCGCGCCCTCCGACACCGCCCTGACCCCGTTCGCGATCAGTGTCCGCGCGTCATCGGCGGTCAGCTCGTTCTGCGTGGCCGACGGGAAGGCGACCTCCGCCGCCACGTCCCACACGCGCCCGCCCGGCACGAACCGCGCCGACGGGCCGCGACGCTGCGCGTACTCGCTCACGCGCCCGCGCTCGACCTCCTTGATCTGCTTCAGCAGCGCGAGGTCGATGCCCTTCTCGTCGATCACGTAGCCCTGCGAGTCGGACGCCGTCAGCGGGTTCGCACCGAGCTGCTGCAGCTTCTCGATCGTGTACAGGGCCACGTTGCCCGAGCCGGAGACGACGGCCGTCAGCCCGTCGAGCGACAGGCCCTTGACCGCCAGCATCTCGGCGGCGAACAGCACGCTGCCGTAGCCCGTGGCCTCGGGACGGATCAGCGATCCGCCCCAGCCCTGGCCCTTGCCGGTCAGGACGCCGGCCTCCCAGCGGTTGGTGATGCGCCGGTACTGGCCGAAGAGGTACCCGATCTCGCGGCCGCCGACGCCGATGTCGCCCGCGGGGACATCCGTGTGCTCGCCGATGTGACGGTAGAGCTCGGTCATGAAGGACTGGCAGAAGCGCATGACCTCCGCGTCCGACCGCCCGTGGGGGGCGAAGTCGCTGCCGCCCTTGCCGCCGCCGATGCCGAGGCCCGTCAGCGCGTTCTTGAAGATCTGCTCGAAGCCGAGGAACTTCACCACACCGATGTCCACCGACGGGTGAAAGCGCAGGCCGCCCTTGTACGGGCCGAGCGCGCTGTTGAACTCCACGCGGTAGCCACGGTTGACGTGGACGCGGCCACGGTCGTCCTGCCACGGCACCCGGAAGATGATCTGCCGCTCCGGCTCGGTGAGCCGCTCCAGCAGGGCCACGGCCGGCTCCGCGTACTCGGGACGTGCCGCGAACACGGGGGCCAGGCTGTCCAGGACCTCCCGTACGGCCTGGTGGAACTCGGGCTGGGCGGGGTTGCGGCGCTCGATGTCGGCGCGCAGCGCGTCCAGCCTGCCCTGCGGGTCCTTGGGGTCCGTCACGGTCTGTTCCTCCAGGTCTCGATGTGGGGACCGGCCCCGAGATGCGGCTCAAAGCTCCGGACCAGACTTCCGCATGGCGGAAGTCATCATCCGAAATCAGTCTCCAGCCGGAGGGTACCCCGCCCGCCGACCACGACCACGAGCCTTTCCGGCCTGCTCTCATCGGCACCCACTCCACCATGGCCGACTCGATCTTCGCTCCACCATGGACAGAACGACGGGGTAGGACATAGACAGGCCTTATGGACATCGCACGGGTCGCCGCCCTCGTCGCCGCGACGCTCACCACCGGCCTGATGGCGGGCCTCTTCTTCGCCTTCGACGTCGCGGTGATGCCGGCTCTGAAGCGCTCCGACGACCGGACCCTCGTCTCCGTCATGCAGCGCGTGAACACCTCGATCATCAACGGCTGGTTCCTGCTGGGCTTCCTGGGCGCGCTCCTGTTCACCGCCCTCGCACTGGCCCTGCACCTGCCCGCCGGCGAGCACGCTCCGGTCCCCGCGCTGGCGGGCGCCCTCGTTCTCTACGTGCTCGCCGTCGCGGTCACCGGCCGGGTGAACATCCCGCTCAACAACGCCCTGGAGGCGGCCGGCCCCGCCGAACGGATCGCGGATCCGGCCGCCGTGCGCACCGCGTTCGAGAAGAAGTGGGTACCCGCCAACCGCTGGCGTACCGCCCTGTGCACGGCGGCCCTGGCCTGCCAGTCCTGGGCTCTCCTGGTGGCCGCCTAGCCCCTCAGCGCCCGGCCCTGGCCACCCCCGGACGCCCCGGGCGCCCCGGTCGCCGCCGACGCACCCGCGGCCCGCCCGTACAGGACGAGCGCCCGCGCCAGGGCGGTCAGCGCCGCCGTGCAGAGCAGGGTGCGCACGATGTTCGCCGTCTCCCAGGTGCCCTTGAACTTCTCCACGACCGAGAAGTCGGTCAGCTTCGCAGCATCTCCCAGGTCAGCGAGTTCATTGTTGAGCGGAATGTTGACGACGAAGGTGACGACGAGGACGACGAGGTACGCCGCCGCGGCCAGCGAGGCCCACAACGCGACCGCGCGGCGCCCCGCCCTCGCCTCGACGAACGCCGCGGCGAAGGCGGCGAGCAGCGCGACGACGAACACCGTCCCGAAGAGCGGATTGCCGTCGATGACGGCGTTGAAGCTCTGCATCGCCGTGACGTACGTACGGTCGTCGGTCTTCGCCAGTCCCGGCATCACCGAGACGTCGAAGGCGAAGAAGAGCCCCGCCATCAGGCCGACCAGTACGGTCGACAGGACGAGCAGTGCGGTGGAGAGTCTGGTGCCGTTGGATCCCATCAGCTGTGCCCCCCGTATGCATGGATGTACGTGTACGCGTGTACGCCGCATTCCGAACCCGGGAGGCTCCCACCGCCTCCCGACGGCTGTCGATCGTGCCATCACCCGTGCCGTCCGGCCAGTGAATCCACCTCCGCACCCACTGAATCTCCGCACCCCTCTAACCCGCGGCCGCCGCCCCCGCCCGGTACTCCCGCGGGCTGATCCCCCGTACCCGCTTGAAGGCCGTCGAGAGCGCGAACGCCGAGCTGTAGCCGACCTGGTGGGCGGCCGAGGCGAGCGTCGTGGAAGGGTCGCGCAACAGGTCCGCCGCCAGCGCCAGCCTCCACCCCGTGAGGTAGGACATCGGTGGCTCGCCGACCAGTTCGGTGAAGCGGCGGGCCAACGCGGCCCGCGAGACGCCGACTTTGCGTGCCAGCGACTCCACGGTCCAGCCGTGGGCGGGGTTCTCGTGCAGCAGCCGCAGTGCCGGTCCGGTGACCGGGTCGTTCTCCGCGCCACCCCGGTCCGCGAGCCAGCCGCGTACGACGCCGATCAGCAGCAGGTCCAGGATCCGGTTCAGGACGAGCTCCTGGGCCGGTTCCGTACGGGAGATCTCCACGCCCAGCAGCCCGACCAGCGCGGGGTCCACCGGACCGGCCAGCACCCGCGGAAGCGCATTGAGCAGGCGGCTGCCGATCTCGCCCGGATGCTGGTAGGTGCCGCTCAGCATCACCGCCGACCCTTCCGCCGCCCCCCAGGTCCGTACCCCGAGGGCCATGGAGTCCGACACGTCCTCACCGCTGTCGACCCTGCTGCACCGCTGGTCCGGACCCACCCTGATCTGCAGGGGCGTGTCCTGGACATCGGCGATGGTGTACGGAACCGGCCCCCGCACCAGAGCCGCCTCACCCGGCGTGACGAGCACCGGCTCGCCGTCGTCGGGCATCAGCCAGGCCGATCCGTGCACCATCGTCATCACCGACAGCGGGGCCCGGTCCTCGATCCGGACCGACCAGGGCGGGTTGAACACGCACTTGATGAGGAAGGCCGATTGGGCCTTGGGGCCTTCGAGCAGAGCCGTCAGCGTATCCATCGGCCCATTCTCCCCACCGGTTCCCGGCCCGCCCACTCCCAACCCACCCGTCCCCCGGCCGCCGCCCACTCCCAACCCACTCACTCCCCGCCCGCCCGCCCACTCCCTACACGTCCCAGACCCCGCGGGCCGCCGCCTCCCGAGCGAAGTCCGAGAAGTCCCGCGGCTTGCGGCCCAGCACTTCCTCGACCCCGTCCACGAGGTGCGCGTTGCGCCCGTCCAGGATCAGCGTGAAGAGATCCGCGAACTCCTCCGGCAGCCCGTTCTCCCGCAGCACCGCCCGGTAGTACCCGTCCGAGACCGGTACGTACGAGATCTCGCGCCCGGTCGCCTTCGACAGCTCGGCCGCGACATCGGAGAAGCTGAGCAGCCGCGGGCCGGAGAGCTCGTAGGTACGCCCGATGTGCCGGTCGTCCCCGGTCAGCGCGGCGACCACCACGTCGGCGATGTCCTCCGCGTCGACGAACGGCTCGACGGCGTCGGCCGTCGGCAGGGCGATCTCACCGGCAAGCACCGGCTCCAGGAAGAAGCTCTCGTCGAAGTTCTGGTTGAACCAGGCCGCGCGCACCACCGTCCAGTCGGCCCCGGACTCCTTCAGCGCTTCCTCGCTCCGCTGCGCCGCCTCCTCGCCGCGCCCCGAGAGCAGCACCAGCCGGCGTACCCCGGCGGCCACCGCCGCCCGGGCGAAGGCTCCGACGTGCTCGGCGGCGCCGGGGAAACCGAGATCGGGGTAGTACGTGACGTACGCCCGGTCCACGCCCTCCAGGACCGGTCCCCAGCTCGCGGGCTCGTTCCAGTCGAAGGCCGGATCACCGGAGCGCGACCCGATGCGGACCGGGCGGCCCAGGGCGGTGAGCTTCTCGGCCACACGCCGACCCGTCTTGCCCGTGCCGCCGATGACCAGCGTGCGGAGGTCGATGTCGTTCTGCGTCTGCTGCGTCGTCTTCGTCATGGGGACCACTCAACTCCCCCGGCCTGAGACGGAACATCGCCGAGAAGCTCAACCACATACGCCTGCGTCCACGCCCGTGCCCACCCGGCCCCGAGCAGCCCCGCTCCTCCTCGGCACTACTCGGCACTACTCGGCACTACTCGGCGAGCGTGTGCTTCACGAGCGCGTTGGCGTGTCCGTGCCCGAGCCCGTGCTCGGTCTTGAGCCAGCCGACGAGCTCCATGTGCTTGGTCAGCGGCGAGGCACGGATGAGCTCCTGCCACTCCGCGATCGGACGGCCGTACTTCTTCTCGATGGAAGGGAAGTAACTGGCGGGGCCCTTCACCGGCTCGGTCATGACGATCCTCTTCCTTCTGGTGCACACGATGCGACGTACGAGGGGTAGACCGGGACCGCCACGAAAACTCATCGGCCCCACCCCATAAATATCGGATGCTCTTCACATGATGTGGACCGAACGCGCCGTCGCCCGGGCCGGCGTCCGCCTGATCTGCCGTGACTGGAACTCCCCCCACCCCACCTCCGCACCCCCCGTCGTCCTCCTCCACGGCCTCGCGGGCCACGCGGGCGAATGGGACGCCGCCGCCGCGCACCTGGCCGCGCACCACCGCGTGGTGGCGGTGGACCAGCGCGGTCACGGAGCCAGCGAGCGCCGCCCCGCGGACGTCTCCCGCGCCGCGTACGTGGCGGACGTGCGCGCCGTCTGCGAGCAGCTCGGCCTGCACCGCCCGGTGCTGGTGGGCCAGTCGCTCGGCGGACACACCGCGATGCTCACGGCCGCCGCGCACCCGGATCTCGTACGGGGCCTCGTGCTGGTCGAGGCAGGCCCCGCCCGGGCCGACCCGGGCACCCCGGAGGAGATCGGCGGCTGGCTGGACTCCTGGCCGCTCCCGTTCCCCACCCTCGCCGGGGCGCGCACCTTCCTCACCGGTCAGGGGCTGAACGGCGAGGCCTGGGCGGCCGGCCTGGAGCAGCGCGCGGACGGCTGGTACCCGCGCTTCGAGCGCTCGGTGATGGTCGGGGCCATCGCCGAGAACAGCACCCGCGACTGGTGGCCCGAGTGGCGCGCGGTCCGGTGCCCGACCCTGCTGGTCATCGGGGAGAAGGGCATCATCCCGCCCGAGGAGTCCGTCCGGATGCTCGACTCGACCGCCCCGTCCACCGTGACGACGGCGGTCTCCGTCCCGGGCTCAGGCCACGACGTCCACCTGGACCGGCCCGCCGTCGTGCACTCCCTGCTGTCCGCATTCCTCACGAAGCTCCAGCCGGAGTCCTGGCCGCATTCCTAGCCGGGGTCCCAGGCGGAGTTCCGGCAACCGGGTGGCCGTAGTGACCCCCGTCCGACCACGTCGTTCACCAGGACATGATCAAGCGCATCGTCACCACGGCCCTCCTCGCCGGTACCGCCGCCCTCACCATCGCCGCTCCCGCCATGGCAGCCGAGCCTCCGCTCGCCGACGCCGTCACCAGCACCGTCGCAGACGTCCCCCAGGACATCACGGGCCTGGTGCCCGGCCAGGCCGGCGACGACCTGACCGATTTCTCGGGCGCGTTCAACGCGTTCACCGCGGGCAACGCCCAGCAGACCGTCTCCAACGGCTGACCCACACGCTCACCCCCCCGTTATCTTTTTCGCGGTCCTGCAATGGGGCCGCTGGCCTCCGGGCCCGGTATGACTGTGTCCCCTCTGTCGAAGTGATGGCCTGGGGGGTGGTGTCGCCGGGGCCGTGGGGTGCCGTCGGAGATGCTGATGAGAGACCCGGCCACCGCCCGGTCCGGCGCAATGCCGGGCAGAGACGTGGGCGGCAGGTCTGCATAACGTGGATGCGCGAGCACGGTGCCAACGCCGAGGCCGGCCAGGTCAACCACCCGGGAGGGGTGCGATGTTAGACACCGGTGATGTGGGCGTCTTCCTGGGTATGGACGTCGGCAAGACAGCTCACCACGGCCACGGTCTGACGCCGGCGGGCAAGAAGGTCTTCGACAAACCGATGCCTACTGACTTCGGCTTTTCAGGGTGAGGGTGGTGCGTCGAGGGTCAGGCCGGTGCCGGCTATGAAGCCGTCGAGGGTGTGGGGCCGGTATTGAAGGCGTTTGAGGCGGTTGCGGACGAGGGCTTCGAGGCGGTCGAGGGCCATGACGGCGAGGTTGGCGAGGCTGCGTTTGACGTGGGCCCATACCCACTCGACTGGGTTGAGTTCGGGTGAGTAGGCGGGCAACAGGAACACGGTCAGCCATTCACGCTCGGCGACGAAGTCGCGCATCCTGCGGGAGACGTGGGTGTTCAGCCGGTCCCAGACCAGCACGATCGGTGCCCTGACCAGCTGGTGGACTCCGTCGACGAGCGCGATGAAGTCCCGCTCGCTCATGCTGCGACGTGTTCCCTTGCCCGCGGGATGGGTCCGTAGGCGGTGACACAGCCGGGTCCTCGAGCCTGGCCGCATCGCGATCAGCCCGGCCACCGACAGCCGTCCCGACCGCCGGCCGCTGATGGTGACGACCGGAGTCACTCCTCGCCGGCCCCAGGTACGCCCCCGGGGCGGCCTGCGGGTGAACCCGGCTTCGTCTTCGAAGCAGACGTAGCCCCCGCAGGCCGCCCTCGCCCTTTTACCTCCGGCCAGGTCGCCTCCCGCCACATACTCACGGCCTGCTCATCGCGTTCGGCGACCCGCCGGGCGGGGACCTGCGGGCTGAAGCCGAGCCGGTGCATCAACCGGGTAGCGCCCGAGACGCTGTAGGTGACGTGGAACTTCCGGCCGATCAGCGTGGCCACCCTCGACGCGGTCCACACCTGGTCCTCCACCCAGCCATGAGCGGCCGGGCCCTGCTCCAGATACGCGGCCAGCTTCTCCAGACACCGCGGGGACAGACGGCACCGTGGACCGCTCGGACCGCGGGAGGCCAGAGCCTGAACACCACCATCCCGCCACAACTGATGCCATTGATAAGCCGACTTCACGCTCACCCGAAGCCGCCGTGCGACCTCCGACGGATTGATCTTCTGCTCGAACAGCTCAGCCGCCTGCATACGAACCGTCTCCCGGCGCCGACGTCCCGCAGGAGTCAGCCCGCCCCCATCCGCATATTTCACACACCACGGATACAGCCACCCACCCAGACCCATCAGGGACTTCGCAAACATTCACCCCAAAGAGCTGAAGTCAGTAACAGCGAACCGAGACTGCGGGCCGTCTTCGACAAGCTGATCGCGAAGTTCGGCACGGTGCTGGTGATCGTGGACCAGCCCGCATCGATCGGGGCTCTGCCGCTGACCGTCGCCCGGGACGCGGGCTGCGAAGTCGCCTACCTGCCCGGCCTCGCGATGCGGCGGATCGCTGATCTGTATCCGGGCGAGGCGAAAACGGACGCGAAGGACGCGGCGGTGATCGCGGACGCGGCCAGGACGATGCCCCATGTCCTGCGTTCGCTGGAGCTGACCGACGAGGTCACTGCCGAGCTCACGGTGCTGACCGGCTTCGACCAGGACCTCGCCGCCGAAGCCACCCGCACCAGCAACCGGATACGCGGCCTGCTCACCCAGTTCCACCCCTCGCTGGAACGCGTACTCGGACCCCGGCTGGACCACCGGGCCGTCACCTGGCTCCTCGAACGCTACGGATCCCCGGCCGCTCTGCGGAAAGCCGGCCGCCGCAGGCTCGTCGAACTCATCCGCCCGAAGGCCCCGCGGATGGCCGTCCGGCTGATCGACGAGGTCTTCGACGCTCTCGACGAACAGACCGTCGTGGTCCCGGGAACCGGGACTCTCGACATCGTGATCCCGTCCCTGGCCGCTTCCCTCGCGGCGGTTCACGACCAGCGCCGGGCCTTGGAAGCGCAGATCAGCAGCCTGCTGGAGGCTCACCCTCTTCACCAGGTCCTGACCTCGATGCCGGGAGTCGGCGTCAGGACCGCTGCCGTCCTGCTGGTCACCGTCGGCGACGGCACCAGTTTCCCCAGCGCCGCCCACCTCGCCTCCTACGCCGGGCTCGCGCCGACGACGAAGTCGTCCGGGACCTCGATCCACGGCGAACACGCACCCAGAGGCGGAAACCGGCAGCTCAAACGCGCCATGTTCCTCTCCGCCTTCGCCTGCATGAACGCCGACCCGGCCTCCCGCACCTACTACGACAGACAAAGAGCCCGCGGGAAAACCCACACCCAGGCCCTCCTCCGCCTCGCCCGCCAACGCATCAGCGTCCTGTTCGCCATGCTCCGCGACGGCACCTTCTACGAGTCCAGAACCCCCGCCGCATGACCACCCCAAACAGCCCCATACCCGGCACCACGTCCTTGACGAAGGACATAGAGACACCCCCCCGGACCGAACCGGTCCCGGGGGTTCGTCGCGTCCGGCCCCCTCGGCTACACCACCGCAACCGCCGCGACCTGAGTCAACCTCAGGCCGAGCGATATGATCACATTGCGGCATGACCACGACGAGGACCCTCTACCTGCTCTGCTCCGCCGCCCCGCCCGTCTTCGACGTGGCCCATGTCATCGAGGACGCCCAGTCCCGGGGCTGGGACGTCTGCCTCGGCCTCACCCCCACCGCCGCGCACTGGTTGTCCAACAGCCTCGACGGTCTCGCCGCGCTCACCGGCCACCCCGTCCGCTGGCAGTACAAACTGCCCGGCGAGCCCGACGTCTGGCCGACGGCCGACGCCCTGCTCTTCGCCCCGGCCACGTTCAACTCCGTCAACGCTTGGGCCCTCGGCCTGACGGACCGGTTCGTCGTCGGGGTCGCCGCCGAGGCCATCGGCAAGGGCACCCCCGTCGTCACCATGCCGTGCGCGAACGCAGCCCTCGCCGCCCACCCGCAGTTCGACCAGTCGCTGGCCGTCCTGCGCGGCGCCGGTGCCTCGGTCCTGTTCGGCGAAGGCGGATTCGTCCCCGGACCGGCCGGCCCCGACGCCCCCGCGCACTTCCCCTGGGCCGCTGCCCTGGACGCGGTGAACCGCACGACGGCGACGGGCTAGGGCGTGTCCGCAATGTCAGTTGGGGAGCCATAGCCGTAGGCAGGCAAGGGTGACCAGGGCTTTGTAGTGGCGGGCTCGTTTGTCGTAGCGGGTGGCGAGGGCCTTGTTCTGCTTGAGCCGGTTGAAGCAGCGTTCGACGACGTTGCGGCGCCGGTAGACCGCACGGTCGAAACGGCACAGGCTCTCGCCGCGCCGCATACGCCCGCTGATCTGGTCGACGCGCTCGGGGATCGTGCAGGCGATGCCGCGTCGCCGCAGGTAGGAGCGGATCTTGCGGGACGAGTAGCCCTTGTCGCCGACCACCCGCTCCGGCCGGGTGCGGGGCCGGCCGGGCCCGCACCGTTTGATGCGGATGCGGGCCATGACCGGCTCGAACTGCGTGCAGTCGTTCACGTTCCCGCCGGTGATCGTGAACGCGAGAGGCCGGCCCTGCCCGTCGCAGGAGAGGTGGATTTTCGTGCTCAGTCCGCCGCGGGAGCGTCCGAGTGCTTCGCCGGTCCAGGGCCCCCTTTTCGGGCCCCGGCTGCGTGCTGGTGAGCTCGCACGATCGTCGAGTCGACGCAGACGATCGTCCAGTCGACCTCGCCGATCGCATCCGCGTGCTGCTGGACGTGGGCCAGGAGCCGGTCCCAGGTTCCGTCGGCTGACCAGCGGCGGAACCGTTCATAGACCGTCTTCCACGGCCCATACCGTTCCGGCAGATCCCGCCAGGCCGCACCCGTGGACAGCTTCCACAGGATCCCGTTGAGGACCTGACGCCGGTCTCGCACCGGACGACCCATCCGGGGCGGAGCCAGCAACGGCCCGATGACATCCCAGGCCTGATCAGTCAGTTCATGACGTCGCACCACGAACGGAGTAACGACCGATCGACATTGCGGACACGCCCTAGGCCACCGGGGCGCCGGCTACTCCCCTACTCCCCGGTGGTCCCGTCGATCGCCTCGCGCAGCAGGTCCGCGTGCCCGTTGTGCCGGGCGTACTCCTCGATCATGTGGGCCAGTATGTAGTGCAGGGAGTAGGCCTGGTCCCCGTAAGAGCCGGTCACGCCCAGGGACTCGGCCGCGTCCACGATCGCCCGCGAGCGCGCACAGGTGTCCTCCCAGACCTTGAACGACCCGGCGACATCGGCGTCGTCCACGTCGAACTCGGCCCACTCCCCGGCCTCGTTCTTCCCGAAGTACCCGCGCACGTCCTCGCCGCCCACGACATTGCGGAACCAGCCGCGCTCGACCTCCGCGAGATGCCGTACCAGCCCGAGCAGGCTCAGCCCCGACGGGGCCACCGCCCTGCGCCGCAGCTGCTCGTCCGACAGCCCGGCGCACTTCATCATCAGGGTGTCCCGCTGCCACTGGAGAACGCTGGTCAAGGTCGCCCGTTCGTCGCCCACCAGCACGGGCCGGGTCCGCTGCTCATCGATCATCGGATGATGATCACAGCCCTACGGCGCCCCCGCACGGCGATTTCACATCCCGGACGCCCCGGACGCGGTGGCCCCTCACCAGTTCCCCAACCCACCGGCCCCGCCGCCTCCTCCGGATTCACTTGCAGCGAGGGCTTGGCCGGCATCCCCAGCAGCCAGCGCGCCACATGATCCGCCCCGTACGGCGACCGCCGGGTCACCTCGCCCCGTTGCCCCGGCGCGGTAGCGAACCGCGCCCGCCGGGCCCGTACATGGACCGTGTCCGCTGCGCGGTCCGTCGTACGGTCCCCTCCGCGCGATCCCAACTCAGCCGCACGTCCCCGGCATCGACAACGCTGCCGCAAGCGCACCCGCCCCGACCACGCTGCTCGCGTACACGGGGCCCCAGCCAAGCTCACGCCGAGCCTTGGCGTTCGCCAGCCGCAGATCCGTCCCCATGATGGTGTGCGCGAGCGGTGCCGGCTTCAGAACCCACAGAGGTACGGTCATCGGCGCGGGCGCCCCGAACGCCGCGGCCACCGCCCGCATGTGCGCGTCCCACCCCAGCGGTTCGTCGTCGACGATGTTGTACGCCTGCCCGGGCCGCCCCGACTCCACGCCGGCAACGACCGCCTTCGCCGCGTCGGCCACGTCGACCCAACTCAGCGCCCGCCCCTTGGCCGCCACCACGGGCAGGGCGCGCTTGCGCAGCATCGGCACCACGTGGACATCAGTGACACCGGCCCCGTAGAAGAGCCCGAAGCGCAGGCTCACCCCCTCGATCCCGTCAGCGGTGAAGGCCAGCTCCTCCTTGGTCCGCATCGCGCCCACGTGCCGCTCCAGCCAGACGTTCGCCCCCTGCGGCCCGAAGCCGTCGTCCTCACCGAGCACGGCCCCGCCGTGGTCCCCGTACCCGTAGCCGAACATCATCGACTCCACGACGAACCGCCGCGCCCCGGTCTCCCGCGTGGCGGCCAGCAGATTGACGGTCCCCTCGGTGCGCAGCGCATTGGTCCCCGCCATGTCCTGGTGCCGGGCCAGGCTCTTCCCCGACAACGCCGTTGCCGCGTGCACCACCACGTCGAAGCCGAGCCCGTTCACGGCGCGCAGCAGGCCCTCACGATCGAGCAGGTCGGCCCGCACGTCCATCCCCGCGCCCCGCCCAAGACCGGCGACCTCATGCCCGGCCGCACGCAGAGCCCGTACCGCCCTCTGCCCCAGAACCCCGCTCGCACCCGCCAGTAGAACCTTCATGTCCGTCTCCTTCTTCGCCCGCACTTCACGGTGTCGTCCATAGGACAGACGAGCGCCCCGGAAGGTGGGACAGGACGCAAAGTGATCTGTCCCACAAGGAACGAAAAGGGGCCCGCCCGAGCCCGAGCCTCGGCGGCACCCCCACCGCCCGCACCCCTCACCGTTGACGCCGTTAATACCCGGCGCCCACCCCAAGCCCCCCACACGGCTCCAGCATTAACGCCGTTAACGCCCGCCCCCACCACCGCCCCACACCGCCCCGACGTTAACGCCGTTAATGCCCGGCCCCACCCCAAACCCCTGTACCGCTCCAGCGTTAACGCCGTTAATGCCGCCCCCACCACCAAGCCGTACGCCCGCACGCCCCTCCAGCGTTAACGCCGTTAATGCTCCCGGCAGCCAACCCGCGAGACCCGCCCCCCCCCTGAGCGTTAACGCCGTTAATGCCCCCGCCCAACACGGCACGGCCAGCACCGTCGAGGCCTCCACCCTCCGGCGTTAACGCCGTTAATACCTCGCGCCCCCACCCGGGCACCTCCCCACCACCAGACCACGAAGCCCCACACCGCGCCCCGGCGTTAACGCCGTTAATGCCTAGGCACGCCCATCCACCCGCTCAGCCCAGCAACCTCAGCCCGTCGAGGACCAGCGCCGGAACCTGCCCGCCGGCCTCCACCACGGAGACCAACGCGCCCCCGGGCCAACGCCCCACCTCCTCCCAGGAGGCGATTCTCAGCCGATCCACACCACTTCGTTAGCAAAACTCAAGCGTGGTGCCCACGAACACCCCTGAACGTTAGTAAAGTCCCTCGCATGACTTCACCCTCGTCACCGAACGACCGTGAGAAGGTCGTCTCCAAACTCCCTCCGTGGCTGCGCCAGGAGCTCAAGATCCGCACCGCCCAACTGCGGGTGGACATCCAGGACGCCGTCCACCAGGGCATCGCCCACTGGAGCGCGCTCGCCTCCTCCCCCTCCCCCGTCGACACCTCCGGCGCCGAATCCTTCTCGACCTGGCTGCCCGCCGGCCAGTGGGAGTCCTTCCGCACCGGCTCCAAGGACCGCGGCGTCTCCCTCATCCAGGGACTGGCCCAAGCCGTCTCCCTGTGGCTGGAGATGAACCCGGCCCCCACCGTGAAGCGACCCTCGGTCGTGCGCCGCATCGTGGTGTGCAACCAGAAGGGCGGTGTCGGCAAGACGGCCATCACCGCCGGCACCGCCGAAGCCCTCGCGGAGGACCCCGACACCCTCCACCCGGTCCGCGTAGCCCGCCAACTGGCCCGGCTCTCGGCCGCCGAGGACGGCGACCAGTCGGCCCAGGACGCCTTCGCGTCCACCGGATCCACCGCGTCCGCCCCGCCCGTAGACCTGGAAGACCTGCCCGGACTCGGTATGCGCGTCCTGCTCGTCGACTTCGACCCCCAGGGCCACCTCACCAAGCAGCTCGGCCGGCAGCCGCTTCCCATCGGCGGAGACAGCCTCACCTGCCACATGGCGGGCGAGGCCAAGGGACCCCTCGCCGACCTGATCGTCTCCATCCCGGACGAGCACTTCGGCGACCGCCTCCACATCCTCCCGGCCTGCACGGACGCGTTCCTCCTCGACGTCCGCCTCTCCACGGTCCGAGCCCGCGAGGCCGCGCTCGAGCGGGCCCTCGCACCCGTCGAGGCCGACTACGACGTCATCCTCATCGACTGCCCGCCGAGCCTCGGCCTCAGCATGGACGCCGCCATCTACTACGGCCGCCGCCGCGACGCCGAACAGCCGGGCGCCTCCGGCGCGCTGATCGTGGTCCAGGCGGAGGACTCCTCGGCGGACGCCTACGACCTCCTCACCTCCCAGATCAACGACCTCCGCGACGACCTCAGCCTCGACATCGACTACCTCGGCCTGGTCGTCAACCTCTACGACGGCCGCCGCGGCTACATCGCGACCAGCTCCCTCCAGGCCTGGATGGACATAAAGGATCCGCGGGTCGTGGCGATCGTCCCCGACCTCAAGGAACAGCGCGAAGCGGTCCGCGTGAAGCAACCGCTGTTCGTCTACGCGCCCAAGGGCGAGCAAGCCGTCGCCCTGCGCGCCCTCGCAAGGGAGATCTCATGAGCAAGGCCGACAAACTCGGAGTCTCGAGCTCCTTCGCCCGCGCCCAGCCCGTCGGCGTCAGTTCCCGCCGCGCGGCGATCGCCGAAGCCACCGGCGCCCCCACCTCCGGCGTGGTCCCGCCCTCGGAGGTCCCGATCGAGGCCCTCGCCCACAACCCGTTCAACCTCCGCGAGGACCTCACGGAGCTCGAAGAGCTGGCCGCGTCCCTCACCGTCCGGGGTCAGCTCCAGCCCCTGGCGGTCGCCACCCGCATGGCCTTCATGGAGGCCCACCCCGGCAACGCCGATGGCCTGGGCCGCGCCCCGTACGTCGTCATCGACGGCAACCGGCGCCTGGCGGCGGCCCAGCGCGCTGGCCTTCGCACCATGCAGATCCACGTCAACGACTCCCTCGCCTCCTCGGCGGCGGACATCCTAGAGTCGGCGCTCATCGCCAACGTCCACCGCGTCGACGTGGCCCCCATGGACCAGGCCCGCGCCCTGCAGGAACTCGTCGAGGTGCACGGCTCCCAGGCCCAGGTCGCCAAGCGCCTCGGCAAGACGCCGGCCTGGGTCTCCCAGCGCCTGACCCTGCTCAACCTCACCCCGGAGCTCCAGGACAAGGTGGAGACCGGCGAACTCAAGGTGGAACCGGCCCGCCGCATCGGCCGCCTCCCCCAGGAGGACCAGGCGACCGCGGCGGAGGAAGCCGTTAACGCCGTTAACCCCCCGCGCCAACGCACCCGCCCGGCCCCGTCCCTGGCCCCGGGCCCCACCCCCGAGCCCCACCCCTCCCCCGCCACGTCCCCCCGCCGCATCACCATCGCGGCGGACTCCCCGGACACGATCGCGGACGCCCTCACCGCTCACCTCACCCCGGACGACCTGAGGGCGGTGACAGAACTCCTCCTGACCCGCATCTAACCCACCCGACACGAAGGGGGCGTTGGCCCGGCCGCCGGACCACCATCGCCCCCACGTGTGTTTCACGTGTGTTTCACGTGCGTTCCATGGTGCGGTTCGCATAAGCTGCACCTGGAGGTGCCCATGCCCAACGCGCACGAAAACGAACAGACCTCGCTCTTCGCCGCGGTCGATGCCCTGCTGGAAGAGGCCGCAGCACAAGACGCCCTCCCGCACCCGGACGAGCGCAAGCGCCTCCGCGAGGCCGCGGGCCTGAGCCAGGACCAGATCGCCCAGGCCCTGGCCGTCCGCCGCGAAACGGTCACCTCCTGGGAGACCGGCCGCACGGCCCCGCGCCCTCCCAAGCGCGCCGCCTACGCCCGCCTCCTCAACGGCCTGGCAGACCTCCACGGCATTAACGCCGTTAACGCCCCCGCCCCTCAGCCCGCGCCCCCTCACACCACCAGCGGGCCCATTAACGCCGTTAACACCCCGCAACCCGCCGCCGCACCTCAGCCTGCGGCAGAGCAGGTCGCCGTACCGAAGGCCGCCGCAGCACAGCCCGCGTCCCCCCAACCCGCCACCGCCCAGGCCCGCGCCGAAGGCGCCGGACCCACCCCCACCGCACCCGTTAACGGCGTTAACGCCGTTAACTCCACCCCCCACACCGTGGACGCCGGCCCCGAGGCCGCACCACACCCTGGGCCTGGGGCGGAGCCCCAGTTTCGGGAAGGGGCGGGTAGGGGAGCAGCCCCGCAGGGCCCCCCAACCCACCCGCACGCCGCATCCCCCACCCCTCACCCCCAGCCGACCGCCCCCCGAACGACCCCCCGCACAGGTGCAGCCGCCCCCACCCCCGCCCCGGAGGGCAACGGCCCCCTAGCCGTACTCGACGGCACAGGAAAGGCCCACGCCGCCCACGGCACAGTCCTCACACCCCCCACCACCCCCACCCTCCCCGCCCTCGTCGAATGGGCCCTCTCCCCCGCCGCCGACCTCCGCTCCCCCCGCCTCCACCGCAACGGCAAGGACGGCGACCCCCTCCTCGTCCTCACCCCCGCCGCTACCGAGGCACTCGGACTCCCCCTCGTCCTGGAAGACCGCCGCGGCCTACGCCTCCCCGACGACCACCCGGTCATCAAGCAGCTCACCAAAGCAAAATGGCAGCTGACCCGCCGCGGCTTCGGCCCCTGGCCCCGCATCTACCGCCCCGCCACCCCCACCACCGGCCGCCAGTGCGTCCAGTTCGCGATCCTCCCCTGGGGCGCCCTCGACCCCCGCGCCTGGGGCGAGCACACCGCCGACCTCCCCGCACCGGAACTCGCCGAGCTCCTCACCTCCTACGCGACCCGCGTCCTCACCCCCCGCGGCTCCACGGCCGTCTCGGGCCTGGAGCTGATGACGGCGCTGCGCCCGCCCACCCGCGCCGCTCGCGACGAGTCCACGAACACCTGGGTCTCCGCCCCGGTCCCCGGCTCCCTCACCCGCCCCGTCGACCCCGCTCCCCCGGAGGCCCCCGACGAGCACCCGGTCGTCGCGGCCCTCTACCCCCGCTCCCACCAGCGCACCCCGGACCAGGTTCTCGACGAGGAGGCGTACGACTGGATCCGCGACCCCCAGCTCCTCACCGACGCCGAGTGCACCCGCACCCACGCCGTCGGCATCGACGTGAACATGGCCTTCGCCGCGGCAGCCAACCGGCTCCTCGTCGGCACCGGCCCCGCGGTCCACACCGACGGCCCCCGCTTCGACCCGAAGCTCCCCGGCTCCTGGCTCGTGGACCTCTCCGCCCAGGCCACCGCCATGGACCCCCGCCTCCCCAGCCCCTTCACCCCGCACG
Organism: Streptomyces sp. NBC_01264; assembly: GCF_026340675.1. Classification (NCBI taxonomy): domain Bacteria; kingdom Bacillati; phylum Actinomycetota; class Actinomycetes; order Kitasatosporales; family Streptomycetaceae; genus Streptomyces; species Streptomyces sp. NBC_01264. Next base: position 337,628 of record NZ_JAPEOX010000003.1, read on the forward strand.
GCCGCCCGCCCATCGGCCCCGCCTGGTACGCCACTCCGACCCTCGCCTACGCCCAGGAGCTCGGCCTCACCGTCCGGCCCACCGAGGCCTGGCTCCGCCCGGAGCACGGCCCGTACCTCGACTCCTGGTACACCCGCCTGCGCGACGCCTACATGGCGACGATGGCCGAACTCGGCGTCCACGCGTCCCTCACGGACTCCGCCTTCCTTCAGGCGATGGCGGAGTACAAGGGCGACCCCGATCACCCCCTCCCCCAGACCGCGGTCCTCTCCGCGATCAAGTCCACCGTCAAGGGCGGCATCGGCAAGCTCCGCGAACGCCCGCAGGGCGCCGGCTACCGCCCCGGCGAGAGCTGGCCCGCCCTCGAACGCCCCACCTGGCGCCCCGACATCCGAGCCGCCGTCATCTCCACGGCCCGCGTCAACATGCACCGCAAGATGCAAAAGCTCGCAACGTCAGCAGACCTCTACCCCATTGCGGTCCTCTCCGACTGCGCGGTCTACCTCTCCGACGGCCCCAGCCCCCTCGACTTCCTCCCCCGCACCCCCGAAGGCAAGCCCCTGCCCGGCGGCTTCCGCCTCGGCGTCAACCCCGGCATGGTCAAGCACGAGGGCACCCAACCCCTCCTCTGGGCCGTTCAGCTGCTCGACGAACGACACAACCCCGCCCGCCACATCAAGGGCCACGACGCCGCGGCCGACGGAGAGTAAGAGCCACCCATGTCCGAGATCAGCGACAGCCTCGACCGCGCCGACGAGCAGAACTTCACCCGCCCCATCCCCAAATCGGCGGGCGCCCAGATCCGCTACCTCGTCAAACAGCTCAAATCGACCAAGGCCGTGGCGGACCTCCTCGCCATCTCCCGGCGCACCGTCGAGCGGTACGTGAAGGACCAGATCAAGCGGCCCAAGCCGGAACTCGCCGCCCGCCTGGAGCGCGAGGTCCGCCGCCGCTGGCAGCCCCTCGTCCGCAAGCGCGCCCGCGACAAGGCCGCGAAGCAGACCGGACTGGTCATCGAGACCCGCGCCCGCTTCGGCTTCAGCGCCGCCCCCGGCACCACCGACGACGGCCGGATGCGACGCATCACCCAGCACCTCCCCCCGGAGTACGCCTCCCGCCTCTTCAGCGCCTACGAGGCCGGAGCCACCGAAGCCCAGCTCCGCAGCATCACCGCCGAAGGGCTCCAGGAGATCTACTTCAAGGACAACGGCGCCCGCGCCCAGGGCCTCCTCGTCGAGTTCACCGACATCGACTACGTGGAGCTCAACTTCTAGAAGCCCGGACAACGCCCTTCCCCAGCCAGGTCCGAGCACGACGAATTGGCACAACACTTCGAAGAGCTACACCCACACCCCGAGGCCGTGGCCCACCGCATGCTCGGCTCACTCGCCGAAGCCGAGCACCCCGACCAGAAGGCCGGCTGACCGACTCGGTGGGCCCCGCGACAACGCCATGGCCGACGCCCACTCCGCCGTCCCCGGAGCCGCTCTGGTCACCCGTCAGGCGGCCACGTTCGCGCGGTTCACCCAGAGCGCGCAGCCCGCACTCGTCAACGGCGGCGCAGGCGTAGTGGCCGGATTGGACGTCCACTTCCCAACCCGCCCCAGGACGGGACGCCGCCCCTCACACCCCCGGCCCCCTGCAAGCCCCCCTGAGCCCCTCAAACACGACAAAGGGCCCCGGAGTACTCCGGGGCCCCCACAAGCCCCTGAGCACCCCTCAGAAGCCCTACAAACACCACTTACTCAGCCAACCGCGTGCAGCGCCCTACGCCGCTTCGATTCAGCCGCCTTCTTCGCGACGGCCTGAGCCGCCCGCTTCTTGCGCTGTTCGGCGAGCTGGTCCTGATACGCCGCCACCGCCCGGTGATAGCTGGCCACATAACCCCGCGCGTCCAGCCTCTCCTCCGCGTCCATCTCGTTCACGGCCGCGACCGCATCCTCGAACGAGGTGTACCCGGCGAGCATCGGGTTGATCTGATAGACCCCGTTACGGATCTTCCTGACCAACTTCGCCAGCTCCAGGCTCCGCAGCGCGGCGTTCACGCTCGGCCGGCTCAGATCCAGCATCCCGCCGACCGTCGCCTGGTCGATGAGGATCCGCCCGCCCGGCTCACTGAGCGAACGGAGCTTCAGCAGCACCCGGTACGCCGCCGGAGGCAGGTCGAGGTCGGAGAGCAGCCCGTCGGCATTGACCGCGGCGAATCGCAAGGTGCTCACTGAGCCGTCCCTTCTCCCGTGCGCTTCGTCCGGCTCACCCGACGCGCAGCGCGCTCTCTTGCCCGTTCGGCCCGCAGTTCCGCGATGGCCTGCCTCATGTGGTCCAGCGAGGGGAAGCGCACCAAGTCCGGCAGGCTCGTATCGCTACGAATCTGCGAGATGGTCCCGTGTTGCTCCACCTTCACGAACTCACCCGTCATCTCGGTACCCGGGATGAACTCCGCCACCCGGTAACTGTAGGGCGGGTTGAACTGATACACACCCCGCCGCACCTTGAAGACGATCCCATGAGACATCACCGTGTGCAGAGCTTCCGACGTCTTCGTCCGGCTGACATCCAGGATGGTAGCCATCTCCTCCTGGGTAAGTGGAATCCGCCCCCCCGCCCGCTGGCAGGCGATGAGCAGCAGGATCAGCCGCAGAGGCAGCGCTTCGCGGAAGTACTGGGCGATCACGAGGAAGAACTCGAGGCTGTCCATCGAGAACGCATTCGGCTGATTCTCGGTCCCGTAGAACTCCAGCGGCTTGCGCTCGCCGTCCAAGGTCAGCTTCCGCGTGGGGTACCGCTTCGCGAGGCTGTCCAGATCCTTGACCGGAGCCAGGGGCTGACTCCACGCAGAGATCGCATCGTCCACCGGCAGATCAGGACGCGGGGTCCCTACCGGATTGCCCCGGCGGCGCTGTGGCTCTGATGACACGAGGCTGCTCTCCACTCCGTTGATCTGCGGAGATCAGTATGTCAACAAGCGTGACACAAGTGTCACGCTCGTTGACGTTCGGCGTGTCTTGTGTCCCCTCACAGGTGACATATCTCAGCCACACCCTCCCCGGACCCCCCTCCCGACCCTCCCCGGCCAACCCCACCCGCCTCACCACCAGTTAGCCGGCAGATCTCCCCCAATACGTCAGCCCCCCCGACGTTTTAGCGCTTTTTACGTCAGCACCACTGACATTTTGCAGCCGTTGTGTCCCCCTAGCAGCGACACAACCCCCGAGATATGTCCCTACTGAGGGGACATATCTTTTCTATCAGACCCCCCCTGACCTGCAACGACGCATCTCCGTACCTTCTATAGGCCGGTGGACGCTCCCGCCAAGACTTTCAACGCCGTCTCAACCGGCACGCAAGATCTCACGATGGCCCTCAAAACCGCCCCCTCCCAGACCCCCGCCACCCCACCGGAACCCCTCGCTCCTCAGCCACAACCCCGCAGAATCTGACTGATTCCCATCTCTATCCACCTATCATTTTGAAGCACACCCCGCTCCCAACCCTTAACGCCGTTAACACCCCACAGCAGCCTCAGCGTTAACGCCGTTGAACCCAGCCACAAAACCCCAGGTCAGCAACCCTCTGAGCTCCTCACTCTCCCAGATCCCGGAGTGGCTGCTGCCCTGCAACGCTGTAGAGCCGTTTCGGATCTATAGGCCCAGCAGTGGGGTGCAAATCAGTCCTGCCCTCGTAGCAGAGCAAGGGACCTCTCTCTGGCCCACACAGTGAGGCTACGAAGCAGAGGAGCCCCTGCCTAAAAGGTCGACCTTGCGCCGCAAGGCGGTCCCTGAGGACAAGGAACCGACCAAGTCGATGCCTTGCCCCAAACGAAGCGCAGGACGCCCATGGCCAAGCTGGTGACCCTCGGTGACATCCGGGTTGCAGGCTTGGGTATTTGGGGGGTGGGGATACCTAGATCAACATGGGTATGATCATGTTTTCCGCCAAGCAGCGCAGCTTGCCAAGCTTGGCGTTGCCAAGATCATCATGATGCAGCTCTTTCGCTGCAATGCCGTTGGAGGTTCTGAGTTGAAGATGTCTTCAAGAGTTGTTGCGATCAGCGCATCTGCTGCCGTACTGGTGCTTGCATTGCCGGGGGTAGGCCACGCTGGTCCTCCTACCTCTGGTTCGTTCCGTATCATCAACGGTTCGGGCAAGTGCCTAGAGATTGACAACTCCAGTTCAGCCAGCGGTGCGAATGCCCAGCAGTGGATGTGTGTCGGACAGCGTGGGGCCTCGTGGAGGTTCGTTGAGCTTGGCGACTGGAACTACGGGATTGTCAATGTCAACAGTGGCAAGTGCCTCGAAGTCGAGAACGGCTCAAAGAGCAATGGGGCTCAGGTCCAGCAGTGGGACTGCAACCTGAACCTGAGCCACCACCGTTGGCAGTACATGGGCTTGGATGCAAACTATTACGGCTGGAAGAACGTGGCCACCGGAAAGTTCCTCGAAGTAGAGAATTCCAGTGGTGCGGACGGGGCCCGTGTTCAGCAGTGGTCTTATGCACCGACGACGGTTCGAGGCCAGATCTGGAGCACCGTAGCGAAGTGAATGCCCAGATGCTGTGAAACTGGCTCACCTTCCGTGCACAGCACAACCAAACCAGTACACAGCAAAGCGAACGAACATCTACTCAAAGGGCCGGCTCTGACTCGGCAAAACCAAACCAGAGCCGAATGGAGCCAAAGCTCTTCATTGAGCTTGTTCCGGCTTGACCGACACCCTTGGTGTGCTGGTCAGGCAGCCAAGGTGATCTCGTATTCCGCGGGGCTGCGGTAGCTGTAAAGCCGCCGTTGCTCCGCAGCGAAGCGGAGGAGTCCCGGCCCCAAGGGCCGGCCCTTGGCCCCCAAGCAGGCCCCGTGCAACGGGCCGAAGGCCTGGACCCCGTGAAATGGGGTCACCCCGCGCGGAGCGCGGGACTTTTGGGGGCCGCGAAGCGGCCCCCGGCCCGGGAGTGGAGCGAAGCGGAGCTCCCGGGCCGTCCGGAGCGCAGCGAAGGACCCTGGCCCGAAGGGCCAGCCATAGCTCGGAGCGAAGCGGAGAGCTGGGCCCGAAGGGCCCGGGCGAGCGCAGCGAGACCGTTCAGTCCTGAGCGCGCAGCGCTCAGGT